>NZ_JBHWEN010000013.1:0-207887 GCF_042734215.1 Kitasatospora sp. NPDC059673 | reverse complement strand
CGCCTGGCTCCACACCTACAATCACCACCGCGGACACACCGCACTCGCAGGCAAACCACCCGCCAGCCGCGTCCCCAACCTCACAGGACAGAACACCTAGCGGGCCGGGAGGTACCCCCACGCGCCCCTGATTGCGTACCCCTAGAGCGCTACGCCGAGCAGCGCGTCCACCGCGCGGGAGACCAGGCCCGGGGCGCCCGTGTCCTCGCCGCCCACCGCGTGGGCCGTCGCGGCCCAACGGTCCACTGCCGCAAGGGCTGCGGGTGCGTCGAGGTCGTTGGCGAGGGCCTCGCGGAGCTCCCCGAGCAGCGTCGTGGCCGGGGGGCCGTCCGGGCGGGAGACCGCTGCGCGCCAGGTGGCGAGGCGGGTGAGGGCGGTGTCGAGGTCCTCGGCCGTCCATTCCCAGTCGCTGCGGTAGTGGTGGGCGAGCAGCGCGAGCCTGATCGCGGCGGGGTCGATGCCGTCGCGTCGCAGGGCCGAGACGAACACCAGGTTGCCGCGCGACTTGGACATCTTGTGGCCGTCGAGGCCGACCATGCCGGCGTGCACGTAGGCGCGGGCGTAGGGGTGGGCGCCGAGGGCGACCTGGGCGTGCGAGGCGCCCATCTCGTGGTGCGGGAAGGACAGGTCGCTGCCGCCGCCCTGGAGGTCGAACTCCATGCCGAGGTACTTGAGCGCGATGGCGACGCACTCGATGTGCCAGCCGGGCCGGCCGTGGCCGAGTTCGGTGTCCCAGGCGGGTTCGCCGGGGCGGGCGGCGAGCCAGAGCAGCGCGTCGAGCGGGTTCTTCTTGCCGGGGCGCTCGGGGTCGCCGCCGCGCTCGGCGAAGATCGGCAGCATCTGTTCGCGGGTGAGCCCGGAGACCTCGCCGAAGTGCGGGTCGGACTCGACGGAGAAGTAGATGTCGCCGTCGATCTCGTAGGCGGCGCCGGAGGCGAGCAGCTGCTGCACCAGCGGGACGATCCACGGGATGGATTCGACGGCGCCGATGTAGTGCGCGGGCGGGAGCATCCGCAGCGCGGTCATGTCCTCGCGGAACAGGGCGGTTTCGCGGGCGGCGAGTTCGGTCCAGTCCTGGCCGGTGGCGACGGCGCGCTCCAGCAGCGGATCGTCGACGTCGGTGACGTTCTGGACGTACAGGACGTCGTGGCCGGCGTCCTTCCAGACCCGCTGGACCAGGTCGAAGGTGTTGTAGGTGGCTGCGTGGCCCAGGTGGGTCGCGTCGTAGGGAGTGATGCCGCAGACGTAGAGCCGGGCGGTCGGGCCGGTGGGCACGACCTCTCGGACACTGCTCGTGGCGGTGTCGTAAATGCGCAGGGGAAGCCCCTGACCGGGCAGGGCGGGAACCTCGGAAGTGGGCCAGGCATGCATGGCACCGACTCTAACCGTGCACTGATTTGAAAGACCAACCTGCTGGCATGATCGGCTTGATTCCGCTTGTTCTCTGTTTCGGATCGGTATCAGACCGGCGGCCAGGGAATAGACGGCCAGTCAGCCGACGGCAGCGGATGCCGTCCCAGGGCCAGCAGCGCGCCCGTCCGGGCCCGCAGCGCGTCGAGTTCGGCTGCTGTCAGGTGCGGTCGCAGCCGCTCGCCGAGGGTGCCGTCGAGGTCGGTGGCGAGCTTGCCGAGGACGTCGAGGGCGTCGGCGGTGAGCGGGCGGTCGGCCCATCCCCACAGCAGGGTGCGGAGTTTGGGCTCGGTGTGGAAGGTGACGCCGTGGTCGATGCCGTAGAGCCGGCCGTCGGCGGCGGTCAGCCAGTGGCCGCCCTTGCGGTCGGCGTTGTTGAGGACGGCGTCCAGCACGGCGAGCCGGCGCAGCCGTTCGTCGTCGCGGTGCACCAGCCAGGCTTGGCGGCCGGCGTCGAGTTCGGCGCGGACGATGGGGAGCCAGCCGTCGGCGGGCCCGTCCAGTGGCTGGAGGTCGAGGAGTTCGGGGGCGTCCGGGTCGGGTTCGATCCACAGCTGGACCATGCCGGGGCCGGCGGGGCCCTCGCGCAGGACGGTCGGCGGGATCAACTGCCAGCCGGTGGCGGCGGAGACCTCGTGGGCGGCGCTCTCGCGGCCGGCCAGGGTGCCGTCGGGGAAGTCCCACAGCGGGCGTTCACCGGCGACGGGCTTGTACACGCACGGGGCGGTGACGCCGTCGAGGGTGGCGGTGCAGTACAGGACGGCGTTGGAGGCGTCGGTGACCCGGCCGTGGACGGTCAGCGCGCCCTCGCGGAGCAGGGCGAGGGCGGCGGGGGTGTCGGCGGCCAGTGCGGCGCTGGTGGCCGGGTCGGTGCCGGGGGCTTCCACGGCCGGCTGCTCGCTCAGCGCCGGTAGCCGTTCGCGCGCGGGCACAGGTGGCCCTCGGGGTCGAGCGGCAGGTTGCAGAACGGGCAGGGCTTGCGGCCCGCCGCGACCAGGTCGAGGGCGCGCTTGGCGAACACCCGGGCCATCGCGCCGCTGAGCCGCACCCGCAGCAGGTCGGGGCCGTTCTCGTTGTCGAAGACCTCGATCTCGTCCTCGTCCTCGGACTCCTCGACGTACGCCTGCGCCTCGACCACCAGGCACTCCTCGCGGGCGTCCCAGGCCAGCGCCATGGTGCCGACCCGGAACTCCTGTTCCAGCGGCAGGTCGAGCGGGGCGGCGTCGAGCAGCTCGACGGGCGCGGCGGCTGGGATCGGGGCCTCGCCGCCGCTGCGCCGCAGCGCCTCGTCGAGGACTTCCTCGATGCGTTCGGCGAGGGCGGCTACCTGGGCCTTCTCCAGCAGCACGCTGGTGATCCGGCCACGCGAGGAGGCCTGCAGGTAGAACGCCCGGGCACCGGGCTGGCCGACGGTGCCGGCCACGAACCGCTCGGGCTGGTCGTAGAAGTGGACCTGACGGGACACGCTGCTCGCTCCGGTACGGGGGTGTGCGGTCTTCTCGCTCTCACCCTACGGCCAAACGGGCCTGCCGTGGGGTGCGGGGGGCGCGGATTCCTGGTGGGGACGGTGCCGGCCAGGTGCTGCTCGGACGTGCCGGGCAGGCGGACTCAGACGGTGCCGGTCTCGCCGCCGATCACCGCGTCGTCCCCGGCCGAGTGGCCGTGCGGGCGCGGGGCGAGCGAGGCCAGGCCGCCGGTGTCGCCGAGGCGCAGCAGGTACGGGCGGTTCGGGGTGTAGCGGATCGCGGAGACGGAGCACGGCTCGACCGAGATCCGCTGGAAGTGGTCGAGGTGCAGGCCGAGCGCGTCCGCGACGATCGCCTTGATCACGTCGCCGTGGGTGGCGACCACCCAGAGCGCGTCCGGGCCGTGTTCGACGGCGATCTTCTCGTTCCACTCGCGGACGGCGTCCACGGTGCGGTGGCTGAGCGTGCGCAGTGACTCGCCGCCGGGGAAGGCCGCGCCCGAGGCGTGGTCCTGGACGGTGCGCCAGAGCGGTTCTTCGGCGAGTTCGGACAGCGGGCGGCCGGTCCAGTCGCCGTAGTGGCATTCGCCGAGCCGCTCGTCGAGGTCGGGCGGGCCGAGTTCGGGGCGGGCGGCGACCAGCGGTTCCAGGGTCTGGCGGCAGCGCTCCAGCGGGCTGCTGACCAGCCGGACGATGGGCAGCTGGGCCAGCCGCTCGGGCAGGGCGGCGGCCTGCGCGCGGCCGGTGTCGTCCAGCCCGACGCCGGGCGTCCAGCCGGCCAGGATTCCGGCGGTGTTGGCGGTGGAGCGGCCGTGGCGCACGAGCAGCAGGGTGGGCATACCGCAAGCGTACGGGGTGCGCCCCTCCCGGCGGCCCTCGGGTTCGGGTCACAATGGCGGGCATGATCGTGGATTGCGGCACTTACCGGGACGGGCGGCGCACCGAGGGACCGGAGGACTTCTCGGACGCCCTGGCGGCGGTCCGGGCGTCCGGCGACGGCTTCGTGTGGATCGGCCTGGCGGACCCGACGAGGGCCGAATTCGACCATGTCGCCGAGGAGTTCGGCCTGCACCCGCTGGCGATCGAGGATGCGTTGACGGCGCATCAGCGCCCGAAGGTGGACATCTACCAGGACTCGGTGTTCACCGTCCTGAAGACCGCCGGGTACCACCCGGAGGACGAGTCGGTGTCCATCGGCGAGTTGATGATATTTCTGGGCGACTCGTACGTGATGACGGTCCGGCACGGGCCGGAGAGCCCGCTCAAGGACCTGCGGGCCGAACTCGAGAAGCAGCCCGGGCTGTTGGCGCACGGCCCCGCCGCCGTGCTGTACGCGATCTGCGACCTGGCGGTCGATCAGTACCTCGACGTGGCCACCGAACTCCAGACCGACCTGGACGAGCTGGAGGCCGAGATCTTCTCCCCCGGCCGGGTCCGCGGCGCCGCCGAACGCATCTACTCCTTCAAACGGCAGGTGGTGAACTTCCGTAAGGCCACCTATCCGCTGATGGAGCCCGCCCTGCGTCTCACCCGGGCCGGCACCGCCTCCGGCGAGGTCTGGGTGCCCTTCGTCCCCGCCGAACTGCGCCCCTACTTCCGGGATGTCGCCGACCACCTGGCCAAGGTCAACGAGATGGTGGAGAGCCTGGACCGCCTGCTCTCCGACATCCTCTCCGCCAACCTCGCGCAGGTCTCCGTCCAGCAGAACGACGACATGCGGAAGATCTCCGCCTGGGCCGCGCTGGCCGCCGTCCCCACGATGATCGCCGGTATCTACGGCATGAACTTCGAGCACATGCCGGAACTCGGCCAGCCCTGGGGCTACCCCGCCGCGCTCTCCGTCATGGGCGGCGTCTGCGTCGTCCTGCACCGCCTGTTCAAACGCGCGGGCTGGCTGTAGCGGCCGGCCCGCGCGTTCGACGGACGGAGCGGGGTCAGGACTGCTGCTGCCGGCGGCGACGGGCGGCCACCAGGGCGGCGCCGAGGGCCACGGAGGCCGCGCCGGCGGCGGCCAGGGTGCCGAGCGGGGCGTCGACGCCGGTGGAGGCGAGGGTGCCCGTGCCGGTGCCGGTGCCGGTGCCGGTCTGGGTGGTGCCGGTGCCGGTCTGGGTCGTGTCGGACGCCGGGGTCACGGTGGTGCCGCCCTGGCCGCCCTGGTTCTGGGTGCCGCTGTCGGTGCCACCGGTGCCCGTGCCACTGCCGGTGCTGCCGCCGTTGCCGCCCGTGTTGCCGCCGTTGCCGCCCGCCTCGTGCGCGTTGGCGGTGTCCCGGGCCTGCGCCTCGGCCAGGCCGGTGGTCAGGAAGACGTGCAGGAACTCGGAGTCGTTCGAGTCCATGGCCTCGCCGGCGGCCTTGCGGACCTCGGGGCCGCCGAGCGACATGGCCTGGGAGATCCGCAGGCGGGTCTCGCTGTCGCTGATGCTGTCCAGGCCCGCCAGGAACGCCTTGAGGTCGTCCGCGCTCAGCGCCTGGGTGGCGGCCTCGGTGAGGGTGAGCGAGCTGCCCGGCTGGATCAGCCGGCGGAGCACCGTCAGCCAGCGCTCGTCATTGGCGAGCTGCGGCCACTCGACGTCCAGGAAGTGGTCGATCGCCGCGTCGTCACCGTCCAGCGCCTTGCTCGCGGCCGCCTCCATCCGGCTGCCGGGCGCGGCCTGGTGAAGGATCTGGGAGACCCGGACGCGCTTGTCCTCGCGGATGATCTGCGGCCACTCGACGTCCAGGAAGTGGTCGATCGCCGCGTCGTCACCGTCCAGCGCCTTGCTCGCGGCCGCCTCCATGCGGCTGCCGGGCGCGGCCTGGTGAAGGATCTGGGAGACCCGGACGCGCTTGTCCTGGCGAATGATCTGCGGCATCTCGACGTCCAGGAAGTGCTTGACGTCCTCGGCCGTGCCGGCCATCGCCGCCTTGGCGTGCTCGTAGAAGTAGCGGCTGTGCCCCGGCTCCTCGATCACCTTGGCCAGCCGGGCCCGCAGCTCGGCCTCCTCCTCGGGCGTGATGCCGGTGGGCGCGGGGGTGGCGTCCGCCGGGGTGTCGGCCGTCGCCGGGGCGTCCGGCAGGGACTGGCCGGTGGGCGTGGTGTCGGCGAGGGCCGGGTTGGCCCCGAGGGCGGTCGGGGCGGCGACCGCGGCGACGAAGACGGCGGCGGCGATCGAACGACGGATGCTCAACATGTCCCCCTGGAACGGTGGTTCAGACACTCGACCGGTCGCCGCGGCACTCTCGGCCCGGCGACGGGCGCGATGATCGTATCGGAACCTCCCGCCCCACCGACCAGCGGACTTTCCCAGCCCTTGACCCGCCCGTTCCCGGCCCGGCCGGGGCGCGTCGCCCTGGCGTCAGATGCACCCGCAGCAGAATTCGCACCTCGGCGGTGCTTTGACGGACTGACAGCAGGCTGGGAGTCTCGTGACTCGAGATCAACGCCCACCCATACGTGACGTTACTCTGTCGGCGACGCTGCCGACAGAGTAAACGTTGGGCCGTCTATATTGACAAGTCGTTTATGACTTAGCCGAGTTCAGGTGACGGGTCAGGAGACTTGTACCGGGCCAGGTCAGCCTCGGTGACGAAAAAGCGCTGGCCGGTGCGCTGGTCTTGCAGGATAGCGCCGCGGAGTATGTCGTGCCCGGGCAGGAGGACGTGCTTCTTGATCTGAATCGACTCGCCTCCGTACGCGAAAATCTCGCCGTTGGGAATCACGAAAGTGTCTGAGGCGTGTGCAGTGATGTCTTCCATGAGATACCTCGCCGAGAAGCTCTCTTGGTCCAGTGGAAGTCTTCGGTTGAACAAGTACCGCAGCACCGGCGGCTGAATAAGTACCGCAGCACCGACGGCGCCCCGCCTGCGGCGTTCACCCTTTAGCAGGATACATCCTGATGATTGTGTGTGTGCTGTCATGGCCGCCTCGTGCAGCCGAACGCAGGGCTCCGTCGTTCTCGTGATCGGCCGGGAATAATCACGTGAGTCCGAGAGTTTGCCAACGGCCGGGTCATGCACCGCCCGTGACAGCGCAGACCCTCGGCGTGGGCTCAGGCGCCGAAGGCCTGTCGGAGCTGCTGTCCTCCCCCTGGGCGCTGCACACTCCTGAACAGGTCGGTGCCGTCGCGGCGGCCCTGACGGCCGTTCAGCACCACGCCGAGCAGGCGAGAGGCCAACTCCTCGACGTCCTGGAATCCATGGAGCATGCGGTTTCCCCGGCAGAAGCGCGGTCCTGCGTACTTCTGCCGGACGACCGCGCACCCGCGCCCCGCACGGGCCCCAGCGCGGCGGCCTTTGCCGCGCCGGGTCCGGCTGTCGGGGGTTCAGCCCGTAGGTTCCGCGGCCAACTCGTGCAGCAGGTCGGCGGCTTCGGTGTGGCGCCGGTGGTTGAGGTCGACGAGCGCGCGATGGGCCGCGGTCAGCTCGGCCCGGGCCTCCTCGCGGCGGCCCTGATGGTGCAGGGCGACGGCGAGGTCGAGCCGGACGGGTTCGCTCCAGGCTGGCATGTCGAGCGACTCGAAGGTGGCCAGTGCCCGGCGCAGCGATGACTCGGCTTCGCTCCAGCGGGTCAGGGCGGCCAGGTCGCAGCCGAGTTGGTGCTCGGTGATGGCGAGGTAGACGGTGTGCAGCGCGGGGGTCCGGCCGGGGAACCCGGCCCGGCAGACGGCTTCGGCGCGCCGGTGGACCGTGAGTGCCTGTTCGGTTTCGCCCGCGTCGCGCAGCAGGGTGCCGAGGGCGTTCCAGGCGCTCACTTCCGCGAGTCGGCCGCGCGGGTCGGGGTTGTGCCGGTGGCAGTCGGCGGCGGACCGCATCCGGGCGGTGGCCTCCTCCGTGCGGCCGAGGCGGTGCAGGGCTCCGGCGCCGTAGCCGAGGGCCCAGCCCTGCTGCAGGCGGTCTCCGGCGGCGAGGGCGGCGGTGTGGGCCCGGTCGGCGGTCTCCAGGGCCCGCCGGTGGTCGTAGCTGCACAGGTTGTACGCCCAGGCCAGGTAGTTGAGGTGGGCGGCCTGCTCGGCGCGGGAGCCGATGGCTTCGGCCGATGCCGCCGACAGCTCGAACACCTCGGTCCACTGCTCCCAGTGCTGGGTGCGGTCGGAGAACCAGTGCATGGCCTCGGCGGTGTCCACGACCTCGCGGTGCAGCCCGCGGTCGTGGGCGTGCCGCAGGGCCCAGAGCCACTGCTCGCGTTCGGCCTCCAGCCAGGCGCGGGCCTGCCCGGCGTCGGTCGGTGCGGTGGACGGGTCGGGATCGTGCCCGGCAGGGCGGTCGTGTTCGGCGTCGAAGTGCGCGGCGGCGGCCTCGACCCGGGCCAGCAGGCGGCGGGCGGCCGTCGATCGGATCCGTTCGATCACGGTGGGGTCGTCGTCGGCGAGCTGCTCGGCCGCGAACAGGCGCAGCAGGTCGTGGAAGCGGTAGCGGTCCGGCTGCGGGGTGGCGTGCAGCAGTCCCTGCTGTTCGAGGTCCTCGGCCAGTTGCCGGGCTTGGCGCAGGGGCAGGTCGGCGAACAGGGCGAGGGTGTGGGCGCTGAAGTCCGGTCCTTGCGCGAGCGCGGCGCGACGCAGCAGGGTGCGGGCGGCGGGCGCGAGCCGGCGGTAGGAGAGGGCGAACGCCGCACGGACTTCCAGGCTGCCGGCGCGGAGGGCGTCCAACCGTCTTTCCTCGTCGGTGAGGTGCGACACGAGGGTGGCGATGCGTTCGGCCGGTCGCGCGGCCAGCCGTTGGCCGGCCACCCGGAGGGCCAGCGGCAGCCGGCCGCACAGGTCGGCGAGATCGCGGGCGGCCTGCTCCTCGGCGGCGACCCGGTCGGCGCCGAGGATGCGGGTCAGCAGGTGGACGGCCTCCTCCCGGCGCAGCAGGGCGAGGTCCGTCCGGCAGGCCGACTCCAGGCCGGCCAGCGAGTTCCGGCTGGTCACCAGGGTCAGGGAGGTGCCCCGGTCGGGCAGCATCGGGCGTACCTGGTCCTCGTTCGCGGCGTTGTCGAGGAGGATGAGCAGCCGTCGGTCCGCCGTGAGGGTGCGCCACAGGCCCGAGCGTTCCTCGGTGCTGCGGGGTATGGCGCTCTCGTCCACGGCGAGTGCGCGCAGGAGCCTGGCCAGTGCCTCGCGCGGGTCGGTCGGCCGTTCGTCCGTGCCGCGCAGGTCGAGGGCGAGTTGGCCGCCGGGGTAGTCGGGTGCGAGCAGGTGCGCCGCGTGGACGGCGAACGCGCTCTTTCCCAGGCCCGGTTGACCGGTGATCAGCGCGACGGGCGCCGGGCCGTGGTCGGCGTGTGAGGCGTGGGCGGCGTGGGCGGCGTGGGCGGCGTGGGCGGCGTGGGCGGCGTGGGCGGCCAACTCCCGTACTGCGTCCAGCGCTTCGGTGCGTGCGGTGAAGTCCCGCAGGTCGCGGGGAAGGGCGAGCGTACCGGCGAGCGGTGCCGTGGCCGGGGCGGGCACGGCGCGCGGGCGGCCCAGTGCCGCGGCGGCCTCCAGCGCACGGGTGTCGTCCGGGGCCAGGGCCAGGGCCCGGGTGAGTGCCTCGACGGTGCGGCGCTGCGGCCCGCGGGCCCTGCCGCGTTCCAGGTCGGCGAGGGTGCGCACGCCGAGCCCGGCGGCGTTGGCGAGGTGTTCCTGGCTGTGGCCCGCGCGCAGTCGCAGTCGGCGCAGCAGTGCGCCGAACTCGCCGGGGCCGGTCACGGCCGGACAGCGGGGACGACGCCCTGCACCTGGCGGGTGAGCGGCACGGCGGGCTCCTTACGGTGCGGCGGGCCCACCGGGACCGGTGCGGAGGACGGCGCGGGACTGTGCCCGGTCCGCTCGCGTCACCACGCTGTCGGCCACCTGCTCGGATCGCGGCGGCAACACTGCAGGCGCGTCAGCGGATGATTCGTCAGGAACATACCAGCGCGCCGCGCACCGGCGGGAATCGGGAACCCGTACTTCTGCCGGTGGTTCTGCCGGGACGTGGGTGGTCGGGCCGGATACGTTCGCTCCTGCTCGAACCCGCTTCTCCGGACGGCTTGTTCCGGCGCGGTGGCGGCCGGGCCCCGTCGTGGACCGTTCGCAGTCGGAGGTACCAGTCCGTGGCCGTTGAGCTCCCCGAGCCACTTCAGTGGGTCCTGCTTCTGCTGGCGGGCTGCCGTTGGCCGGAGGCGGACGAGGACCGGTTGCGCGAGATGGCCGGGCAGTGCCGCACGGCGGCCGAGGGGCTCAAGGAGGCTGCGCAGGGCGCCGATTCGGCAATTCGGCGTGCTCTCGACGGGCAGCAGGGTGCCGCTGCCGATGCGCTGGGCGCGTACTGGGTCAGCTTCTCGGCCGGGGCGGGCACCGAGGACGACCCGGGCCGGCTCGGTGGCGTGGTCAACGCGCTGGACGGGATGGGCGATCTGCTGGAGCAGGTCGCCAACGCGGCGGAGACCGCGAAGATCCAGATCGTCGCGCAGCTGGGCATCCTGGCGTTCGAGATCGCCACCGCCGAGGCCGAGGCCCCGGTGACCGCCGGTGCTTCGATGGCGCAGATACCGGCGTTCGTCGCGGCAAGCAGGACGGCGGTTTCGACGATCCTGAAGACACTGCTGAAGGAGATGCTGGCGATGGCGGCCAGACAGGCCGTCCAGATGGCCGCGATCGACCTGCTCGCCCAGGGCATCGAGCTCGCCGAGGGGCACCGCCGGAACATCGACCTGAAGGAAATGGGCCAGAACGCCCTCGCCGGCGCGATCGGCGGTGCCTCCGGTCACCTGGTCGGCAAGGGGCTGGGCGGCGCGGCCGGCCGGCTCGGCCTGGGCAATGCCGCGCGGTCGCTGCCCGGGAAGGCGGCGATCGGTGCGGCCACCGGGGTCGGCGCCGACGCGGCCACCCAGTACCTGACCACCGGCAAGGTCGACACCTCCACCCTGCTCGGCTCCGGCCTCTCCGGCGGCGCGGGCGCCGGCCTGCACGCCGGCGCCGCCTCGACCAAGCACCACAGCGCCCCGCCCGGCCCCGGCGGCGGCCCGCACCCCGACCCGGCCGACCTCACCCGGGCCGGCGGGGACGGAAACCAGGACCGCCCACCGACGTTCGGCAAGCCCAGCACCCTCTCGGACAGCGGCAGCTACCAGGGCCCCGCCGAATGGAACTTCATAACTTGGTCCACGATCACGTCGCCAGAGAGACCGGACTCCGAGAACAACGGCATGCCATATCCTCCCGACTCGTTTTCCCTTTCGAACGAATCGCACGGCCCGATCACCGAGTGGAGACCCCGGCCCGACCCAGCTGAACGGTACCGCCGCTGGCTCGAATCGCGCGGCCAGAGCAACCCGAGCGATCTGAGCGGTCCCACCAGCAGTCCTCCGCACCCGAACGGGGACACCACCTGACAGCACCATCGGCTGTGTCAGGCGAGTCCGGCCCGCTCCAGGGCGTCAACTCCCGTGCGCAGGGCGGCGATCCGCTCGTCGAGCGTCCAGCCGGCCGGAGCGAGGGTCAAGGTGGTGACGCCGGCGGCGGCGTAGGCCTGCATGCGGTCGGCGATGCGGGCGGTGTCGCCGAGGAGGGCGGTGGCGTCGATGAAGTCGTGCGGGACGGCGGCCGCGGCGCCGGCCTTGTCGCGGGCGAGGTAGCGGGTCTGGACTTCGTCGGCGGCCTGCTCGAAGCCCATCCGCCGGGCGAGTTGGCTGTAGAAGTTCTTCTCCTTGCTGCCCATGCCGCCGAGGTAGAGGGCGGTGTAGTCGCGCAGGGTGTCGGCGGCGGCGTGGACATCGTCGCCGACCGCGATGTTGACGGTGGGGCAGAGGTCGAAGCCGTCCAGGGTCAGGCCGGCCTTGGCGCGGCCGGCGGCGAGGGCTTCGACGGAGAGCGAGGCGTGTTCGGGGGAGAAGAACAGGCCGAGCCAGCCGTCGGCGATCTCGCCGGTGAGTTCGAGGTTCTTCGGGCCCATCGAGGCGATGTACAGCGGGATGTGCTCGCGCACCGGGTGGACGGTCAGCTTGAGGGCCTTGCCGGGCCCGCCGGGCAGCGGCAGCGTCCAGTTGGCGCCGTCGTGGACCAGCCGCTCGCGGGTCATGGCCTTGCGGATGATCTCCACGTACTCGCGGGTGCGGGCCAGCGGCTTGTCGAACCTGACGCCGTACCAGCCCTCGGAGACCTGCGGGCCGGAGACGCCGAGGCCGAGCCGGAAGCGGCCGCCGGAGAGGGTGTCGAGGGTGGCGGCGGTCATCGCGGTCATCGCGGGGGTACGGGCCGGGATCTGGAAGATCGCGGAGCCGACGTCGATCCGCTCGGTCTTCGCGGCGACGAAGGACAGCACGGTGGCGGCGTCCGAGCCGTACGCCTCGGCGGCCCAGCAGACCGCGTAGCCGAGCCGGTCGGCCTCCTGGGCGACGGCGATGTTGTCGGCGTCCAGGCCGAGTCCCCAGTAACCGAGGTTGATCCCGAGTCGCATGTGCCCACTGCCTTCCAGTCCGGTGGTGCGGTGAGAGTAGCCGCCGTGCCGACCGTCCGCTACTGACCGGTAGCCGTGTCGTCCGCCACACCGCTGACACACTGCACGGATGCCGAAGAAGTGACCGAAGGCCATGGCCTTCGCCGACCTGGTGGCGGCCATGCCCGCACCGCCGGACGACCGGGCCGAGGTCCGCCACCACCCGATGCCCGTCACCGACGGCGGCTTCACCGACGCCGACCGCTGCCACTGGCGCCTCACCCGCGGGCCGCTGGACGTCCGCCGCGCCCAGCCGCTCGCCGTCACCGCCGACCGGATGACGCTGGGCGTGGAGCACGACGAGCGGGCCCGGCTGTGGGTCCCGCGCTTCCTCACCCCGGACGAGCGCCCCGCCGCCCGGCTCGAAGCCCGCGCCCGGTTCGGCGCCGCCGAGCTGCCGGCCCACGAGGCGTACGAGTTCGCCGACGCCGACGGCCGCGTCCTGCTGTTCGTCGAGACGTACTGCTGAGCCTGTCGGCCGGGCGGGTCGTCCCGGGCGGTGGCAGGTTTCGCCGCTACTCTCACGCACGTGGGGGGAACCGCCCCCGACCTGCGCCATCGCGGGTGGCGCGGCACGGTTGACGGAGGGGCGCGATGGAACAGCGACAGCTCGGGCGCACCGGCCTGCGAGTCTCCAGACTCGGCCTGGGCACCCTCACCTGGGGCCGGGACACCGACGAGCACGAGGCCGCCGAGCAGTTGAAGGCCTTCGTGGACGCCGGCGGTACCCTGGTGGACACCGCCGACGTGTACGCCGACGGCGGCGCCGAATACCTGCTGTCCCGGCTGACGGACGGCCTGATCCCGCGCTCCGAGCTGGTGATCGCCACCAAGGCCGGTCTGCTGCCCGGCTCCGGCCGCCACAACACCTCCCGCGGCCACCTGCTGAACGCCCTGGACACCTCGCTGCGCCGGCTCGGCACCGACCACGTCGATCTCTGGCAGGTGTACGGGTACGACCCGGCCACACCCACCGAGGAGACCCTGCACGCGCTCGACCTGGCCGTCTCCTCCGGCCGGGCCCGGTACACCGGGGTGTGCCAGTACAGCGGCTGGCAGCTCGCCAAGTCCGCGGCCTGGCAGCGCGCTTCGCCCGGCCGCACCCCGCTGGCCGCCGTCCAGCTCGAGTACTCGCTGCTCCAGCGCGGCATCGAACGCGAGGCGCTGCCCGCCGCGCTGGACGCCGGGGTGGGCCTGCTGGCCGGCTCGCCGCTCGGCCGGGGCGTGCTCACCGGCAAGTACCGGCACGGTGTGCCGACGGAGTCGCGCGGCACCGCCCAGCACCCCGCCGGCGCGGTCAAGCCGTACCTGGGCGAGGCGTCCCGCCGGATCGTCGACGCGCTGGCGACCGCCGCCGACGGCCTGGCCTCCACACCGCTGAAGGTGGCCCTCGCCTGGGTCCGCGACCGTCCCGGCGTGTCGGCCGCCCTGCTGGGGGCCCGCACCGCCGCCCAGCTGCAGTCCTCACTGTCGGTGGAGGCCCTTACGCTTCCGAGTGAGATCCGCGCTGCCCTGGACGACGTATCGGCCCCGGTGCACCGCTACCCGGACCAGGGCTGGACGGAGCTGTAGCCGCCCACCCGCTGAAGGAGCCTTCCGCATGACCACCCCCGAGGAGAGCCCGGCCCCGGCCGCCGAGCAGCACGCCGGTACCGTCGCCGCCCTCGCCGAAGCGATCCGGGCCGTCGGCCGGAGCGGCCAGGCCGGCCCTGACGCTCCGTCCGCCGCCGGCTCGGCCGCCGCGCCGCGCGCCGACGGCCCCGGCGGCGACGCCCAGCGGCAGGCCGCGCTGAGCGCCGTCGCCGAGGTGCTGGCGGCCGGCGGCGCGCCCGCGCAGCTCGCCCCCGCCGCGGTCGCCGAGCTCGGCGAGGGCGCGGCCGAGCTGCTGCGCGAGGACCCGTGGGCGGTGCTCTCGCTGCCCGGCGTCCGCCCCGAGCACGCGGACGGCTTCGCCCGCGGGCTGCTCGGCCCGAAGGCGCAGCCCGGCGACCCGCGGCGCGCCCAGGCGCTGGTGGCCTGGCTGCTGGAGCAGGCCGCGCTGCGCGGGCACTCCGCGCAGGAGCTCGCCGAGGTTTCCGAGGCGCTGCGCGCCCAGCACGTCCCCGACCCGGCGGGCGCGCTCCAGGCGGTGCTGGTGGACGGGCGGGTGATGCCGTTCCAGGAGGAGCTGCCGATGCCGCCCGGCAGCCACGACGAGGACGAGGAGCCGCCCGTCCGCACCCTGCTCGCCCTGGAGCGCCTCGCGCTGGCGGAGGAGAGCCTCGGCGAGGGCCTGGTCCGGCTGCAGTCCACCTTCGCGCCGGGCGAGGACACCGAGAGCCCCTCCGACGAGCCTGCCGCCGAAGAGCCCGAGCCTGCCGCCGAGGAGCCCGCCGAGGAATCCGCCGAGGTTTCTGCCGAGGAGGGACCGGCTGCTGAAGCTCCCGTGCAGCCCGGCCCGGCCGCGTGGGAGGAGGCGGCCGCGGCCGCCCCGTCCCGGTCCGCGCAGGAGCTGGTGCGCACCGTCGCCGGGTCCGGCCTGGTCCTGCACACCGGCGGCGAGGCGGCCCGCGCCGAACCGGCCGCGCTGCTGCACGCCGCCGCCGGGCTCGGCCTGCGGGTGTGGGCGGCGACCTGGACGGGCCAGGGCCGCGACTCGCTGGCCGCGCTGCTCCCGGAGGGCTCCCCCGCCGCCGACCGGATCGGCACCCTGGCCGAACTGCTCTACGGCGAGCAGCTGCCGCGCGCGGTGGACGGCACCCTGCCGCTGGACGTGCTGGTGGTGCTGGACGCCCCGCTGCTCGACGTGGAGACCGCCGCCACCCTGCTGGAGGCGCTCGCGGACGGCACCCGGCTGGTCCTGTCGGGCGACCCGGGCGGCCTGTGGTCGGCCGGTCCCGGCCGGTTCTTCGCCGACCTGCTGGCCGCCAAGGTGTGCCCGGCGGTGGCCTCCCGCACGCCGGACTTCGGGCCGATCGGCGAACTGGTCTCGGGCATCGGCATCGGCGAACTCCAGCCGGTGGACGCTCCCGACAAGGAGGTGGTGATCCTCACCGCCAAGGACGGCGGCGAGGCGGTGCACCGCGCCGTGCAGCTGCTCACCGACTCCATTCCGCGCGCCCTGTCGATCCCGTCCGAGCAGACCGTGCTGCTGACCCCGGGCCACGGTGGCCCGGCCGGCACCCGGGCGCTGAACGCCGCCGCCAAGGCCAGGTTGAACCCCGGCCCGGGCCGGTTCGGCGGATTCGACCCGGGCGACCGGGTGGTGCACTCCCCCGCGCTGGGCGTCAACCTGCCCGGGCGGGTGCTGGACGGCGACGCCACCGGCCTGCACCTGGAGCTGGCCGACGGCGGGCGGCTCACGCTCTCCCCGCAGCAGGCCGCGAAGCTGCGCCACGGCTGGGCGATGACGGCGCATCAGGCGGTGGGCCGGCGCTGGCCGGCGGCGGTCGTGGTGCTGCCGGAGGACGCGGCCGGGCAGCTGACCCGCCAGTGGGTGTACACGGCGTTCGGGCGGGCCGAGCGGCACCTGTCGGTGGTCCACGCGGCCGGCCCGGCGCTCGCCCAGGCGGTCGCCGACCGCCCCGCCGCTCCCCGCACCACCCGCCTGCGGTCGGTCCTCACCGACCAGTAGTAGGCGGCAGGTGCACGGCGAAGGGCCCGGGACGCCGATGCGTCCCGGGCCCTTCGTCCTGGGCGTTTCCCGGGTGGGACGGGTGGTCCGTCAGTCGTCCAGCTCGTCGTCGTAGACCTCGCTGACGTCAAAACGGCAGATCAGCAGCTCCGGGTCGGCGCTGTCGAACGGCTCGGGAAGCCACTCGCCGGGCTCGGCCGGGTCGGTGGCGGACACCCACAGCGTGGAGTCGCCCTCCTCCAGGCCGAACTCCTCGGCCCGGGCGGCGATCTCGTCCGGCTCGTACTCGCCGAACAGCACGCCGATCGCCGCCGTCACCTCGGCCTCGCCGCCCCCGCCGGGGGTGAGTGTCTCGTCGACCCGTTCGGCCTGGGCACGCAGGCGCTTCGGGTCGGCGATCAGGTAGTCGCGGCGGATCAGCACACTGATCGCCTCGGGCTGTTCGGGCCCCTGGTAACCCGTCCCGGACTCGTCGCCCGGGATCTCGAACGGGGTGACCTCGTCGTAGACCTCGTACAGGATCTGGTCGTAGGCAATGGCGGCCGCCGCAAGCTCCTCGTAGGCGTGCACGACGACCGGATCCCCGGGCTCGGTGGAGCCGGAGACGGCCTGCAAGTGGCGGTCGATGGCGGCCTTGACCGCCTCTGCGGCGGCCCGTACCTCGGTGATGGTCAGCTGCGCGGCATCAGACATGGTGCAGACGCTATCTCCACCTGGCGACGACACGCACAGCGGTTGTCACCTACAGCCGTGAAAACTGGGCAAGTTCACCCTGGATGTCCGTTCCGCACCCTTCTGTCACCGCGCTCCCCGGCCGAATCCCACGGCTGTTGGGGACTCCTCGTACGCGCATCAGCGCGGCCCGGGGCGGGTATCCGTACCGGAGGGAAAAACTGATTGACGGTCAGCTCCGACCCGGGAAAGGCTCGTCCTGCCGCCCGGGGCGGTCCGGACCCGAACCGGCCACCGGCCGGCGGCGCGCCGTAGGCTTGCAGGCAGCACAGCAGCGGAGGAAAGTCTTGATCCCTACCAAACCGGTCCGGCTTCCGGAGTACGAGTACCAGTCGCTTCGTCTGCCGCGCGGCACCTCTCGCAACGCCGCGCGTCAACTGCTCACCGACCACGCCGAGTACGGGCAGTGGGAGCTCGACCGGCTCCGGCTGTACCCCGACGGCAGCCGGACGGTCCGACTGAAGCGGCGCATCATCCGGCAGGTCCGCTCCACCTGGTAGCGCACATGCCCGCGCCCGGGCCGCCCCGTCGAATCGTGCGACGGGGCGGCCCGGGCGCGGGCGTTTTCCGGCGTCGGCTGCCGGGCTAGGCCTACTGGTTTCGACCTACTGGTTTGGCCTACCGGCTTCGACCTTCTGGTTTCGGCCTACTGGTTCTTGCCTGCCGGTTGTTGCCTACCGGTCTGTCTGGCCTCAGCGGCGGGCGAGGACCCGGGAGCGGCGGTAGAGCACGCCACCGCCGAGCAGCAGCAGGATGCCGGCCGGGGCGAGGATCTCCAGGCCGGAGGCGCCGGTGGAGGCCAGCTGCTGGCCGGTGTTCCCCGCGGTGGCCTTGACCTCGCCGCCGTGCGGGGCGGCCGGGGTGCTGGTGTGCTCCGTCCCGGGCGGGGTGACGGGCGGGGTGACCGGCGGAGGGGTCCCGCCGCCGGGGGGCGTGCACTCGCCGTTCGGCGGGGTGCAGGCGGGCGGCGGCGTCTCGGTGACCGGGGTGGGGGGCGCCACGGGCGGCGTGACGTGGTTGCCGCAGTTGTTGCCGAACGCCGGGTTGCCGAGGCCGACCACGTTGACGCTGTTGCCGCACGCGTTGACCGGCACGTCGACCGGCGCCTGCGCCTGGTTCCCCGAGATCACGCCCGGCGAGTGGCTGGCCGTGCCGCTGGCCGAGGCACCCGTCCCGGACGTCCCCGTGGCGCCGGAGCCGGTCGAGCCCGGGCCTCCGGTGTGCGAGCCGGTGGAGCCGGTGTGCGAGCCCGAGCCGCCGGTGTGCGAGCCCGTGGAGCCGGAGTGCGAGCCCGAGCCGCCGGTGCCGGCTGTGCCGGATCCGCTGTGGTTCGCGCAGTTGTTGCCATAGGCCGGGTTGAGCAGGCCGATCACGTTGATGGTGTTGCCGCACGCGTTCACGGGGAGCTCCACAGGGACCTGTACCGCGTTCCCCGAGGCGACGCCCGGCGAGTTCGCGGCCACGCCGTGGGCGTCGGCAGTGGCGTGGGCGTAGCCCGCGGTCGAGGCCAGCACGCTGCCGGTGGCCATGGCCGTGAGGAGGCCTTTCCTGGCGACCTGTCGCATTGACTCCCCTTGTTTTCTCTGTCCGGTGGATTGATGCCGGTGGACTGACTGAACTGATTTCCGATGACTTCGGCATTCCGCCGGCCGGGACCATTCATCGATCCGATAGTCGGAATTCCGTGCCGCAATTGCGGCAGCACTACGTTCAACGACCCCCGGTGGTGAAGGTTGAGCCAGCTGCAGGCGGTTCATCCGATCGGGTGAGGTCTGCGATATTCCGGGAACCGCGACGTTCACCCGCACGGGGAGGCACCCCGCCCCCCGGACATGCGTCCGCCCCCGCACGACCAGGAGGTCGTACGGGGGCGGGAGTTCAGGGCGTGGGCCGCTGTCCGGTCGGTCCTCGACGGAACGCGGTCAGCAATCCCTTCAGAAGTTCGCGCAGCCGTTGCCGAACGCCGGGTTGAGCAGGCCGATCACGTTGATCGTGTTGCCGCAGACGTTGACAGGGACGTGCACCGGGATCTGGATCAGGTTGCCGGAGAGCACGCCCGGGGAGCCGACCGCGGAGCCTTCCGCGTACGCCCCGCCGTGCGCCGAGGCGGCACCCGCACCCGCGAGCACCAGACCACCGGTGGCGGCGGCGACGGCAGCGATCTTCTTGACCTTCATCTGTCTGTTCCTCCTGGTCGTTTCCAGCCCGTTCCCCCGGGCTGCACACGGATGAACGAGGGCCCGGCACCCGGGATGCGGGGCCGGGCCGACATTCACCCGTTGAAGCGATCAAGCGAACAGCTGATCGGCATCTCTCACGCTCGACTGCTTCTCATATTTCCCAGCTACTCTCCCGGGCGCACTTCCCTCTACGCCGCACTTTCCTGTGCGCCGCACTTCCTGTGCCCTTGGCGCCTTCAGGCCAGGTCGATGAAGCGGTCCAGCACCCGGACGCCGAACTTCAGGCCGTCCACCGGCACCCGCTCGTCCACGCCGTGGAACATGCCGGCGAAGTCCAGGTCGGGCGGGAGCTGGAGCGGGGCGAATCCGAAGCAGCGGATGCCCAGGTCCTGGAAGGACTTGGCGTCCGTGCCGCCGGACAGGCAGTAGGGGACGGCCCGGGCGATCGGGTCCTCGGCGCGCAGCGCGGTCTGCATGGCCTCGACCAGGGCGCCGTCGAAGCTGGTCTCCAGCGCCTTGTCGTAGTGCAGGCTTTCCCGCTTGACGCGCGGGCCGAGCACGCTGTCCAGCTCGGCCAGGAACTCCTCCTCGTAGCCGGGCAGGAAGCGGCCGTCCACGTGCGCGGTGGCCTGGCCGGGGATCACGTTCACCTTGTAGCCGGCGCCGAGCATGGTGGGCTGGGCGGTGTTGCGCAGGGTGGTGCCGATCATCTTGGCGATGCCGCCGAGCACCCGGAGGGTCTCGTCCATGTCGTCCGGGTCGAGCGGGACGCCGAGGGCGTCCGAGAGCTCGTCCAGGAACGCTCGGACGGTCTTGGTGATGCGCAGCGGGAACTGGTGCCGGCCGAGCCGGGCCACTGCCTCGCAGAGTTCGGTGATGGCGTTGTCGTCGTTCTCCATCGAGCCGTGCCCGGCCCGGCCCTCGACGGTCAGGCGCATCCAGTGCATGCCCTTCTCCGCCGTCTCGATCAGGTACAGCCGGGTCTGGTCGTTGACGGTGAACGAGAAGCCGCCGACCTCGCCGATCGCCTCGGTGACGCCCTCGAACAGCTCGGGGTGACGGTCCACCAGGAACCGGGCGCCGTAGGTGCCGCCGGCCTCCTCGTCGGCGAGGAACGCCAGCACCAGGTCGCGCGGGGGCTTGCGGCCGGTGCGCAGCCGGTCGCGGACCACCGCGAGGGTCATCGCGTCCATGTCCTTCATGTCGACCGCGCCGCGGCCCCACACGCAGCCGTCGGTGATCTCGCCCGAGAACGGGTGCACCGTCCAGTCGGCGGCGTTGGCCGGCACCACGTCGGTGTGGCCGTGGATCAGCAGCCCGGGTCGTGAGCGGTCCTCGCCCTCGATCCGCACCACGGTGGAGGCGCGGCCCTTCGCCGATTCGAAGATCTGCGGTTCCAGCCCGAACTCGGCGAGCTGCTCGGCGACGTACTCGGCCGCCTTCCGCTCCCCCGGGCCCGAGCCGTCGCCGTAGTTGCTGGTGTCGATACGGATCAGGTCACGGCAGATCTCGGCGACCTCCGACTCGGCCGTCACCGCGCGCTCGCTGCCCACACTCATCGCTCCCACCTAGTCTCGGCCCGCCCGGCGCGGCTGCGGCCCGCACCGCCCCGGCCCGGCCGGGAGCCGCGGGCGCCATCCCGCCATCCTCCCCCCAGCACCCGCCCCACCCCAAGGGCGCGGCTCCCCGCACCCCCCGGTTTCGAAGCCCGACTCACCCCGCGACCCCCGGTTTTGGGTCTGCCAGGCGATCTTTGCTACTGTTGTCCATGTCAGCGCGGGACACCGCCCCGCAAAGACAAACACCCCGTCCGGGTGGCGGAATGGCAGACGCGCTAGCTTGAGGTGCTAGTGCCCTTTATCGGGCGTGGGGGTTCAAGTCCCCCCTCGGACACCGAAGAAAGGCCCCAGGTTCTCCTGGGGTCTTTCTGTTTTCAGGCCGCGGGCGTGACCACCCCCGTAACCAACAGCCCTGGAAGTCCCCTGGCCAGACCAGGGACGACAGGCCGATCCGGTTGGCGCTGGATGCCGCAAGCTTCTTGGCTCCTCGGGCGCGACGACGGCCGTACCGCGTCATCACGTAGCCCGACGGGTGGTGTCGGGGTTGGCGGAGACCTCCACCGGGTTGTCCTCGTCGTCGAGATCGTTCGTTCGATGGAACCCTCGTCCCAGTTGATCAGGTCCCACATCCACCCCAGGACTTCGCTGCGGCGGCACGAGGTGGCCGCGTACGAGGTCCACAGCGGCGCGTCCCGCAGGCAGTGATGAGTCAGCCCGCCGTCACAGGCCCGGTTCCCGCACGGCCGCCATATCTCACCCATGTGGAGCGCTGTCATCAGCCCAGACGGTCAAGGTGTCGAGCCGGGGAAGCGCCGTCCTGCCCTGGTTTGGTCGGCGGGACCGGCAAGGGGAACGACCCATCCGAACCGCACCGGCCCCGGCCGCTCATCGATCTGAACCGGCGCTGTCCGCCAACCCCTTCCGCGCACTCATCTGACCAAGCAACAAACAAAGCCCCGATCGTTTGGTCGGGGCTTCATTCGTCGGCGTCCGGCGCGACACCCTCAGCGACCAGTGACGGTACGCAGCAGCCTGCGATACCAGGGACGGCGAAGGCTCCTCCACATGGCTGCCACCTCGGCGTCCGTGGTCGGCCTTCGCAGGTACTTGTGGTTGTCGCGCATCAGGTGATCGAACTCCCCGCTCACCAACGCATCACGCAGCCTGGCGAGTTCCGTCGGCCTGAGGCGCAGGAGACGGCGGTCGTCCTCGATGTGGCCCATGACGACCCAGCCGTCGTTGGCCTCTGCGATCACGACTCCGCGAATCCGATCGTCATCGTCCACGGCGGTTGCCTCCCAATGCAGTCCGAACGCGTCACGGGGGTAGTACTCGACCAACGCGGTCATGACGATTCCTCGTCCTTCGTAGGTGTTCCGCCGATCTCAAGCCACACGTACTGCCACCCCTCCGCCCTTCGGTGCCCGAACCGATCGGCCTGGCTCAGCACCGCGAGCAGGCCCACTGTCAGGCCCAGGTCGGGCGTCCCGCGAACTCGAACGGACACCTTCACCGCCCCGCCACGCGTCCACGTGATCGAGGGACGCTCACGGGTCAACACAGTCAGCTCCGCGGCGAGTCCACCCGCCTTCGCCCGCGCGGCCCGTAGCTCCTCGTCCGTCGGCGGGTCATCCGGCTCGCCGACCTCACCCACGTACGTCACCGGGCAGGTACAGGTCGAAGGCCAGCAGCGGCACGTCCTCGGGGCGCGGCTTCTCGCCGGCCTCCGCCCTGATCCTGGTCACGCTCGCCGCGTACGCCCTACGGGTGTCGGCCTGCATCAGCCACAGGCGCGCGTCGTAGGCGGTCCCGAACCTCAGCAGCACCGCACGGCCTGACTCGTCCGGCAGAGCGCAGTACCCGTCCAACAGAAGGTCCTTCAGGGCGAACGAGCCGTCCACCTCCACCACGTCATAGCGCATCACGGCATGCGACCCGGCGACGGCGGGTTCTCTCTCGAATTCGGCGAACATTCCTGGCTCTCCATCGCTCGATGTTCACTGGGCGAGAAGCCAGGTTAAAGCCGTCAGCGAGCCAGGATCGCAATTATTCTGGCGATCGCTTAAAGATCTCTTCGATACATCTCCGCCCACTCAAAGAGCTGCCGACGAGCCTGTTCACCGAAGACAGCTATACGCTCATACAGCGAAAATACTTCAAGGTGCTCCGCCACATCTCTCGGGTCCTGAAATACCATCCGCCCAGTGAACGTCTCAACGGTAGCCAGGCGGTCATCATAGACGGTAAAGGTATTCATGGGGCCGCGGCCGAGAAGCGCTCCGAATGGAATCACACCGATTCGAATGTTCGGGAGGTTAGAGAGAGCCGCAAGCCGCTCGATCTGGACAGACATGGCCGATGGACCAACCACAGCCCATTTCACAGCCTGCTCAGTGAGTATGAAAGCGAAAGACTTCGAAGTGTCGTAGAGAACTTCCTGTCTCTCCAACTTTCGCGCCACGGTCTTCGAGATATCACCTGGCGAGTATTCCAGGCTCGCTCTGACGTATTCCGGCGTGGCCAGCAGTCCCGTGAGCATGGCCGGGAGGAAGAACCGCAGCTCACGAGCGCCAGTCTCCAGCGCAGTCAGCTCAGCCTGCCGCTTCTCCAGTCCCAGTCGCCACGACGCCCGGACCTCCTGCCACTGCGTATTCGCACTTCGAGCAAGGGCGGATATTTCGTCCACAATATTGGCCGGCGCGCCCACCGCCCGGAGGATACGCTCAACCTCGGTAAGCGTCGGAATCTTCTTACCAGTCTCAATCTTGCTGATCGTGCTCTGAGACATCGAGCAAAGCCTAGCGAGCCGGACCCCAGTGAGGCCGGCTCGCTTGCGCAGTTCTCGCAGCTCCTTGGCCAGGTCCGATTTCGACCGCCCAAGCTGCTCAGGATCTATTGTCACTCACCCATGCTCTCCACGTACTCCAGGAATGGAACTGACCTGGCAAGGGCAAGCTGCTTCCACTCCAGATAAGGACGAGGGTCTCCGTCGAGTACCTCGCGGTTGATCTGAGTTCCGTCGGAGCGGTAGTTCATGAGGACTACGCGCGAATCATCGAAAATCCAGAAGTCCTGCCCCGGGAGCCCCGGGTTCTCCTGGTCAGTCAAATCGAGGATCCTGACGTCCTCGCCCGCTCCGACGTTGTGCCGGTAGTGAGCAAATTCAAACCGCAGATATTCGGTCAGCGGACGCGTAATCACATGGACTCGCCCGACCGTCCGCCCGGTCCTGCGGTAGCCCTCAAGTCGCTCGGTCCATGCCGCAGTGTCAGCAGCCGTGACCGGCTCGCCCGCCCGGAACCGGCGAATAGCTTCCTCTTCTTGCGGCATGGTGCAGACGGGGTGCGTCTCCAATCGCCACGCATCTCGCTCCATGGCGTCGAAGTACTTGCGCCAGTCACTTCCATCCAAGAGCACGGAACGCCTCCCTCAAGATGTGCTCCGGGATCTCGACCAGACCCTCACCCTCCGGCGGCCTGAAGCCGTCGAAGAGGTCACCCTGCACCACGAACGACCCTCGGTCAGTCGCGTACACGTTGGGACAGTCGTCGGCACCGCACTCCCCCGAACCGCTGCCGTCGCCGCTCCCCAGGCCAGTCAGTCACGTCAGCCCCGGCTTGTCAGCCATGTCAACCCCCTAATGATCGGCCCTGGTTGAGCCGTGCAGGTACGAAGGTAGGGAGCCTCGCCCAGAGCTGTCTATGCCGACTCTGTGATATTCCCGTGTTGGCATAAGGATCTTCCTCCAACAGCAGGCCAGAGGGGGATGGTCACGTGACCAACGCATGACCAACAGCGGTCCGAGACGGTCAGAAACGCCCAGGTCAGGTAGGTAGGCCGAGTGGCCGAGTTGATGGCGGATCAACGACGTTTCCGCAGGTCAGAACTAACAAAGGCTGGCGCCCGAGGCGAGAGTTCAAGTCCCCCTCGGACACCGAAGAAAGGCCCCAGGTTCTCCTGGGGCCTTTCGCTGTTCGGTGGGGCTACGCGTTGTCGGGGGTGTCGGTCAGGGCCTGGGTGACGAGGTCGTTCAGGAGGGTTGTGTAGCGGGTGGTCCAGGAGGTGATGGTTTCGGGGTTCCAGAGGTCGGTGGTGTATTCCAGGTAGCCTGCGAGGGCGTCGCCTGCGGGGACGAGGCCGAGGTTGAATTCGCTGCGGGCGGCCGGGATGGTGAGGTCCTGGGCGTGGGTGGTGAGGCCGGGCAGGGTGATGTCGGTTTCCAGGGAGTTCTGGTACTGGAAGCCGTGGTCGAGGCGGTCGGGGACGTCCGGGTAGCCGCGTTCGCGCAGGCGGGGGCCGGAGCGGGACAGTGGCATCAGGTGGTCGAGGGCCTCGTTCGCGGAGCGGGCCGTTGCGCGTACCTGGTCGGCGAACGGTGTCGAGGTGTCGGTTCGCAGCCGCAGCAGCAGGGAGGAGACGGTGCAGGCGAGCAGCGATTCCTCCTCGCGGCGTGCGCGGTTGGCGTACGCGACCTGGAGGAGGTTGTCCGTACGGCCGTTGAGGGTTCCCATGAACCGGGCCAGGGCGGTGACGGTGACGGCGAACGGGGTGGTGTCCAGTCGCCTGGCCAACTCCTCGATGCGGCTGCGCACTTCCGCCGGCACCGTGAACTGCGCCACCTGGCCCTGGCCGCTGAGCTTCTCGGGTCGTGGCCGGTCCAGCGGGAGGTCGTGCTTGAACGGCGCGTCCTTCAACTGGCGTTCCCAGTAGCTGTAGTCGTCCTCGCGGTCGGCGTCGCTGCGGGCCTGCTCGTGCCGGGCGTAGGCGATCTGCTGGGTCGCCGCCGGCAGGCCGTGCGGCTCGCCGGTGAGCGCCGCCCGGTACAGGGCCGCGAAGTCCTTGAGCAGCACGCTGACGGCCCAGCCGTCGCACATCGAGTGGTGCATGACGAACACCAGCGCCCAGGATTCCTCGCCGGTGCGCACCAGCCGGACCGCCGGCCGGACGCCCGCTTCGAGGTCGAAGGGGTGCCTGGCCGCCTCGGTGCTGATCCTCGACAGCTCGGCCTCGCGCTCGCTCTCCGGCAGGCCCCGCAGATCCTCCACGGGAGGCTCCACCGGATGGACCGGCAGGACGTCCTGCCACCAGTCCTCGGCCTTGTCGCCGCGGACGCACCTCGTGCGCAGGGACTCGTGACGCTCCACCAGGCCGGTGAGGGCGGTGTGGAGCGCGGCGACGTCCAGGGGGCCGGTGATGAGGAGCCGCAGCGCGACGTTGAACACCTCGGGCACGGGGAGCTTGCCGATGCGGTCCGCGAACCTCGCCTGCGTCGCGGTGAGCGGGGGGCGATCGGGCAGGACGGCCGACCTCGCGCGTGACTCCGGGGCCGGGGCGCTGTCCGACGGCGGGCGGGAGGCGTCCACGAAGGCGGCCATCGCCGCCGGGGTCGGCTCCTGGAAGAGCCGCGTCACCGGCACGTCCACCCCGAGCGCCTCGCGCACCCGGTTCACCAGCCGGATCGCGGTGATCGAGTGCCCGCCCAGGCCGAAGAACGAGGCCTGCGGGTCGACCGCCTCCACGCCGATGCCGAACTCGGCCGCCCACAGCTCGCGCACCCGCTGCACGGTCCGCGACGGACCGGGGGCCGGTGCGGCCGGGAGCGTCGGCGGAGCGTGCGTCGTCGGGACGGTGATGTCCGGCTCGGGCAGGGCCGAACGGTCCAGCTTGCCAATGCCGTTGAGCGGCAGCGCCGGCAGGACCGCCCAGGCCCGTGGCACCAGGTACTCCGGCACCCGGCGCGCGAGCGCCCCGGCGGCCAGGGTCGCGAAGGCCGTCCGCTGCGCGGCGGCCGTCCCGTCCTCGCCGTCCAGCGGCTCGGCCGGGACGAGGTAGCCGACGAGGTGGGCGTCCCCGCGTGCGTCCCGCAGGGCGAGGACGGCGGCCTCCCGCACGCCCCACACCTGACGCAACTGCTCGGTCGCCTCGCCGGGTTCGACCCGGAAACCGCGGATCTTCACCTGGTCGTCGGCGCGCCCGCAGAACTGGAGCGCCCCGGAGGAGGGGTCGCGCCGCACCAGGTCGCCCGTGCGGTACATCAGCGCGCCCGGACCACCCGCCGGGTCGGGCAGGAACCGAGCGGCGGTCTCCTCCGGCCGGTCCAGGTAGCCGAGCGCGACTCCGGCTCCGGCGACGTACAGCTCACCGACCTTCCCGTCGGGCACCGGCCTGCCGTCGGCGTCCACCAGCCGCACCCGGACGTTGTCGACGGGCAGGCCGATCGGAATCGGGCCCGCCTGCGAACCCTTGGGCGCGACGGTCTCCACCGTGCACAGGATCGTGGCCTCCGTCGGCCCGTACACGTTCGTGACCCGGTACGGCGCCGATGCGTGCGGCCGCACCCTCAACACGTCGCCGCCGACCGCCAGTTGACGCAACGGCGGCTGGCGGCGCTCGTCGAGGCCGATCAGCGCCTCGCCGAACGAGGTGGTGAGGAACGAGAACGTGATGCCGTGCACGGCGTACCAACGGGCCAGCGCCAGCGGGTCCTTGCGGGTCTCGTCGTCGGCGACGACCAGCGTCGCACCCGCCGTCAGCGTCGGCCAGATCTCCATCAGCGAGCCGTCGAAGCTGACGCTGGACAGCAGTGCCGTCCGGTCCTCGGACGTCGTCGCGAAGTGCTGGTGATGCCACTGGCAGAACGACACCAGGTTGCGGTGCGGGACGGCGACGCCCTTGGGCCGTCCGGTCGTTCCCGAGGTGTGCAGCGCGTAGCAGAGGGAAGCGGACGTCGCCGGGTCCTCGGCCTCGGTGGGCGCGGGGGCGCTGCCGGGGTCGCCGGCGGCGGGAGCGGTGACGTCGAGAACGGTGACGTCGGCGGGCAGGTCGAGGGCGGCCGCCGAGTTCCCGGTGGTGAGCAGCAGCGGCGAGGCGCAGTCGGCCAGCACGGCCTTGGCCCGCGCGAGCCCGAGGTCAGGGTCGATCGGCGCGAAGCCGTGACCTGCCTTGAGGACGGCGAGCATCGCCACGATCAGCTCGGGCGAGCGGTTCAGCCACACCGGGACCGGCCGGTGCGGGCCGGCCACCGGCGCGCCGATCAGGTCCCGGACGACGGCGGCGAGCCGGCCCGCCCGGCGTTCCAACTCCCCGTACGTCAGGACGGTTTCGCCGTCGATGACGGCCGGGCGCCCCGGGTGGCGGGCCGCCTGCCGGGCGACCCAGGCGTGCACGGTCGTGTCGGGTACCTCGCGCACCGGGCCGGCGAGCCAGCCGTCCGCCTCGGCCTGTGCGGTGCTCGCGCCGAGCTGCGAGAGCGGCGTCGCCTCGTCCGCCACGGCCTGTTGCAGGAGGTCGGAGAACGCCGTGAACCAGCTGTCGATCGTGGCGAGGTCGAACAGGTCGGTGTTGTACTCCAGGTGGCAGCGGATGCCCTTGGACGGGCCGCCGTCGGTGAAGTACACGCACAGGTCGGCGAGGGCCTTGTCGGGCCCGGCGTCCAGGGCGGTGGCCCGCACGCCCGGCAGGTCGAGGCGGAACGGCTCGTCCCGCTCGAACTCGGCGAGCACCTGGAAGACCGGCGTGCGATCGGTGGCGCGGCTCGGCGCCAGCTCCCGCACGACCGACTCGAACGGCACGTCGGCGTGGTCGTAGGCGTCCAGCGCGGTGCGTCGCACCCGGTCGAGCAGGGTGCCGAAGTCGGGGTCGCCGGACAGATCGACGCGCAGCGCCAGGGTGTTGACGAAGAAGCCGACCAGGTGCTCCGAACCCTCGGGGCGGTCGGAGATCGGCGTGCCGATCACCACGTCCTGGTCGCCGGTGAGGCGGTGCAGCAGCGCCGCGTAGCCCGCGATCAGCGTCATGAACAGCGTCGCGCGCCGACCCCGGCTCAACGCCCGCAGGCCGTCGGAGAGTTCGGGGGGAAGGGTGCGGAAGGCGGCCTTGCCGTTGGACGTCATCACCGGCGGGCGGGGCCGGTCGGTGGGCAGGTCCAGCACCGGCAGTTCGCGGCCGAGGGTCTCCCGCCAGTACGCGAGGTCCTCCGAGCTCTTCGGGCTCCCGGCGGCGGCCCGCTGCGCACGGGCGTGGTCGGCGTACGACCGGGTGAGCGCGGGCAGTTCGCCCTCCGGGACGGTCCGGCCGGCCGACTCGGCCCGATAGAAGGCGGAGAGGTCACGAGTCATGACGGCCGCCGACTCCGCGTCCACCACGATGTGGTGGAGCGAGAGCACCAGCACGTGCCGCTGCTCGCCGAGCCTCACCAGCCGGGTGACGAAGAGCGGGCCGTCCGCGAGGTCGAAGCGGCGGGCGCTCTCCGCGTCGAGCACGTCCTGGACGGCGGCATGCGGGTCGGCCCCGGCCGGGGTGGACGCCGAGCGGTCGATCAGCTCGAAGTCCGGCTCGCCCGGCGGCAGCACGACCTGAACGGGCTCGCCCGGGGCGGCCTCGCGGAAGACGGTCCGCAGGCTCTCGTGGCGGGCCACCAGCGCACGCACGGCGGAGCGAAGCGCGGGGACATCCAGCGGGCCGTCCAAGAGGAGGGCCTTGGACTCGTTGTAGGCGGTGCGGCCCGGCAGGATCTGCTCCTGCATCCAGATGCGCTGCTGGCCGAAGGAGAGCGGGTGCCGCCGCAGCTCCGGCTCCTGCGGCTCGGCGCTCCGGGGCGGTGCCGCGACGACGGGCTCGGGCGGGGTGGCGGCGGCGGGCTCGGGCGGGATGGCGGGCTCGGGCGCTGCCACGGTGGCGACGGGCTTCGGCGCTGTGACGGGCACGGCGGGCTTCGGCGCTGTGACAGGCTCCGGTGCCGTTGGGCGTGCGGGCTGCGTGGTGGCAGGCCGGGCGCAGGAGCGGCGCAGCGCGTCGAGGTGGGGCAGCCCGGCGCGGAGCGTCGCCGGCGGGACGCCGAAGTCCACCAGCGCCACGATCTCGTCCACGCCGGCCGCCCTGACGGCATCCACGACGGGCCGCACGCTGTCGGCCGTGCCGATCAGCGCCCGGTCGTCGCAGTACCGCCGGTAGGCACGTGCGAACAGCACGTCCTGATCGTCCTGGGTCAGTGTCGACAGGTCGACGTTGTACCCGAGGCTGTTCGTCACCCCGCCGAACAGGGAGAGCGAGGCTCGCATGTACCGCGAGAGCGGCTCGAACGCCGCCTCGCGCGCCCGGTTGTGGTCGCCGCCGAGCAGGGTGTGCAGCAGGATGGCGACCCGCCCGGCGGCCGGGTCGAGGCCGTGGGCGGCGCGGGTTCGGCGGTAGCGGGCGACGTTGTCGCGCAGCTGGTCGATGCTCTGCGACATCAGGTTGGTGACGATGCCCAGGTCGTGGCGCGCCGCCAGCTCGTAGGAGGCCGGGTTGCCGACGACCGCCGTGAACATCGGCGGCATGTCCTGGACCGGCCGTGGGAACAGCCGTATCTCGGTCTCGCTCCCGTCGCCGACGGTGCGCGTGAGGGCCTCGCCGCGCCACAGCTTCCGGACCTCGGCGAGCTGGTCGAACATCGACTCCCGGTGGCGGCCGAAGCGGTCCGGGAAGAAGACGAAGTCGTTGGCGTTCCAGCCGCTCGCGCAGCCGATGCCGACCCGTCCGCCGGAGAGGTTGTCCACCATCGACCACTCCTCGGCGACCCGGATCGGGTCGTGGAGCGGCAGGACGACCGAACCCGCGTTGATGCGGACGCGTTCCGTCTCCCGGGCAAGGGCCGCCCCGAGCACGGCGGGGTTGGGGAACAGGCCGCCGAAGGAGTGGAAGTGCCGTTCGGGCATCCAGAGGGAGTGGAAACCGTGGGTGTCGGCGTACCGGGCGGTCTCCAGGATCATGGCGTACTTGTCCAGGCGAGGGGCGTCCTCCTGGGGGTAGTCGCCGAAGAAGTAGATGCTGAAGTCGGGGCCCGGGATACGGGGCGGGACGACCGACGGGGACGAGGCAGTGGCGGCGGCCGGGGCCGGGGCCGAGGCCGGGGCCGGGGCCGAGGCCGGAGCCGGGGCCGGGGCCGGGGCCAGGGCGGAGACCGGAGTCGAGGCCGGGGACGAGTCCGTGGCCGGAGCCGGAGCCGGGGACGAGTCCGTGGCCGGAGCCGGAGCCGGGGCGGCGACCGAAGCCGGAACCGGGGCGGCGACCGGAGCTGGGGACGGGACCGGGGCCGAGGCGGAGGCCGGAGTCGAGGCCCGGGCCAGAGGCGAGGCGGCGACCGGAGCGGGGGCCGGGGCCGACGCCGGAGCCGGCGCGGAGAGGGATATCGCCCCGACCGGCAACGGGGTCTGCGGCGCAGCGGGCGTCCCGGCAACCAGGGCATCGGCAGCGACCGAAACCGGGGCGGTGGCCGGAACCGGAGCCGGAGCGGCGACCGGCGCCGAGAGGGGCATCGCCCCGACCGGCAACGGGGTCTGCGGCGCGGCGGGCGTCCCGGCAACCAGGGCATCGGCAGCGACCGAAACCGGGGCGGCGACGGGACCTGACACCGGGGCGGTGGCCGGAACCGGAGCCGGAGCGGCGACCGACACCGGGGTCTGCGGCACGGCGGGCGTCCCGGCAACCGGGGCGGTGGCGGCGGCCGGTGTGGGGGAAGTGGCGGCGGCCGGGGCGGTGGCGGCGGCCGGTGTGGGGGAAGTGGCGGCAGCCGGGGCGGTGGCGGGGGCCGCTGCCGAAGGCAGGGTGCGGGTGCCCGGGAAGAAGCCGGCGTCGCGCAGCTCGCGCAGCGAACCCTGGACGGCGTCCGTGATGAGGGCGAGGTCCTCGTCCGTGTGCGCGGTGGACAGGAAGAAGTTCCGCCACTCCCAGACGAACACCCCGCGCAGCAGCAGGTGGTGGTAGAGCAGTTCCATGTCGGCGCGGTGTTCGAAGCGGAACATCGAGCCGAAGTGGGCGAGCCGCAGCGGGAATTCCTCGGCCTCGAAGAAGCCGTTGAGGTCGGCCGCGAACCGGTCCGTCCGCCCGTTGAGGCGCTGCTGGAGTGTCGGCCCCTGCGCCTTGAGGTGGGTGAGGACGGCGCGGGCCGCCACCATCGACACCGGGTGCTGGATGTAGGTGCCGCCGAAGAAGGTCGTCTCGCCCGGCGGGTAGCTGGCGTCGCCGTAGTTCCAGTGGCCGCCGTCGATGCCGTCCATGATGTCGGACCGCCCGGCGATGGCGCCGATCGGGAAGCCGCCGCCGAGCAGCTTGCCGTAGGTGGCCAGGTCCGGAGTCACTCCGTACAGCTCCTGGGCGCCGCGCAGCGCCGGACGGAAGCCGGTCAGCATTTCGTCGAACATGAGCACGATCCCGTGGCGCTGCGTGAGTTCGCGCAACTCCCGGACGAACTCCACCGGTTGCAGGGACGGGTGGCGGCTCTGTACCGGTTCGATGATGCAGGCGGCGATGGACTGCGCCTGCTCCTCGATGACGCGCAGCGATGCCGGGTCGCCGTAGTCGAGGACGAGCAGGTCGGCGACGGCGCTGTCCGGGATGCCGATCGACACGGGTGCGGTCGCGCGCTCCTCGCCCGTCCCCGCCGCGCGGCCGAGGACGTTGTCCGCGTGTCCGTGGTACGAACCGTGGAACGTCACGATCTTCCGGCGTCCGGTGGCGGCGCGGGCGAGCCGGATCGCGGCCGAGTTGGCCTCCGTCCCGGAGTTGGCGAACCCCACCCGTTCCATGCCGGTGATCTCGGCGAGCAGTTCGGCCGCCTCGCCCGTCTCGGCGTTGCGCGGCCCCAACTGCACACCGCGCGAGAGGTGTTCGCGCACGGCCTCGCGGACGAACGGCGGCTCGTGGCCGAACATCAGCACACCGAAGCCCATGGTGATGTCGGTGTACCTGTTGCCGTCGATGTCGGTGATCGACACACCGGACGCACCGCGCGCCGCGATCGGGTACAGCATCTCCTTGGTGCTGGAGCGGAAGCCGACCACGGCCCGGCTGTCGGCCAGCACCCGGCGGTGGCGCTGCGCCAACTCCTTCGACGTCGGCGTCTTCGCGGTGTACCGGCGGACGAGATCGTCCAGGTGTCGCTTGCGGCTCTCCGGCCCGGTGCCGGCGACCATGCCGGAGGCGCGGTCCACGGCCACCCGCGGGCCGTGCATCCTCGGTGCGGCGCCGGAGGGTGCGGCGTCGGAGGGTGCGGCGCCCGAGGGTACGACGCCGGAGGGTGCGGGCGCCGCCGCCTCGGACGCCTGGGCTGCCCCGGCCAGTTGCTCGGCGATCCGCCGCGAGAGTTCCGCCATCGCGGCGAGGTCGCTGTCGGCGGCGGCGGTGACGGCCGCGATGCCCTCCTGGCGCTGCGGGGCGCTCACCGGCCACCGGCCGCGGTCGAGGTGCCGCCGGGCAGGGAGGCGAGCTGGCGGGTCAGCAGTTCGGAGAGCTGCGTCATCATCTGGAGCTGGATCTGCGTGAGTTGCTGGATCTGACGGGCCAGGTCCTCGATCTCCTGACGCGTCGCGTACACCGGGGCCGCCGGCTGAGCCACAGGGGCGACCGGCGCGGCGGGCGCGACCGGGGCCGGCGCGACCGGCGCGGGGGCCGGGGCAGTGGCAACCGGCGTGGGGGCGACCGGCGCAGGGGCCTGGATCGGGGCGGGAGCCGGGGCGCCCGGGATCCGGCCCACGATCAGCTCGGCCAGCAGTCGCGGCGTGCCGGCCTCCTCGAACAGCTCGCGCATGGCGACCTTGACCTGGTGCTCCTGCTCGATGAGCCGCAGCATGTGGATCAGTTGCAGCGAGTCGGCGCCCAGGTCGAAGAACGAGGTGTCCTCGGTCACCGTCCCCGGTTCCGCGCCCAGGTGATCGACCGTCACTTCGACGATGTGACGGCACACGTCGTCGGCGGTGAGCGTGCCCGTGTTGCTCAGTTCCACTGCGTCCTCGTCTTCCGTTGGTTCACCGAATGCGCTGATCGCCGGTTCGGGGCCGGTCCAGTAGTGCCGACGCTGGAAGCGGTAGGCGGGCAGCGGGGTGCGGCCGCCGCCGGTGCCTTCCAGCAGGTGGTGCCAGTCCACGGGCACGCCCGCGCAGTGCAGGGCGGCGGCCGCGGACCACAGGGGTTCGATGCCCGCGCCGCGGCGCGTCGCCGAGGCCACGGTGGCGGCGGGCAGGCCGCGCCTTGCCAGGCCGCCGAGGGTGTGGTGCGGGCCGAGGTCCAGCAGCACGGGCTCGCCGGACGCCTGTTCCCCGAGCGTCGCGAGCACGGCGTCGAACCGCACCGTTTCCCGGGTGTGCCGCAGGAAGTAGTCCGGGTCCGGCACCCATCCCACGGGGCGGAGGATGCCGTCCAGCCCGCTCACGAACGGGACGGTCAGTGGGTGGAAGGCGGTGCCCTCCAGCACCGTGCGGAACGCGCCGAGCGCGGGTTGGGTCAGCGCCGTGTGGAAGGCGCGGTCGACCGGGAGCCGCTCTCCGGGGATGCCGCGTTCGGCGAGCAGCGCGAGCAGTTTCTCGGCCGCTTCCACCGGTCCGCCCAGCACGTGCGACCGCTCGCCGTTGACGACGGCGACCTCCAGTCCGGGGATCTCGGCGGCCAGTTGCCCGGCGGTGCGCCGGTCGGCGGCGACGGCGACCATCGCGCCGGGAGGGCAGGCCTGCATGAGCCGGCCGCGCTCGGCGGTGAGCCGCAGTCCGTCCGCCACGGTGAGCGCCCCGGCGGCGGCCAGCGCCGCGTACTCCCCGGCGCTGTGTCCGGCGACGATCGCGGGCCGCACTCCGGCCTGCTCCCACATGCGGGTGAGGGCGGCTTGGAGGGCGAACAGCGCGGGCTGTGCGGTGCCGGTCGGCCAGGTCTCGTGCTCGGCGGCTTCGGCGTCGGCGCGGAATGCGTCCAGCAGTGGTGTGCCGTACTCGCGGCGGTACTGCGCCTCGCACGCGTCGAGGACGTCCGCCACTGCCCGGAACCTGCGGTCGAAGGGGGCGGCCATGCCGCGGGAGGGGCTGCCCTGTCCGGCGAACAGGAAGCCGACGGGGGTCGCGCCCTCGCGCGGGGCGAGGCCGGACCAGACCGGGCCGCGTCCGCCGGCGGTGGGGGCGGTGCCGGTCAGCCAGTGGTCGAGCGCGTCGGCGAGCGCTGCCGGGCTGTCGCCGCGCACGGCGATCCGGTGCCGTCCGTGGGTGCGGCCGAGGGCGGCGGTGGTGACCAGGTCGGGCAGGGACGTGTCCGGGTGCCGGCGCAGGTGGCTGCGGAAGGCGCGGGCGTTGGCGGTGAGCGCCTGCGGGTCGCGTCCGGAGAGCAGCAGGACGCCGGGGGTGGGGTGGGCGTCGCGGTCCGGCGCGGGGGTCGCGGGCGGCGGCTCCTCCAGCAGGATGTGGACGTTGGTGCCGCCCACGCCCAGCGAGGTGACCCCGGCCCGGCGCGGGCGACCGTCCCGCGGCCACGGCCGGGCCTCGCGGGGGACGTAGAAGGGGCTGGTGACCAGGTCGATCGCCGGATTGGGGTGCTCGAAGTTGGCCAGCGGTGGGATCACCCCGTGCCGCACGGCGAGCATCGCCTTGATAAGGCCCACCAGGCCCGAAGCCACGTCCAGATGACCGATGTTGGCCTTGGTCGAACCGATCGCGCAGTAGCCGGTGCGGTCGGTGTCGGCGCGGAACGCCGCGGTGGCGCCGTCGAACTCGATCGGGTCGCCCTTGAGCGTGCCGGTGCCATGGGTCTCCAGCAGGCCGATCTCGTCCGCGCCGACCCCGGCCGTCTCCAACGCCCTTCGGATCGCCACCTGTTGGCCGACCGCGCTGGGCGCGGTGTAGGTGTGTTTGGCGGCGCCGTCGTTGCTGACGCCCCACCCGCTGATGACGCCGTGGACGGTGTCCCGGTCGGCGACGGCACGGTCGAGCCGCTTGAGGACGATCGCCGCCACACCGTTGCCACCGACCGTGCCGTCCGCCGACCCGTCGAACGCCCGCAGGCGGCCCGTCCTCGACAGGATCGAGCCCTTGACGTACTGGTAGCCCAGCACCTGCGGCGTGTGAATGGCCGTGGCCCCGACCAGCGCGAGGTCGGTCTCACCGCCCAGCAGCGCCTGCGCGGCGGTCTGCACCGCGACGAGCGAACTGGAGCACCCCGTCTGGATGTTGAAGGACGGTCCGGTCAGGCCCAGCCGGAAGGAGGCGCGGGTGGCGGTGAAATCGGGGTAGTTGCCGATCATCATCTGCAGGCGCGAGAGCCAGTCCTCCGCGGGCGCCGCCCGGAGCACGTTGTTGAGCAGGTAGGTCTGCAGCGAATACAGCTCGTACCCGGTACTGGCGTAGACGCCGATGCGCTCACCCGGCCGCTCCTGCGGGTAACCGGCGTTCTCCAGTGCGTGGTAGGCGACTTCGAGGAAGAGGCGGTGCTGCGGATCGGTGTAGGTGGCCTCTCGGCCGCTCATGCCGAAGAACGGTGCGTCGAAATGCGAGACGTCGTCCAGGACGGCGCTCGCGCCCACGAAATCCGGTGCCCGGTACTTCTCGGGCGGGATTCCGGCGGCGGCGAGCTCCTCGTCCGTGAAGTGCCGGATGCGGTCCTCGCCGTCGCGGATCAGCCGCCAGAAGGCGTCCTCGGTCGTGGCACCGGGCAGGCGGAGCGCGAGGCCGATGACGGCGACCCGGCGGTCGGCGGGAGCGGTCATGCCCGTCCTCCCTCGGAGGCGGGAACCCGGCCGTCGGCCGCGCCGTCCGCCGGGGTTGCCCGTCCCGCTGCTGGGGTGGCCCGGCGTGCCACCGCGCCCCGCACCAGCAGCAGCAGGAACCCGACGCAGAGCAGGATCGCGAGCCCGTGGAGGCCGCCCACCACCTGCAGCGGCGAGAAGTGTTCCAGTAACGCGCCGCTGAGGATCATGCCGAGGCCGAAGCCCAGGTTCTCCACCGACGCCGACAGGCCGAACAGCCGCGCCCGCTGCGCGTCCGGGGTGGTCTGGAGCCGCGAGACGTAGGCGACCTCGGTCAGGCCGTCCGCCATGCCGGCCACCAGGGCCACGACGACCGCGAGGACGGTCGGCAGCCCGCTGAAGACGAGAATGAACGCGGCCGACATCACGCAGGCGCCCAGCGCGAAGATCCGCTCACCGGGGCTGTGGCCCGTCCGGGAGCTCCAGCGGGACAGGATCTGCTGCATGGCGATGTTGCCGATCGCCCAGGTCGCCCAGAACTGGCCGATGAACGCGGCCGGATGGGCGTGGTCGAGCGCATCGGAGTAGACCGGCAGGGCCACGTTGTGGGACGAGGAGCCCAGGCCGTCCACCGCCCGGACGAGGACCATCACGGCCACGACGGGCATCGACCGCAGCAGCATCAGCGTGGCCCACCGTCCGCCGCCGTCCTGCTCCGCCTTCGCCACCTCCGCCGCGGCCTCGCTCTTCCGCGCGGCCTCGGTGCGGATCGGCAGCGACAGCAGCACGCTCGCCGAGACGACGAACGACAGCGCGTCGAGGGCGAAGGCCCAGCGGTAGCCGAGCTGGGCGACGATGATGCCCGCGGAGCCGAACCCGGCCACCATCGCCAGCGAACGGCCGGTCGCCAGCAGGCTGTTGGCCCTGGTCCGCAGCTCCGCCCCGACGATCTCCGGCACCGCGCTGCGCAGCGACACCCCGGAGACCGTCGAGCAGGCGCCGGCGACGACGGCGAGCGCGAACAGCAGCGCGACGCGGGCGCCCGACGGCGCCAGCAGCAGCAGGACCAACGCGGTGGCCTGGGTGAGGTCCGCGCCCACCATGAGGCGTTTGCGCGGGATCCGGGAGGCGAGGGCGCCCGCGACGACCCCGGACGCCACGCTGGTCAGCAGCCGCACCGCCATGTACAGACCGGCCGTCAGAGCGCTGCCCGTCAGGTGGTAGACGAAGACGTTGAGCGCGACCATGTTCAGATAACTGCCGTACGCGGAAACCGCGTTGCCCGCGACGAGTAAGCGGAAACGCTTCAACTCGACCCTCCCCCAAGTCTGTGACATGGACGCGCCCGGCCATGGTGGCCGCAGTCTAGGAAGGTGAAGATCCTCATGGCAAGACCTTCACAAAGCAGTTCGGATCTCGAAGCAGATGTGACCGAACGACGAAGCCCCGGACCGGGTGGGGCCGGTCCGGGGCTCCGACGTCGCGTCAGGAGACGTTGAGGGTGATGTCGTCGAGGACGAAGGAGGTCTGCTTGGTGTAGTCCTCGGCACCGGTGAACTTCAGGGTGACGCTCTGACCGGCGTAGGCGGCGAGGTTGAAGGTGCGCTGCTGGTAGCCGGCGGCGGCGTTGACGTTGGAGTAGGTGGCCAGGGTGGTGCCGTTGGCCGTGACGGTGAGGGTGTCGAAGACGGTGGTGGTGGAGGAGGCGCTGTCGATGTGCAGCCAGAAGCTGAGGTTGTAGTTCGCGCAGCCGGTCGGCAGGGTGACGGTCTGGGCGAGGGTGTCGGTGTTGGTGGCGCCGTAGCCGTCCAGCCAGGCGTCGTAAGTGCCGCTGTGGGCGGGCTCACTGGTGCTGCTGTTGATGGTGCTGGAGCCGCCGCTGTTGGTCTCGGTCCAGCCGGAGGTGCTGCCGCTCTCGAAGCCGGGGTTGGTGATCAGCTGGGCGGGGGTGCAGGTGGTGCCGCCGCTCGCGGTGACCGTCCAGGTGAAGGTGGCGCTGGCGGACGGGCCGGTGGAGTCGGTGGCGGTGACGGTGACCGTGCTGGTGCCGGCGGTGGTGGGGGTGCCGCTGATCAGGCCGGTGGCGGGGTTGACGGTCAGTCCGGCGGGCAAGCCGGTGGCCGCGTAGCCGAGGGTGCCGCCGGCGGTGTCGGTGGCGGACAGCTGGAGGCTGGTCGCGGTGCCGACGGTGGCGGTGCGGGCGCCCGGGTTGGCGAGGGAGACCGAGCCGGTGTTGCCGCCGGAGCCGCTGCCCTGGGCGAGCCAGGCGGTGGCGTTGAGGGCGAGCGCGGCGTCGGTGCCGGCCGGGTCGTTCCAGCCGTTGTAGAGGGTGTTGCCCGACTGGCCGGTGCCGTCGTCGATCGGCGAGGAGTCGCCCCAGATCGCCACCCGGCCCTTGCCGAAGGTCGAAGTGGCGAACGCCGCGCCGGTGTTGCCGCTGTAACCGGTGCGGTAGACCAGGCCCTTGACGTTCGGGTTGTCGGCGGGCTTGAGGGTGAAGGTGGTGCCGTTGCGGATGATCGAGCCGGTGACGGTGCCGAACGGCCCGTTGATCACCGGGTCGGCGGTGGCGGAGATCGCCCGCGGGTTGTCGGTGGTGATGTTCAGCAGATCGACGGAGAAGCCGAACGGGTCGTTGTTGTTGACGCCGTTGCTGGTCAGCAGGTCGTTGATGATGGCCGGGGAGTCCCAGCCGTCGTTGTTGCGGTCGCTCTGGGTGTGGTCGGAGATCAGGAACAGGCCGCCACCGTTCTGGACGAACGTCATCACGGCGGTCTTCTCGGCCGCGCTGAGGCGGATGTTGGGCTCGGGGATCACGAACTCGTCGAAGTTGGCGAGGTCGAGCGCGCCGCCGGTGCCGTAGGTGATGGTGTTGCCGGCGGGCAGCGTCTTCAGGCTGTAGTTGCCGGTCTTCTGCAGGGCCACGCCCCAGGCCGAGATGGCGCCGGTCCAGCTGGTCTCGCTGCTCGGGTTGGCGTTCTGCGCCAGCGGGTCGGGCTGGCTGGTGGAGATGATCCAGTCCGCGTTGCCCGCGGTCTCCGCCTTGGTGTTGTCGAACAGCACCCGCTTCGGGGTGGTGGTGGCGGCGGCCGCGGCGGCGTTCTTGGGGGTGGCCGCGGTGGCGTGCTGCGGGACGGCGCTCGCGCCGGCGGCGACCACCAGTGCGGTGGCGGCGAGGGCCAGCGGGCGGGCGGCCTTCCACGTTCTGATCATCTGTCAATCTCCTCGAACCACAGGAACCATGGGGGTGCGGGTGCGCCTGCGCTACGCGCGTAGGCGGGCACACGCTGCCATGGTGGGGTAATCGGAGCTTGAACGGAACATGTCGATCACACGCCGTCCGCAATGATGCGGTTTGTCCCCACGTGATGGTGATCACTCAAAGCCGCGAGCCCGGAACGCCAGGTGGGACGGCGTTCCGGGCTCGGGGCTCAGGGCTCAGGGCTCGGGGCTCGGGCTCGGGCTCGGGCTCGGGTGGTGACGAGGTGTCAGGCAGCTGCGGGTTCGAGCAGGGCCGGGACGGGGCGCGGGTGGCTGTCGGCGTCGATGGCGACGAACGTGAGCCTTCCGGTGGCGACCCGGGTGACCGGGCCGGTGGCGTTCCAGCGCTCGGCGGTGACGGTGACGTGGACGGTCATCGAGGTACGCCCGGCCCGCTCCAGCTCGGCGTGCGCGGTGAGCAGGTCGCCGGCCCGGACGGGGGCGAGGAAGGTCATGCCGTCCACGGCGGCGGTGACGGCCGGGCCTTCGGCATGCCGGGCGGCAGCGGCGGCCGCGGCGTCGTCGATGAGCTTCATCACCACGCCGCCGTGGATGGTGCCGTAGAGATTGGTGTCGTGCTCACTCATGATGTGCGCGAGCGTCACCTGGGACGCCTGCGCGGGCTTGGCGGCGGACACCACGGGTGCGACGGTCTGATCTGCCACGTCAACTCTCCTTCGCGAGTCGCGGCTTGGGCGATCCGCGGCACCGGTGGGCGCTGCGGGCGGCGGCAGGTCTTCGGACTCGCGGACATCTCCCGTGGAGGGCCTGCCTACTGGCCGTCGCTTCCCGGACCGGTCGGGCCCAGTGCGTGTGACGGCGGTCGTTCCCGCTCACCGCTGCGAGGCAGTCCTGGACTCGCACCAGGTTCCCTCTTACGACGCCCCTGCCCTGGCTCGGACGGGTGCGAACCGCTGCCCGACCAGCCTATATCCCCGCCGGAGGTGCTCAGTCCGCCCGGCGGTCAAGGGGGCCGCCAGCCTGCCGGACGACGCCACGGGGCGTCCACGCGGGGCGGGGCGGCGTGAGTCGCAGCGCACAGGTCTCGGCGACGACGGGAGCAGGACGTGGTGGCAGGCCCGGAGCGCTCCCGTCCGACGGTCGGGCCCACGGCAGTCGGTGCTCCCGGCGGCCGCGCGAGTGGCGGGCCGGCCGGGGGGCGGTCAGGGTGTCGGGCGGTGCCAGGGGGCGTCGGGGCGGGTGGGGGTGGGGTTGGCGGTCAGGCGCAGGGCGTAGGTGTCGGTGGTGACGGGGCCGAGGTAGTGGTGGCCGGTGAGGTGGCACCAGGCGGGGAGGTCGAGGGGGGCGGCGGGGTCGGTGGCGTGGATGTGGACGAGGGTGCCGGCGGGGGCGTCGGCGATGGCGGCGCGCAGCCGCAGGAGCAGGGTGACGCAGAGCAATCCGCGTCCGTCGATGGTGAGTTGGGGGGTCTGGTGGTCCGTCATCGTCGGGCCCGGGTGGCTGCGGTGGCGAGGGCGGGGAGGATCAGCAGGGCGACCAGGCCGCCGCCGAAGGCGAGGACGGGGTAGCCGGCCAGGTCGACGACGGCGCCGGAGGCGAGGCCGCCGGTGGCGCCGGAGATGGCGATGGCGACGTCGACGCTGCCCTGGGTCTTGGCGCGGGTGGCGAGCGGGACGGCGTCGGTGAGGATCGCGGTGCCGGAGACCAGGCCGAAGTTCCAGCCGAGGCCGAGCAGGACGAGTGCGAGGGCGAGCAGCGGGAGGGAGTCTGCGGGGGCGAGGGCGGCGAGCACGCCGGCCGCGAGCAGGGTGAGTCCGGCGGCGGCGCCGACGGTGAGCGGGCCGTGCCGGTCGACCAGGCGTCCGGTGAGCGGGGAGGGCAGGTACATCGCGGCGACGTGCAGGGCGATGACGAACCCGGCTGCGGCGGTGCCCTGTCCGGCGTCGTGCATGTGGACGGGTGTCATGGTCATCACGCCGACCATGACGAGCTGGGTGACCACCATCACCTGCGCTCCGAGCAGGACGCGGTTGCGGGTGCGGGCCGTTGACGTGCCGTCGGCGGTGTCCGCCGGGGTCTCGGCGGCCGGGGCCGCCGCGGCGGCGGCGCGGGCGAGCAGCAGCGGGTCGGGGCGCAGCCGGGTGGCGAGGACGAGCGCGGCGGCGGCGTAGGCCACGCCGCCCAGCAGGAACGGTCCGGCGAGTCGGGGCAGGTGCAGGGCCTCGGCGAGGTCGCCGGTGGGGGCGGCGAGGTTGGGGCCGAGGACGCCGCCGAGGGTGGTGGCGACCAGCACGGTGGAGATCGCCCGGGCGCGGTGTCCGGGGGCGGCGAGGTCGGCCCCGGCGTACCGGGCCTGGAGGTTGGTGGCGGTGCCGGCGCCGTAGACGAACAGCGCGAGGAACAGCAGGACGGGGCTGTCGAGTGCGGCGGCGGCGATCACGCCGACGCTGCCGACGGCGCCGGTGGCGTACCCGAGGGCGAGTCCGGGGCGGCGGCCGCGGGCGGCGGATATTCGGCTGACCACGATCGCCGTGAGCGCGCTGCCGGCGGTGAACAGGGCACTGGGCAGCCCGGCCAGCCCGGTGCTGCCGAGCATGTCCTGGGCGAGCAGCGCGCCGACGGTGATGCCGGCGGCCAGCCCGGCACCGCTGAGGATCTGGGAGGTGACCAGGACCCGCAGGATGTGCCGCTGAACGGCGGGGTCGGCGGCGAGTTCGGCGGGTGGCGGCGCTGTGGTGCTGGTCTCTGACGTCACGGCTCTCCTCGGTTATCCAAAGTTTCGTGGAATATCCTAACGACCCCTCGCCGCAAAACCGCCCGGCGCACAGTTGGGGACGGGGCGCGCCAGGTGAGTGCGGCAAGCGCCCCCCTGGCGGGTGGTGAAAGGGGCCAGGTGGGCGGAGCGCGCGTCCCGGGGTGCGCGGCGCTGCCAAGGTGGGGCGGTGATCTCTCGACGCGGACTGCTCTTTGCTTCTGGCGGCGCGGCGGCCGCCGCCGCCCTGACCGGCCCCGGGGCCGGAATCTCTCGTGCGGCGGACGCGGCCCCGCCCGACCCGGCGCGGAAGGCGGCGGCGCTGATCATGGCGCGCCGGATCCTGCTGACCGACGCCGACCACAACGACCTGACCCTGGAGTACCTGAAGCTGCTGACCGGCCGTCAGCGCGTGAAGAAGACCGAGACGCGCGACGTGCTGGTGGTCGGCGCGGGCGTGGCCGGAATGGTGTGCGCCCGGCTGTTGCAGGCGGCGGGTCACAAGGTGCGGGTACTGGAGGCGAACCGCAGCCGGGTGGGCGGCCGGGTGAAGACCTTCCGCGGCGACGTGTGGCAGGACTCCCGGCTGCACGCGGAGGCCGGCGCGATGCGCATCCCGTCCAGCCACGTGCTGACCCTCGCGCTGGCCGACCACCTGAAGGTGCCGCGCCGCCCGTTCGACCTGGTGGACCTCCCGCCGCTGCCGGACCAGGTCTCCCACGACTCCAGGGTGGCGTACAAGTCGTGGACGGGTGAGGAGTTCACCAGCGGCGAAGCCCCCGCGTACGTCGCGCCGAAGGGTCTCGGCAGCCGCTTCGTGCACGTCAACGGACAGACCGTCACCAAGAAGCAGTACGCCGAGAACCCGGGCCCGATCAACAAGAGCTTCGGCTGGGACAGCAACCAGACCACCGCGGCGGCCTTCGACAAGGCGCTCGACACCGCCCGCGCCTACACCATGGACAAGAACCCCGACGGCACCTGGACCGACAAGCCGATCGCGGAGCGGGTCACCGGCATGGCCGACCTGCTGTACGACATGGACGGCTACTCGCTGCTGCGCTACCTGCAGGAGGGCGAGGGCTGGAGCGACGCCCAGATCCAGGCCGTCGGCACGCTGGAGAACCTGACCAGCCGGCTGTCCTACGGCTTCCTGCACTCGGTGTTCGACGCCGGTGACATCAACCCGTCGGTCACCTACTTCGAGTTCGACGCGGGCACCGACGCGCTCACCGAGGCGCTCGCCAAGGGCCTGTCGATCGAGCGCGGCCAGGTGGCCACCCGGGTCCGCACGGACGAGCACGGCGTGACGGTGACCGCCGAACCCGAGACCGGCCCGGAGGACGAGGCCTGCGACGGCGCGATCGGCAACAAGCCCACCGAGTACCGGGCCGACATGGTGGTGCTGGCGGTGCCGTTCGCGGCGCTGCGGCACGTCGACTTCGAGCCGCTGCTCCCCTACGGCAAGCGCCGGGCGATCAACGAACTCAAGCACGACACCGCGCACAAGGTGCTGCTGGAGTTCACCGAGCGCTGGTGGGAGTGGGACGAGGCGACCTGGAAGAACAAGCTCGGCAACGACTACAAGCCCGCCCCGCACGGCGACGCGGTGGCCGCGGTCGGCGGCGGCTGCGTCTCCGACGAGGCCGGCCGGTTCGTCTACTTCCCCTCCCACCCCAGCGACGGCGGCGCACCCGGCGGTGTGGTGCTGGCCGCCTACAACTGGGCGGAGGACGCGCTGCGCTTCGACGCCCTCACCCCCGCCGACCGGCACACCGAGGCGCTGGAACACCTGACCGGCCTGTACGGCGAGCGGATCCGGCGCTACGTCACCGACCGGCACGTCTCGCAGTCCTGGCTGCGCAATCGCTGGGCGCTGGGCGAGGCCGTCATCGAGACGCCCGGGCAGCTGCTCAGCCTCGGCCCGCACGTGGCGACGCCCGTCGAAGGGAAGCTGTTCTTCGCCGGCGACCACTGCCAGCCGCGCTACCACGCGTGGATCTCGGGCGCGATCGCCTCCGGCACGGAGGCCGCGCTGCAGGTCGCCAACACCGTCTGACCAGCGGCACCAAATCGCAGCGCCCGCAACGCTCGCACCGCCCGCCGCCGGTACCCGATGCTTCGTCAGTCGGGTGCTGGCGGCGGGCGTTTCGCCGTCCCGGCCGGAGCCCTTCCCGACGGCGGGTCGGGCTGCCCGACCGGCCATCAGCGGCCGTGTCCCGGCGGGCGGGGCGGCGGGCGCACCGATACCATCGGCGCATGCGCGACACCGGCGGGGACCAGCGGCGCTCCGTGCTGCTGGCGTTCCGCTCGGCGGTGGCACTGCACCGACTGCTGGACGTGCTGCCGGTGTTCGAGGGCGACGGCCGGATCTCCCGCTGGTTCACCCTGGTGCCGGGCTCCCGGTTCGACCTGGAGGCGCTGGCCGCGCTGGACCGCTCCGGCGCCCGGGTGATCGACTTCGAGCAGGCCACCGAACGGCCCTTCGACCTCGTCCTGACCACCAGCCCGAAGGGCGCGCTGGCCAGCCTGTCCGCTCGCGCCCGGGCCCTGCTGCCGCACGGCGCGGGCTTCAACAAGGCGCTGCGCGAGGAGGGTTCACCCGAGCTGCCGTCCGGCCTCGACCCGGCGTTCCTGCTCTCCGACGGCGCGCCGTGGGCCGATCTGCACGGTCTCGGTCATGCCGAACAGCTGTCCCGGCTGGCCGAGTTCTGCCCGCCGGCGGCCACCCGTGCGGTCGTCGTCGGCGATCCGACGCTGGACCGGATGCTGGAGTCGAACCCCCGCCGCGAGGTGTACCGGGCCGCGCTCGACCTCGGCGACCGCACCCTGCTGGCGGTGCTCTCCACCTGGGGGCCGGAGAGTCTGCTGGTCCAACGCCCCGAACTTCCGGGCGAGTTGGTGCTGGGCCTGCCGGTGGACCGCTACCGGGTCGCGCTGCTGGTCCACCCCAACGAGATCGGCGAACGCAGCCGCCTCGACCTCGCCGAGCAGTTCCGCCCCGAGCTGCGGGCCGGGCTGCTGCTGCCCTCCCCGCACCAGGACTGGGCGGCGGTCCTGGTCGCCGCCGACGCGGTGATCACCGACCACGGCTCCACCGCGCTGTACGCCGCCGCGCTCGGCCGCCCCGTGCTGAACGCCTACGACGGCGGGCGGGAGTTGATCGCCGGCACCCCGATGGCCCGGCTGCTGGCCGCCGCGCCGCGCTTCACCGGCCTGGAGAGCGTTCGCGGCCTGGACCTGGCCGCGACCACCCTCGCCCGGGGCCCCGCCGCTGACGCGTTCGACCGGCCCGGGCAGGCGCTGGGCCTGCTGCGCACCGAGCTGTACCGGCTGCTCGACCTGACGCCCCCTCGGCAGGTGGTGCTGCCGCAGCCGCTACCGGTGCCGTCGGTGCCGCGGTCGGCCGCGCCGACGCTCGCGGTGCGGGCCGAGGTCGACGGGCAGCGGGTGCGGGTGGAGCGTTTCCCGGCCGCCACCGAGCTGCCGATCCACCACCTGTCCGCCGAGCACCCGGTGGCCGCGCTGGCTCAGGTGCGCAGCGCCGCCGTGCTGTGGCGGCGCCCCGGTTCCGGCCGCTGGACGGTGTCCGGTTGGGCCACGCACGTACTGGACGAACTGCCCGCCTGCCTGACCGCAGCGGCGGTGATGTCCGCCGACCGCTGCGTCCTGCTGCACCGGCACCGCGGCCCACTGACCGTGCAGCTCGCGCCTGGCCGGGCCGGCGGCCGCATCCACCGGATCGATCCCACGGCCGCGGTCTCCGCCGTCCACGCCTGGCTCGGCGCCCACCCGGCGGCCGGTCTCCCCGCCGAACTCGACTGCGCGCTGGGCCCGTTCACCGCCCGGCTCACCGTCCGCCCGGCGCTCGCCGAGGAGCTCGACGCGGAGCTGTGACGGGCGGTGGCGGGAGGTCAGCTCTCGTCGGGGCCGGGGTTGGGCGTGGCGCCGGGGCCGGGTTCGGGGTCGGGCGCGGCGCCGGGGTCAGGGTCCGGGCCGGGGCCGGGTTCGGGGTCGGGCGCGGCGCCGTGGGCGGCCCGCAACTCGGCGGCGCGGGTGCGGTGTTGTGCGGCCTCGGCGGGGCGGCCGGTACGGTCGGCGAGGGTGGCGAGGTCGGTGCGGATGCGGGCCTCGTCGAAGGTGGAGCGGCGGGCTTCGGCGTCGGCGAGAGCGGCGGTCAGGTGGGGTTCGGCGTCCGGGTACCGGCCGGCCCGCAGCAGGGCCCGGCCGAGGCCGGAGCGGGCCCGGGCGGTCATGCGTTGGCGTCCGTCCATACCGGCGAATGCCTGGTGGGCCCGGGCGAACAGTTCGGCGGCCTCGGCCTGGTCGTCGGCGGCGGCAGCGGCTCTGGCGCACTGGTAGGTCTGGAGCGCCGCGCCGTACGCGTTGCCGATCGCCAGGTGGATCGCGCGGGCCGTGTCGAAGTCGGCGCGGGCGGTGGCGAAGTGCGCGCGGGCGGTGTCGGCGTCCCCGCGTTCGGTGGCCCATTGGCCTTCGGCGAGGGCGAGTTGGCCGTGGAAGTCGATGGCGGAGGCGGCGAGCCGGCGGTCGGCGAACTCCTCGCCGAGCAGCTCGGCGAGGGCGCGGGCCCGGTCGAGGGCGGTGGCGGCCTCCTCGAACCGGGCGGTCTCCCACAGCGGCCGGGCCAGCAGGCAGCGGGTGCGGATCCGGGCGGGCAGCTGGTCGGCGCGGTCGGCGGCGGCCACGGCGGCGGTGAAGGCGTCGATGGCGTCGGCGTGCCGGGGGTGGTCGAGGAAGTGCGTCCACAGCGATTCGGCGAGCGCCACGGCGTCCTGGTCGCGGCCGCTGTCGTGGGCGAGGGCGACCGCGCCGTACAGGGCCTGCCGGTTGGCCTCCATCCAGTGCAGCGCCTGGGACTTGGCGGTGCCGAGGTCGGCGTCGGGGACGCCCGGCAGCGGCGGCACCTCGGGTTCGACGGTGAGGCGGGTGCCGGCCATCACCAGGTCGGCGCGGGCGCTCTGGCGGCGCAGCCAGTGCAGGACGCGGCGCCGGGCGTCGGCGCGTTCGGTGCCGTCCGGGTCGGCCTGCCGGGCGCGGCGGGCGGCGTGGCCGCGTACCAGGGCGTGCTGGCGGTAGCCGCCGGTGCGGTAGTCGAGCAGTCCGGCGGCGACGAGTTCGGCGAGGGCGTCCTCGGTGGCCGGCAGGCTCCGGCCGAGCAGTGCGGCGGCGGTGTGCTCGGTGACGGACGGGCCGGGGCACTCGGGCAGGATGCGGTACAACTGGGCGGCGGCGGCGCCGAGTTCGGCGTAGGCGGCGTCCCAGACGGCCTCCACGGGCTTGCTCCCCTGCTGATGGAGTTCGGCGGTGAGTCGTTCGGCGAGCGCGGCGAGGCTGCGGTGCGGGAGGCGGCGGGCGAGTTCGCCGGCCACTTCGGCGGCCTTGGGCAGTCCGGCACAGGCGGTGGCCAGGGTGTGCACGGTGGCGGGGTCGGCGGCGGCCCAGCGCTGTTCGCCGGACAGCAGGCGCAGCAGTTCGGCGATGTGGTCGGTGGAGAGCGGAGCGAGGGCGAGCTCCAGCGGGGCGGTGTCGCCGAGGTCGTACAGCGGGCCGTGGCTGGTGACCAGCACCAGGCTGGCGGCGGAGGCGGGCAGCAGCGGCTGGACCTCGGCGCCGGTGCGGGCGTTGTCGATCACCAGGAGTCGGCGGCCGCCCCGGGTGCGGGCCCAGTACTGGCGGGCCAGCGAGCGGAAGTCCGTTGCCAGCCAGGCGCGTTCGACGCCGAGGCCGGACAGCAGGTCGGCCAGGACGGCGGCCAGGTCGGCCGCGCCCTCGCGGCGGTAGTCGTCCAGGTCGATGTAGTGCGCGCCGTCCGGGTGGCGGTCGGCCAGGCGGTGGCCGAGGCGCACGCACAGGGCGGTCTTGCCGATGCCGCCCAGCCCGCTGATCGTCACCACCTGCGGGGTGGCGGGCTGCGCGCCGTCGGGTTCGGGGAGGTCGGCGATGCGCGCCTGTTCCTCGGTCCGGTCGACGAAGTGGGCGCGCTCGGGCGGCAGTTCGAAGGCCGGGGTGTGGACGACGGCGGCCGCCTGGTGGATGTTCACCGTGCTGACGTGCTGCGCCTGCACCACGGTGTCCACCCGGGCGTGGTCGCCCACCACGTTGCGCGTCTGTTCGGTCACGCGCCAACCCTACGCGGTGGCGGGGGCGCTGACCGGGAGACACCGCAACCCGGGCGGGGGCGCGGCGCCCGGGGTGTCAGCGCTGGAGCCAGCCTTGGGGTGCCAGCCTTGGGGTGTCAGCCTTTGGGGAGAGTGAACCAGCGCCAGTCCTGGCTCTCGGCGACGCCGCGCCAGATGGCGAGCGGGATCGGCGGCGTGCTGCGGGTGTTCTTCTGCTCGGCGCCTCCGGTGAAGTCGCGTATCCCGCTGTACTCGGTGAACTCCAGTACGGTGCCGTCCATCCGCCACACCCGGACCCGGTAGTTGTACAGGGTCGGCGCCACCGCATCGTTGCTCTCCACCATCTCCCAGGTGCCGTCCGGCAGGAAGCCGTACGCGCAGCCCATGGTGGTGCGGGTTCCGTTGCCCAGGACGCTCTCCGTGCACTGGAACGGCAGGTCGCTGGGGTCGGCGGGAGCGCGCCGGTCCTTCGGGAAGACCAGCTGCGAGTGACGCATCGTCATCTCCAGGCTGGCGGTGACGCCGGAGCCGTCGACGAACTGCATCACCACCCCGGCGGTGCCGGAGGGGAGCGGGCCGGGGTGGACCTGGGCGTCCTTGAGGAACCGGCTGAACACGGGAAGCATGGAGTTGAGCGCCCTGTACACATTGTCGGGCGTGAACGGCATCTGACTGCCGGGGGCCGGGGTGTCGTTGCTCGACGGCCGACCGAGCACGGACGCCGGGGGCATGTTCAGCATCGGCGTGAACTCGGCCCCGGGGCTCGACCCGGCGGAGTCGAGCGGGCTCGGCGAGGTGGTGAGCGAGGGCACGCCCGCATTGGCCGTACCGCCCGCGCCGGCCGGGCCGACCGGGCCGGGGCCGTGGGCGGGCAACTTCGAGGCCACGGTGGACAGTCCGGCGTTCGCGCCGACCGCGGCCAGCGCGACGACGGTGAGCGCGGCGCCCGCCACCCGTAGCCGCCGGGCCAGTTTGCGGCGACGGCCCCGGCGGTTGCTCTCGGCGACGATCACGGCGACCGGGACGCTCAGTTCCTTGACGCTCGTCTCCATCATCCGGGAGAGCTCCAGGTCCAGGTCCAATGTCCGATGCCTTCCGTACTGGCAGGTGTATGTCACGAGAGTAGGCGGGGGTTCGTCCGGGGTGGGCCGTTGGCCCGGGTCAGTCCTGGAGCAGCAGGGCACGGTCCGGGCCGAGGATCGCGCGCAGGCGGGCCATCGAACGGGAGTTGAGGCTCTTCACGGCGCTGACGCTGATGCCCATCGCCTCCGCCGTCTGCTCCAGGCTGTAGTCCTCCAGGTACCGGAGGACCACGGCGGCCCGGTTCCTGGGCGGCAGTTGGCGCAGAGCGGCCATCAGGGTGATCCGCAGGGCGGCGGAGCTGCCCTCGTGGGCGCCGACCACCGGCTCCTCGGGGAATTCGGCGACGGCGAGTTCACTGGAGCGGCGCAGCCGACGGTGCGACAGGTAGCAGCGCAGCACCACCTTCCGGGCGTACGCGTCGACTCCGGCGTCCGCGTCGGCCCGCCGCAGCCGGCCCCAGACCGGGTACATCTTCGACAGCGCGGTCTGCACGAGGTCCTGTGCCTGGTGCCAGTCCCCGCACATCAGGTACGCGAGCTGGAACAGGCGGCGTGCCCGACTGGCCGCGAACTCGTCGAAGCCGAGCCCCTCGGTCATGTGGTCCCCCGGATGGAAAAGTGTTCGTCAACGTTCTGGATACACGCCGCACCCGGGCCGTTCGTCGCGCCACGAAGATCAAGATTGGGTAACGGCGGTTGCCTGCTGCCTCGTTGACGCTCAGGGCTGACCTGCGGGCGGCTCCTCGGCGGCAGCTGCGGGGGCGGCTGCGGCGTCGGGGGCGGGGGTCGCGTCGGGGGCGGCTGCGGCGTCGGGGGCGGGGGTCGCGTCGGCGGCTGCGGCTCGGAGGAGGTCGAGGAGGGCGCTGCCCGGGTAGCTCCGGAAGTCCGGGTACTCCTCGCGGTGATAACAGTTCCAGTAGCTCAGCACGCGCTGCCCGGTGAGGGCGAAGTAGGCCGGGTTGTCGGCGACGAACCGCCCGTAGACGCGGCGGCCTTCGGTGCCGGGCGCAGCGAGTCCGGCGAGTTTCCCGTGGATCAGGCACAGGATCACCAGCACGTACTCGCTTGCCAGTTGGAGGACGAACGGGACGACCCACGGGTCGGTCGAAGCGACGATCCGTTCCAGGTGGCGCTGGCGGATCCGGCCGTTGTGGTGCCGGGTGTAGAGGCAGTGCAGCAGTTGCCGCTGACGTCGCGTCAGTGCGGCCGCTGCTTCGGCGGACGGCTCGTCGTGGTAGATCCGGACGGGGACGACCACCCGCCGGCCGTTCACGAGGACGGTGAACCCGCGGTCGGTCGTGTGGCCGGCGGGCGGCATGACGGCCAGCATCGCGCGGGCGTCGTCGGCGAGTTCGGGCGGGAAGGCGGCGATCAGCCGGTCGGCGTAGGGAAGTTCGGGCGGGAAGGTCGTGATCGGCCGGTCAGGGGCGACCGGCTCGGGGGCGACCGGCTCGGGAGCGACCGGCTCGGACGACGCTCTGTGCTCGGCTGCGGGTTCGGGGCGTTCCTCGGGGCGGCCCTCGGGGCGGCTGCGCAGGCGGCTGCGCAGGCGGCAGATGGCGTTGCGCAGCGCGGTCTCGACCGTCCTCTCGGCGAGCGGGAGGACCATCAACGCGGGGTGGTACAGGCGCATCCGGCCGACGACCGTAGCCACGTTGACGGGCAGGGCGTCGGCCTGGATGTAGGCCGTGCCGGACTCCGCCTTGCGGTTGGCGCGGGTGATCCAGGCACCGAACTTCGACGGCCGGGGCGGGAAGGGCGCGCCGGGGTGGCCCGTCAGTTCGACCATCCACATGTTGCCCGCGACTCTGCACCGCACCGTCCGGATCTCCTCCCAGCGGATTCGGCCCAGCTGGCGGCTCTCCAACCCGTCGGCGTCCAGCACCAGTTCGGGGCCCACTGGATCCATTGGTTCAGCACCGCCGCGCCACAGAGCCCGAAGAACAGGATGCCGGCCACGCCGGGCATCACTGCGTCGCCCGTCACCACCATCAGCACGCCCACCGCGACGAACAGCGCGCTGACCAGCAGCACGCCCAGCGGCTTGGCGCGTGGGTAGCGGTAGACGGTGGGTGGCAGGACCGCCGATGCGTCGTTGATCACGCGCACAAGCTAGCGGCCGGGCCTTTGGGCGACGAAGGTTTTCCACTTCATATTTTGGCAATCCCCGCAGCACGCCCAGCGGCCCGGCGCGGTCAGTCCTCGGACGGCAGGATCGTCAGGCCGGGGTGGTACCGGCGCATGTCCGCGATGAGCGCCTTCGCGTCCATCGGCAGGGCGGCGACCGTGAAGATCGCCTCGCGGGCGCCCGTCCGGCGGTTGGTGCGGGCGGCCAGGCGTCCGAGCAGCGGGGGCCTGGGCGGGAAGGGCGCGCCAGGGTGGCCGGTCAGCAGGATCACCTCGTGCGGGCCGGCCGTCGAGGGCCGCACTCCCGCGATCTCGTCCCAATGGATCCGTCCGAGCTGGGGAACATGCAACCCGTCGGAATCCAGCACCAGTTGGGGAGTCCGCCGGATCAGGACGTTCAGCCCGATCACGACAAACAGCCCGGAGACCGGAAGGGCGATCACCCCGAAGAGCATCAGGACCGGGGTCAGGCGCGCTGCGACGACCAGTGCGGCCACCACGAAGACGGCCGCGGAGCCTGCCAGCGAGCGCCAGACCTTTCCGCGCCGGGCCAGGTGCACCGTGGGAGGTGGAACGACGAGTTCTTTGTCGATCATGCGCACAAGATAGCGATCAACACCCTTGCCCGGCGCGGATTTTCCCGCCGTCCTCGGTCGTCCGTCGGCCCTCCGTCGCCCGCCCGCCGTCGCCCGCCCGCCGTGGCCGCCTGCCGCCGCCCGTTCGCTGTCCCGCCCGCCGTGGCCGCCCGCCCGGTGGCGGCACACTGGATGCCATGGACCCCAGGGAACGCGTCGAGAGCGAGGGCGGCGAGCCCGCCTGCCGGCTGAATCTGGTCTGTGAGGAGTGCGGCAAGGTCCGGGAGGGCAGGCGTTGTCCGGTCTGCGAACCCGAGGTCGAGTCCGGCTCGCCGCACGGGAGTTGAGCGGGGCGCTCAGCGCAGCAGGCCGTGCAGGAGCAGCTCGGCCAGGTGCCCGTACGCCTCGGCGTCGGCGAGGCCGGTGGCCTCGGCGACCTGGCGTTGCTGGATGCGGACCATCACCGAGCTGATGACGTCCGCCGCGAACGCCACGTGGGTCTCGCGGAAGGCGCCTGCCGCGACCCCGTCGTCGATCAGCCGCTGGATCTGCCGGGCGGCGGCGCGGGTGTTGCGGCCGTACACCTCGGCGGCGGGTTCGAAGGCCGCCAGGTCGTCGAAGAACCGGGCCGAGCCGGGGGCGAGTTCGGCGGAGACGGTGCGCAGGTAGGCGGCCAGTCGGGCGGCCGGGTCGGTCTCGGCGGCCAGCGCGGCCTCCACCCGGGCGGTGGCGCTCCGGAAGAAGTGCACGACAGCTGCTCGGACCAGTTGCTCCTTGGAACCGGCCAGCCCGTACAGCGTGCGCTTCGAACAGTGCAGCCGGGCGGCGAGGTCGTCCAGCGTGAACTGGGCGAAGCCCTCGGCGACGAAGAGTGCGACGAGTTCCTCGAAGAGGGCGCTGCGGCGGGCGGCGCCCCGTCCGCTGGGCTGGGGTGCGGCGGCGCTGTCGATCACCCGGCCAGTATGACAGTCGGCCTCTGCTCGGCCGCCGATCCGCCCGCCCGGCGCACCCCGGCCCCGCTCCGCACTCCCCCGCGCCTCCCACGCGCCCCTGCTTTTCCCCGTTCTTTCCCGGACTTTTCCCTGTTCACCGCTCCCTGGTCCCCCGCAGCGGGCCCTCCTGCGCTACGCTCACCGGTACTGACGTACCGCTTTGCGTACCGCTTGGAGCCGGAACATGGCCGTGGATCGCCTGCTTCCCACCGAGGAAGCCGCCGACCTGATCGCGCTGACCCGTGATCTCGCCGACAAGGAACTCGCCCCGAAGGTCGAGTCCCACGAGAAGCAGGAGCTGTACCCGGAGGGCCTGTTCGCGCTGATGGGCCAGGCCGGTCTGCTCGGCCTGCCGTACTCGGAGGAGTTCGGCGGCGGCGGGCAGCCGTACGAGGTGTACCTCCAGGTGCTGGAGGAGCTGGCGTCGCGCTGGGCGGCCGTCGCGGTCGCCACCAGCGTGCACACCCTGGCCTGCCACCCGCTGAACGCGTTCGGCACGCCGGAGCAGAAGGAGCAGTGGCTTCCGCAGATGCTGGCCGGCGAACTGATCGGCGGCTACAGCCTGTCCGAGCCGCAGGCCGGCTCCGACGCGGCCGCGCTGACCTGCAAGGCCGAACCCGTCGAGGGCGGGTACCGGGTGACGGGCACCAAGGCGTGGATCACCCACGGCGGCAAGGCCGACTTCTACGCCCTGTTCGCCCGCACCGCGCCCGGGGCGCACGGCATCTCCTGCTTCCTGGCGCCCGGCCAGACCGAGGGCCTGACCTTCGGCGCGCCGGAGGAGAAGATGGGCCTCAACGGCGTGCCGACCACGGCCGCCTACTGGGACGGCGCGCTGCTCGGGCCGGAGCGCCTGATCGGCGCCGAGGGGCAGGGCCTGTCCATCGCGTTCTCCGCCCTCGACTCGGGCCGGCTCGGCATCGCCGCCTGCGCCACCGGCCTCGCCCAGGCCGCACTGGACACCGCCGTCGCGTACGCCAACGAGCGCACCACCTTCGGCCGCAGGATCGTCGACCACCAGGGCCTGGGCTTCCTGCTCGCCGACATGGCCGCCGCCGTGGACTCCGCCCGCGCCACCTACCTGGACGCGGCCCGCCGCCGCGACCTCGGCCGCCCGTTCAGCCGGCAGGCCAGCGTGGCCAAGCTGATCGCCACCGACGCCGCGATGAAGGTGACCACCGACGCGGTGCAGGTGCTCGGCGGCTACGGCTACACCCGGGACTTCCCGGTCGAGCGGTACATGCGCGAGGCGAAGATCATGCAGATCTTCGAGGGCACCAACCAGATCCAGCGCCTGGTCATCAGCCGCCAGTTCGCGCGCTGACCCGACCCCCCTGTCGGTTCGTCACCACCCGTTCGGGGCCGCTGCTCACCCACCGGCCCCGAACGCCACTCGGAAAGGGCTTTCCAGCATGCAGCTCACCGGTACCGCCGCCCTGGTCACGGGTGCCGCCTCCGGCCTCGGCGCCGCCACCGCCGTCCACCTGGCGGGCCTCGGCGCCCACGTCTACGGCCTGGACCTGCCCAAGGCCGTCGAGTCCGCCCCGACCCCGCCCGAGGGCGTCACCCTGCTCGGCGCGGACGTCACCGAGGAACAGCCGGTGCGCGACGCGCTCGCCCGGATCGCCTTCGACGGCCACCCGCTGCGCCTGGCCGTCAACTGCGCGGGCATCGCCCCGTCCGCCCGGATCGTCGGCCGCCGCGGCCCGCACGACCTGGACCTGTTCCGCACCGTGCTGAACGTCAACCTGATCGGCACCTTCAACGTGATGCGGCTCGCCGCCGAGGCGATGTCCGCCCTGGAGCCGGACGAGGCAGGCCAGCGCGGCCTGGTCGTCAACACCGCCTCCATCGCGGCGTTCGAGGGCCAGGTCGGCCAGATCGCGTACGCCGCGTCCAAGGCCGGCGTCGCCGGGATGACCATCACCGCCGCCCGCGACCTCGCCCAGTTCGGCATCCGGGTCGTCACCATCGCGCCCGGCATCGTCGACACCCCGATGATGGCGAGCTTCTCCGACGAGATCCGGGCCGGCCTGGCCGCCACCGTCACCTTCCCGCAGCGGCTCGCCCACCCCGAGGAGTACGCCCGGCTGGTGGCCATGGTCGCCGACCACGACTACCTCAACGGCGAGACGATCCGGATGGACGGGGCGCTGCGGATGTCGGCGCGGTGAAGGCTGGTTGACGTCTTTTGCGGGCCTTGACGTTTCCTGTGGGGCCTTGCCGTCCTTTGCGGGGCCGCCTTTCGGGGCGGTCCTGCTTTTTTGATCCATCAGCTCTTGGGGAGGCACTTGGTGCTGCCGTTGGCCGTCACGCCGCCGTTCGCCACCACCACACTGGCGTGTGCCTCGATGCAGCCCAGGCCGGTCAGTAGCAGGTCGGGGTAGCTCTGGTCGATGTGGCCGAGGTGGAACGTGCTGGAGGTGGAGTCGGCCGTGCGCAGCGTGGTGGTGGACACCGTGCCCTGGCCCGGATCGCCGAACACGTACTCGGCGGGGTCGTACCGCGCCCACGCCCCCCGCGCAGTGGACCGAGAAGCGCAGACTGACCGTCCCGAGCGCCGTTCCGGCGGGCTGCACCCGGCCGTTGATGGTGACGTCCTGTGGCAGGAGCACCGGCACCTGGTCGAGGTTGATGGCGTCGTCGGCGCAGTGGTAGGCCTTCGGGTCGGTGGCGTCCGGAACCGCCGGGGTGGGGCTCGGCGTGGTCGGTGCGGACGCGGCGAACAGGTACAGCAGCCCGAGGTTGGCCGCGAGCGAGGCCGCCAGCCGTTCCTGCTCTTCGCGATGCGCGGCAGCACCGGCGCCAGGTTCTACTCCCGTGGCCGCTGACCGCTCTCTGAGCCTTCCCCATCGTGCTCCCCCACTGGTGGTGGCACTACCTCTACTCGCCGGCCACCGGAGCGCTGTGGATGCTGTCCATGCTTGTCGGCCCCTTCATCAGACAGGCCGTCAACCGCTCATGGATCCGCCAGGGCACCCGGAAGGGCCGTGGTTCGGACGGTCCTGGTGTCCGTCACCACTCCGCGACTTGATAGTCCTTCAGGAAGACGCCGACGCAGGGCTCACCGGCCTCGCCGCGCACGATCGGGTCGTAGATCCGGGCCGCGCCGTCCACGATGTCGAGCGGGGTGCGGAAACCGGCTCCGGCCATCCGGGACTTCTTGGGGGCCGGGTTCTCGTCGGTGATCCAGCCGGTGTCCACGGCGCACATGTGGATGCCGCGCTCGGCGAGTTCGGCGGCGCTGGTGCGGGTGAGCATGTTGAGGGCGGCCTTGGCCATGTTGGTGTGCGGGTGGCCCGGCATCTTGTTCCGGACCGCGAACCGGCCTTCCACGGCTGTCACGTTGACGATGTACCTGGACCGGTGCGGTGACGCTTCCAGCAGGGGCAGCAGTCGGTCGCAGAGCAGTGCGGGGGCGAGCGCGTTGACCAGTTGGGTCTCCAGCACCTCCGCCGGGTCGAGTCCGCCGAGCGTCGCCGACCAGGAGTTCTGCGGGGCGCGGTCGGGCAGCAGGCCGGCCTCGTCCACCGGGGCGGGGAGCGGCAGCGCCGGTGTCACGTCCGGCGTCGTCAACTCCCGCTCCGGCGCGGCGAGTTCGACGGCGGGCCAAGCGGTGGCCAGGGTGGGCATCGGGCGGAAGCCGGGCGCGTGGGTGACCTGCGCGGGGGCGGGACCGTGTTCGCCGGCGGCGAGCTGGGCGTACGCCTCGGGCGGGCGGCGCACGGTCTGTGCCGCGTTGTTCACCAGGATGTCCAACGGCCGTCCCTCGGCGCGCAGTTGCTCGCACAGGCCGAGGACCTGGCGCGGGTCGCGCAGGTCGATGCCGACGATCCGCAGGCGGTCCAGCCACCGTTCGCTGCCCTCGGCGGCGGCGAAGCGGCGCAGCGTGTCGTGCGGGAAGCGGCTGGTGACGGTCAGCTCGGCGCCGTCGCGGAGCATCATCAGCGCCAGCTGGAAGCCGATCTTGACGCGGGCGCCGGTGAGTAGCGCACGTCGGCCGGTGAGGTCGGTGCTGAGGGCGCGCCGGGTGGTGTGGTCAGCGGCGCAGTCGGGGCACAGGCGGTGGTAGAAGCCGTCGAGTTGGCGGTAGGTGCGCTTGCAGACGTAGCAGCGCCGGTGGCGCCGGAGTTCGCCGATCGGGGTGTGGCCGGACGTGCTGGGGAGCGGGGCGTCCTCGCGGCGGTCGGTGCCGCCGGTGGCGGTGGCGGCGGTCAGTTCGGCGTCGGCGAGGGTGGCTTCGGTGCGGCGCTCGCGGCGGCGCCGCTGGCGGCCGTCACGGACGAAGGACTCGGCGACGCGTTCGGCGCGCAGTCGCAGTGGATGGTCGGCGGGGAGGGTGCGCAGCTGCCCGATGGTGCGGTCGAAGGCTGCGAGTTCGGCATCCGTGAGGCTTTGGACCGCGCCATCGGAGCCCTGAATCCCACCCGGGCCGTCTGTCTCGTTCAGCTCGGGCGCGCCCATCAGGTCCTCCGGGTGGCGGTGCGTCAGCGGGGTCGGGCCCGGCCGGAATCGAGGCGGCGTGTTCCGCCTTGGCTGGACGGCGCGTCTGCCAATGCGCCACGGGCCCGTCGCCCGAGCCTCCCGGGGGCCGGATTCGAACCGGCGTGACCCGCCATGCGGATAGCGATGCGTCTGCCTCTGCGCTACGCCCGGCAGGTGAAGGAGATCCTATGGGACCGCACCCGGCGACCGGCAAGCGCTTTCCGCACCCGGCGACTGGCAAGCGCTTTCCGCAGCCGCTCCACAGAACGGGAAACCGCTTTCCGTTCATCCCTGCCGTCAAGTCGGCGCGGGCGTACGGAAAGCGGTTTCCCGCTCGGTGCGGCGGGCGCACTCAGCCCTGGCGGAGTTCCGGGAAGTCGCTGTCCCAGTACTCGTTCGGGTTGCGGTTCTCGGTGCGGTCGGCCTCGTGGGTACGCAGTTCGACGCGGCGGATCTTGCCGGAGATGGTCTTCGGCAGGTCGGCGAACTCGAGGCGGCGGATGCGCTTGTAGGCGCTGAGCTTCTCCCGGGTGAACGCGAAAATGTCGCGGGCGAGTTCGGGGCTGGGGGTGCGGCCGTCGACCAGCACCACGTACGCCTTGGGGACGGCCAGGCGCAGCGGGTCGGGCGAGGGGACCACGGCGGCCTCGGCGACGGCGGGGTGTTCGATCAGGACGCTCTCCAGCTCGAACGGGGAAATCCGGTAGTCGCTGGCCTTGAACACGTCGTCGGCGCGGCCCACGTACGTGATGTATCCGTCGGCGTCCTGCGCGGCGACGTCGCCGGTGCGGTAGTGGCCGTCGCGCATGGCGTCGGCGGTGCGCTCGGGGTCGCCGCGGTAGCCACGCATCAGGCCGAGCGGGCGGTGGGCCAGGTCGAGGCTCAACTCGCCTTCGCCGCCGGGCTTTCCGTCCGGATCGAGGAGGGCGACGTGGTAGCCGGGCAGCGGCCGCCCCATCGAACCGGGGCGGACGGGCTGGCCGGGGCTGTTGCCGATCTGGCAGGTGGTCTCGGTCTGGCCGAAGCCGTCCCGGATGGTCAATCCCCAGGCGGCCCGCACCTGTTCGATCACCTCGGGGTTCAACGGCTCGCCGGCCCCGACGAGTTCGCGCAGATCGGTGCGGTGCGCGCCCAGGTCGGCCTGGATCAGCATCCGCCAGACGGTGGGCGGGGCGCACAGCGTGGTGACCCGGCAGCGGGCGATCACCTCCAGCAACTGCTGGGCGTCGAACCGGCCGTAGTTGAAGACCAGGACCGTGGCCTCGGCGTTCCACGGCGCGAACAGGTTGCTCCAGGCGTGCTTGGCCCAGCCCGGCGAGGAGATGTTGAGGTGGACGTCGCCGCGGCGCAGCCCGATCCAGTACATGGTGGACAGGTGGCCGACCGGGTACGAGGCGTGGGTGTGCTCGACCAGCTTCGGCTTCGAGGTGGTGCCGGAGGTGAAGTACAGCAGCAGCGGGTCGTCCGCGAGCGTGACGCCCTCGGGGGTGAACTCCTCGGCGGCGGTGTCGACTTCCGCGTAGTCGTGCCAGCCCTCGGGGGTCGGTGCGCCGACGGCGATCCGCAGCGGGGCGCCGGGGAGATCGGCGAAGCGGTCGGTGACCTCGGCGGCGGCGATCACGGCGCGCACCTCGCCGCGTTCCAGGCGGTCGGCGAGGTCCTCGGCGGACAGCAGCAGGGTGGCGGGGATCAGCACCACACCGAGCTTGATCGCGCCGAGCATCACCTCCCACAGTTCGCTGACGTTGCCGAGCATCACCAGCACCCGGTCGCCGCGCCCGAGGCCGAGCGCGCGCAGGTGGTTGGCGACCTGGTCGGAGCGGCGGGCGAGCTGGTCGAAGCTGTGGATGCGCTCGCTGCCGTCCGCCTCGACCACCCACAGCGCGGGCCGGTCGTTGCCGCGTGCCATCGGGTCGAAGTGGTCCAGCGCCCAGTTGAACTCGCCCAACTCGGGCCACTGGAAGGTGCGGTACGCGGTGTCGTAGTCGGTGGCGTGCTGCCACAGCACCTCGCGGGCGGCCCGGAAGTTGGCCACCGACGCCGCGCGGTCGAGCCGCGCCCCGGCCCGGGAGTCCGCGCCGGTGGTCGCACCGTCGCCCGGCCGGGACGGCGGCTGCTCATTGTTCTGGACGTTCTCGGCTGAGCCCATGGCCTGACCCCTCTGTGTTCAGTTACCGTCGCACCCAATATTTCCGCTGGCCGTGGGCCTGCGGTCCCCCCACCTGGAGAGGAGAGTTCGCTCGGATGGCGGATGGCTCCACTGGTCGTACGGTACGGGTCCTGGTGGTCGACGACCATCCAGTGGTGTGCGACGGCGTGTCTGCGCTGATTCGGCGGGCCGAGGACGTGTCCGTGGTCGGTTCGGCCCGGACCGCGCGCGAGGGCGTGGCGCTGGCCGCGACGCTCCGTCCGGACGTGGTGCTGCTGGATCTGCGGCTACCGGACCTGCCGGGTTCGCGGACCGTGCCGCTGCTGCGGGCGGCCGCGCCGGATGCGCGGGTGGTGCTGTTCACCGCGTTCGAGGACCAGAATGCGCTTTCCGCGGCGCTCGCGGCGGGTGCGCACGGCTGCCTGCTGAAGGACGTCACGGACACCGACCTGGTCGCCCAGCTGCGGCTGGCTGCGGCGGGACGGCGGGTGCTCGACCCGCGGCTGAACGGTTCGGCCCCGGCCCAGTTGCAGGCGCGGCTGTTCCGGTTGTCGCTCAGCCGGCGCGAGTACGAGGTGATCCGGTCGGCCGCGACCGGCCGGACCAACCCGGAGATTGCGGAGGAGCTCGGGCTGACCCGGAACACCGTGAAGACGTACCTGCAGACGGCGATGCACAAGCTCGGCGCCCGCAACCGGGTGGAGGCGATCCGCCGGGCCCAGCAGGAGCAGCTGCTCTGAGCGGGGCGGCCGGCGCGGCGTCCGATCAGGCCGGGGCGGGCGGCGCGGCGTCCGATCAGGCCGGGGCGGGCGGCGCGGCGGGGGCTTGATTCGGGCACGGGGGCGGTGGCACGGGGTGTGACGGGGACGGCTGGGCGGGGAGCGGGAGTTCGCCGCGCAGGGTGGTGCCGTCCTCGTCGCTGTGCAGGTGGAGGGTGCCGCCGAGGCGTTCGTACCGGGCGCGCAGGGCGGGCAGGCCGGCGCCGGTGGCGGTTCCGGGTCCGCATGCGAGTGCGGGTATGGGTGCGAGCGGGCCCGGATCCCAACGGGAAAGCGGTTTCCCGTTGGGGTCACCGTGCGGATCCGGACCCGGTCCGTCGTCGATGACGGCGAGGCCGAGGCGGTGCCGGTCGTGGGTGAGTGTGACGGCGACCGAGTCGGCCCGGGCGTGTTTCTCGACGTTCAGCAGGCCCTCGGCGACGGTGCGGCGCAGCAGGGCGGCGCGTTCGGCGTCCAGGCGCGGGGCGGGTCCGATGGGGACGAACGTGGCGGGTATGCCGGTGCGTCGTTCGAAGTCGCGGAGTGTCTCGGCGAGGTCCGCTGCGAGCCGGTCGCCGTCAGGCCCGGCGCCGTCGGACCTGGTGCCGTCGGGGGCGGCGGGCCGATCGTGGTGCAGGCGGGCGACGGAGGCGCGCAGGGTGGCGGCGGCGTCGCCGAGTTCGCGTTCGAGGCGGCGCAGGCGGTCGGCGAGTTCGGGGTGCTGGGTGGTGTCGGCGCGCAGGTCGCGGACGGAGCTGCCGATGCCGAACAGCATCGCGCCGAGGCCGTCGTGCAGTTCGGCGGCGATTCGGCGGCGTTCGCCGGTGACGGCGGCGTCGGCGAGGGTGGCGGCTCCGTCGGCGACGTCCACGGCGAGGGTGGCGAGGTGGGCGAGTCGGGTCAGGCCGTCGATCGCGCTGTCGCCGATCTCTCCGCTGCCGCGGATGGCGCCGTAGAGGACGCCGCGCGCGGGGCCGGTGCCGATCGGGAGGCCGACCATGCCGGTGACGGCTTCGCTGCCGACCTGCTGGTCGAAGTCGTGGGTGATCCGGCTGGAGCGGTAGTAGTCGCGGACCACCACGGCGTTGCCGAGGGCCACCACCCGCCCGCCGAGGCCGAGTCCGAGCGGGATCCGCAGCTCGTGCAGGGTGGTCCGAAGGGTCCCCGACCAGGCCCGCAGCACCAGGTCCCGGCCCTCCACCAGCCCGCCGAGGCCGAGTTCGAAGCCGTGCTCGATGCGGGCCCGCTCGGCGACGGCCCGGAGCGTGTGCCGGGCGTCCAGCAGCCCGATCCGATGGGTCCGCTCGCGTTCGATCCGGTCCAGCTCTGCGAGGGCTGCCAGTACCTCGGCCTCCCGTTCGCTCCCGCCACCGCCGTTCATGCGCGGCAGCGTACCTGGTCCACACATCCGCGCGGTCCGCTGATCACATCGTCCGATCGTCGCCGCGCACCTGGCCCGCGACGTAGCTACCCACTCCCCGCGAGGTCGCTACCCACCACCCGCGACGTCCCTACCCGCCGCCCGCGAGGTCGCTACCACCGCGTGCGGCCTCGATACCACCGCCCGCCGCCTCGCGCAACCGCACGCGACCCCGGCGGCGGCTCGGCGTGGCGGTTTGAGGCGTCTGCGTCGCGGGGCGATGCTGAAGGCATGGCCTGGGGGTTGCTGCTCCGAAGGGGAATGTGCGGACATGGCGACACGGGTACCGGGCCGTGCGGCTACTGCGACGGTGAACGGCGACGGCTCGATCACGGGGTGGTCGGCGGCCGCTGAGCGCATGTCGGGGTTCTCGTCGGCCCGGGTACTGGGGCGTTCCGCGTTCGATCTGCTGGCCGGTGACGCGCCGATCGCCGTGCTGCGCGCGGTGGTTCGGCGCGAGCCGTTCACCGGCATGGTCCGGTTGAAGCGTTCGGAGCGCGATCCGGTGGCGGTGGAGCTGGCGATCGTCCCGGTGCGGACGGCGGACGGCGAGCAGAGCTGGGTGCTGTCCGCGCTGCCCTTGCAGCCACTGGGAGGGGAGCCGCCGGTGGCGATCGCCGAGGTGTCCGACCGGCCGACCCGACCGGAGGATCTGGCCCGGCGCCGGCTGGCGCTGCTCGGCGCGGCCGGCCTGCGGATCGGTTCGACCCTCGAAGTGCAGCGCACCGCACAGGAGTTGGCGGATGTCGGGACGGAGGACTTCGCGGATTTCGTCGGCGTGGATCTGCTGGAGCCGGTGTTCCGCGGCGGTCCGTCGTCCAACGCGGGCCTGGTCTTCTACCGGGTGGCGCAGCAGTCGGTGCTGCCGGGCTGCCCGGAGTCGGCGGTGGCCACCGGGGCGCGCGATGCGATCCTTCCGGAGTCGCCGATGGCGCAAGTACTGGCCTCGGGCCGGCCGGTGCGAACGGACATGCGGGATCAGCGGCTTCAGGGGTGGATGCAGCAGGAGCCGCGGCGGCAGAAGTCCGCGGCGGAGTTCGGGATTCATTCCTCGCTGCTGGTGCCGCTGACGGCACGCGGGGTGACGCTGGGCGTGGCGATCTTCCTGCGGCACCGTTCGCCGGAGGCGTTCGACGACGACGATCTGGTGCTGGCCACGGAGTTGACGGCGCGGGCGGCGCTGTCCGTGGACAATGCCCGGCAGTACACCCAACAGCGGGACACCGCACTGGCGTTGCAGCGGTCGCTGCTGCCGGCCCGGACGCCCCGGCAGGCGGCGGTGGAGGTGGCCTTCCGCTATCTGCCGGTGAACGACCGGGACGGGGTGGGCGGCGACTGGTTCGACGTGATCGCTCTGTCGGGTGCCCGGGTGGCGCTGGTGGTGGGTGACGTGGTGGGGCACGGGGTGCCCGCGTCGGCGGCGATGGGCCGGCTGCGGACGGCGGTGCGAACGCTGGCCGACATCGACATGCCACCGGACGAACTCCTCACCCACCTGGACGACTTGGTGCTTCGGGTGGATCTGGAGGAGGTGCCGGACAGCGCCACGACCTGGGCGGGCGGCAGCGTGGGCGCGACCTGCCTGTACGCGGTGTACGACCCGGTGGCGCGGACCGCCATGATGGCCCGGGCGGGTCACCCCGGTCCGGTACTGGTCGGCCCGGACGGCACGGTGACGTTCCCGGAGCTGCCGCCGGGCCCGCCGCTCGGTCTGGGCGGAATGCCGTTCGAGGCAATGGAGTTGCCCGTCCCGGAGGGCAGCGTACTGGCGCTGTACACGGACGGCCTGCTGCGGGCCTCGGAGTTGCGCGGCGATCCGGCGCTGGGCCTGGACGGGCTGGCGTCAGCGCTCGCCGAGCCCGCGGACTCGCTGGAGGTGCTGTGCGACCGGGTGTTGAACGCGACGCTGGGCTCGGCCGCGCCCAGCGACGACGTGGCGCTGCTGCTGGCCCGCACCCGGGCGCTGCATGAACAGGACGTCGCCGGCTGGGAGTTGCGGCACGACCCGTCGGAGGTGGCCCGGGCCCGCAAGCTGACCGCGACGACGCTCGTCGAGTGGGGGCTCGAAGAGGCCGCGTTCATCACCGAGTTGGTGGTCAGCGAGCTGGTCACCAACGCGGTCCGCTACGGTCAGTCGCCGATCGGTCTCCGGTTGATCCGGGACGGCGGGACGCTGATCTGCGAGGTGTCGGACGGCAGCAGCACGGCCCCGCATCTGCGCCGGGCGCGCACCTTCGACGAGGGCGGCCGGGGCCTGCTGCTGGTGGCGCAGCTGTGCCAGAACTGGGGGACCCGGCACACGCCGCGCGGCAAGACCATCTGGGCCGAGCAGCAACTCTGAGGCGCGGCCTGTGGGTTGGTCAGTTCTTCAGGGCGGCCTGTACGGCCTCGCGCAGGCGTCCGCCGTGCTCGGTGAGCAGAGCGGCCGCGGTGCCGGCGTCGAGGTCGGCGAGCAGCAGCAGAATGGCGTCCTTGACCTTGCCGCCGGTGGCGTCGAGTGCGGCGGTGACGGCGGCCGGTTCGGCGTCGGTGGCGAGGGCGACGATGCGGCGGCTGCGGTCGCGGAGTTTCTCGTTGGTCGCGCGGAGGTCGACCATCAGGTTTCCATAGGTCTTGCCGAGCCGGATCATGGTGATCGTCGAGATCATGTTGAGCACCAGCTTCTGTGCCGTTCCGGCCTTCAACCGGGTTGATCCGGTGAGCAGTTCGGGCCCGGTGACGACCTCGATGCCGTGTTCGGCGGCGACGGCGAGAGCGGACTCACGGTTGCCGGAGAGGCCGACGGTGAGCGCGCCGAGGGCGCGGGCGTGCTCGACGGCGGCGACGGCGTAGGGGGTGCGGCCGGAGGCGGAGATGCCGACCACGGTGTCGGCGGCGGTGAGCTGCAGGGCGTCGAGGTCGGCGACGGCGGCGGCGCGGTCGTCCTCCGCGTTCTCGACGGCGGCGGTGAAGGCCGCGGGTCCGCCGGCGATCAGGGCGACGATCTCGCCGGGCGCGGTGTTGAAGGTGGGCGGGCATTCGGCGGCGTCGAGCACGCCGAGCCGGCCGGCGGTTCCGGCGCCGGCGTGGATCAACCGGCCGCCACGGCCCATCCGTTCGGCGATCGCGTCGATGGCGGCGGCGATCGCGGGCAGTTCGGCGGCGACCGCGTCCGGGACGGTGCGGTCCTCGGCGTTCATCAGCCGGGCGATCTCCAGGGTCGGCAGCAGGTCGATGCCCGCGTGCTCGGGCCGCCGGGTCTCGGTGGCCAGCCCGGCAAGCGCGGCCAGGTCTGCGGCCGGCTCCGTGGCACCTGGGTGGCCGAGGCCTTCGGCACCGGGCCGGTCGGGGTCGGCGGCGGACGAGAGGGGCAGGTCACTGGGGTGCGGGGTGCCGTTCACAGCGCCCGAGCCTAACCGTGGGGCCACTGCCGAACAATCGCCCCCGGCCCTCGACCGGACGGCCCGGCGGAGATATCTTGCCGTCCACCTGGTGGCGCGGCCCGCCGTTTCTGCCACACTCCCCCCATGGACCTTCGGGGGGATGGATCCACTGCCGCTGCCATGCCCGTCGGGCTGTCGCGGTTCGCGCTCAAGCCGGTGCTCGGCGTCGCGGCGGGGGTCGCAGTGCTCGAACTGTTGCTGGTGGGGCGGTACGGCTTCCACCGGGACGAGCTCTACTTCCTGTCCGCCGGGCGGCACTTGGCGTGGGGCTATGTCGATCAGCCGCCGCTGACACCGCTGTTGGCCCGGCTTTCCACGGCGCTGTTCGGCGAGAGCCCGGCGGGGCTGCGGGTGGTCGCGGTGCTGCTCGCCGCCGCCACGATCGTCCTGACGGCGCTGGCCGCACGGGAGTTGGGGGCGCGCCAGGGCGGTCAGCTGCTGGCGGCGGCGGGCGCGGCGGTGTCGGCGATGGTGCTGGCGCTGGGCCACATGCTGTCCACGGCGAGCTTCGACCTGTTCGCCTGGATGGGGATCGGCGTGCTGGTGCTGCGGCTGCTGCGCACCGGTGACCGCCGCTGGTGGCTGCCGATCGGCGCGGCAGTGGGTGTCGCGCTGCTGAACAAGGACCTGGTGCTGCTGCTCGCGGCGGCGCTGCTCCCGGCCGTCCGGTTCACGGGCAACCGGCAGGTCCTGCAGGGGCGTTGGCTGCCGCTGGGCGTGCTGCTGGCGGTGCTGGTGGCCGCGCCGAACCTGTACTGGCAGGCCCGGCACGGCTGGCCGCAGGTGACGGTGGCCTCGGGCATCAGCGACCAGGACGGCCTGACCAACCGGCTGACCTTCGTGCCGATGCAACTTCTGTATCTGTCACCGGTGTTGGTGCCGGTGTGGCTGGGCGGCCTGCGCCGTCTGCGGCACGGTCCCGAGCTGCGCTGGGCACGGCCGTTGGCGTTCGGCTACCTGGGGCTGTGCGCGCTGGTGCTGCTGCTCGGCGGCAAGCCGTACTACGCGCTGCCGCCGCTGCTGCTGGTGCTGGCGGCCGGGTGCCAGCCGGTGGTGGACCGGACCTGGCCGGTGCCGCGCCGCCGGGCGCGGTTGGTGGGGGTGCTGCTGCTGGCGGCGGCGGTGAACACAGCGATCACCTTGCCGGTGCTTCCCGAGCATCAACTCCCCGCCGTGGCCTGGGTGTACAAGGAGTCGGCGGAGCAGGTCGGCTGGCCGGAGCTGGCCGAGGCGGTGGGCGCGGGCTGGGCGGCGATCCCGCCCGAGCACCGGGGCCGGGCGGTGCTGTTCGCGAGCAACTACGGCGAGGCGGGCGCCCTGGCCCGGTACGGCGCCGACAACGGTCTCCCCATGCCGTATTCGGGCCACATGTCCTTCGCCGACTGGGGCCCGCCGCCGGACTCCGCGACCGGCCCCGTCCTGCTGATCCACCCCGCGTCGTACCCACAGGTCGAACGCGCCTTTACCGACTGCCATGAGGTGGCCCGGGTCGACAACGGCCACGACCTGGCCAACGAGGAGCAGCACGCCCCGGTCCTGCTGTGCTCGGTCCCGGCCGCACCGTGGTCCCAACTCTGGCCCCGGCTGCGGCACTTCTACTGAGCGGTACCGACTACGCCGGGGGCGCCGTGCGCAGGACGGTGTCGGTGACGCCGCCCGGGCATTCGCGTTTGCGGCCCCAGCCGGCCAGGTCGGCGCCTGCCCGGTAGGCCGATTCGAGGAAGTCGAGGGCGGTCGCCCAGGGGTCGGCGGCGGTCCGGACGTCCTGGTACTTCAGCAGGGCGAGGTGGCTGCCCCGGCTTGTGGTCCAGGAGGCGGCGGCGGGGTGCAGGGGGCGGGTGGTGAGGTCGGCGGGTTCGGGGGCGGTGTAGCAGTAGAAGGCCGACTCGGGGACACTGTCGTCGCCGAACCAGAAGCCGGCGCTGATGACTTCGCGGGAGTAGGCCTCGCGGGTGACGGGGTCGGCGGCGGGCTGGTCGATCTCGCGGTCGGAGAAGCGGGTGACGGCGAGGTCGAAGGTGTGCCAGAAGTGGTGGACGGGGCTGGTCTTGCCCGAGTAGCCGGTGGCGTACTCCTCCAGCAGCAGGGCGACTTGGCTGAGGATGTGCCAGTAGGTGGTGACGGCGGCCGGGTCGTAGCTGCGGTGTTCGTCGTCGTCGGCGAACGGGCGGTGCGAGTCGGGGAGGTCGTACGGGTAGGGGTGGTCGGGGACGATGTCGATGTCGAGGTGGACGAGGGCGCGCAGGGTGTCGCGGTAGAAGTCGCCGACGGAGCGGCCGGTCAGCGGGAAGGAGTCCTCGGCGCCGTCGAGGGTGCGGATGTACAGCCGGTGGTCGGTGAAGTCGAAGTCGATGGTGAAGGCGTCGCCGCCGCGGGTCGGGCCGGTGGGGCGGGTGGTGATGCCGCGTCCGGTGAGATGGAACGGCACGTTCCACCAGTGGTTGCGGCGGGGGCTGCCGGCCAGCCGGATCTTGCCGATGATCTGGGCGAATCGGTGCAGGGTCTCCTTGGTGTCCCGCCAGGACTCCAGGGGCAGGGGCGGGAAGAGTTCCATGGTGCGCTCCGGCTGAGGTGGGTCGCGACGGGTGGTGCGTCCCATCCTTGCGGGGCCTGCCGCGCCGTCGGGGTGCGACGCGCCCGGGTGACGGGGAGACTGCTCCACCCGGGTGCGCCGCGTCCAACCGATGTGGGCGTCACTCCCGTCCGCTGCCGCTGCCATCGCCCAGTACGTAGCGGTGCGGTGCCATCGCGGTGTCGTGCCCGGGCAGCGCGGCCATCGCGGCGGCGTGTGCCTGCCCGGGGCTGAGCACCGTCCCGCCGGTTTCGATCGTCGCCGTCAACTCGCCGTCCTGGACGTCCACTTCGACGTCGCGGGCGCCGAGTGCGGTGCGCAGCAGGTCGGTGACGGCGTCCAGGTCGATCGGAACTGGACCTCTCCCGCTCGGCAACCTCGACCGGAGTGGGTGCAATGGGTGCGGGCAGGGTGCCGCCGGCCGCCAGGGTCAGCCATTCCTGTACAGCAACCCGGTTGCGACGCCGTCCAGTACCGGTTCGAGGCGCACCACACCATGGATCGCCTCTTCCGGCTCGCCTACCGCACCCCGCAGGAAGTGGCAGCCTGGCGCGCACGCGACCCGCTCGTCCCCACTGCTGCGGCACTGTCGGCCGGCGCTGCTGCCGCGATCGACGCGGAGGTCGTCCAACTCCTTTCCAGTGCAGTCGAGTTCGCGCTAGCCTCGGCGGACCCTGATCCGGCGACGGCAGGCGACCACCTGTACGCAAGCGGGCTGTGGCCCCGGTCGGGAGCGGCACTGTGACCCTGCTGTCGTAAGCGAAGGCGATGAACCGGGCGCCGGCGGGTGCCGCTGACGGTCTGGACCGGGCGTTGCAGCCGGACGCCGAGCAGCTGCGCGATGCGATCCGCGCCGTCCTGAAGTAGCCCACCGGTCCCGCCGACCGCTCGCCACCCCGAGACCTTCCGACGCACGCACCTCCGCCCGCGATGCCCACGCACCCTCCCCGCCGCACAACACCACACGCACCACACCACGCGCACCACACCGCACCGCACCACACCATCCGAGGAGAGCAGCCATGAGCGACCGCTACCACTGGGACCGCAGCCACCCCGGCCTGACCGCCCTGCGCGAGTCGATCGAGGAGGTCCGCCGCGAGGTGGTCTCCCACCCGATGTACCTCGCGCTGGACAGCCTGGAGAAGGTGCGGACCTTCCAGCAGACCCATGTGTTCGCCGTATGGGACTTCATGTCCCTGCTCAAGTGCCTCCAGCAGAAGCTCACTTGTGTGACCCTGCCGTGGCTGCCGGACGGTCCGACCGCGAGCCGCCGGCTGATCAACGAGATCGTGCTGGTCGAGGAGAGCGACGAGCTCGGCGAGGGCTACATCAGCCACTTCGAACTGTACCTGGACGGCATGGCGAAGTCGGGCGCCGACACCGCCCCGGTCGAGGCCTTCCTGGCGGCGATCCGTTCCGGCCGGTCGGTGGCGGAGGCCTCGAAGCTCGCCGAAATCCCGCAGGCGGCAGCCGAGTTCACGGCCGTCACGTTCGGGATCATCGAGGACGCGCCGGTGCACTGCCAGGCCGCGGCGTTCGCGTTCGGCCGGGAGGACCTGATCCCGGAGATGTTCCAGCAGGTGGTCCGGATCGACGACGCCGCGGGGCGGTTGGGCGTCTTCAAGGACTACCTGGTCCGGCACATCGAGGTGGACGGCGAGCAGCACACTCCGATGGCGATGCAGATGCTGATCGACCTGTGCGGCGACGACGCCGGGCACTGGGAGGAGTGCGCGGCGACGGTCCGCACCGCGCTGCGGGCCAGGGTCGCGCTGTGGGACGCGATCACGGCCTCGCTGTGACCGACGGGCCCGGCCCCGGCGCGGACTTCACCGCACCGGGGCCGGAACTCCCTTACCCGGCAGGTCAGTTCTGGCCGAGCCACATGTCGGGGCCGAACACCTCGTAGTGGATCTCGGCGGCGGGCACGCCCGCCTCCAGCAGCTGGGTACGCACGGAGCGCATGAACGGCAGCGGGCCGCACAGGTAGGCGACGGCACCGGCGGGCACGTCCAGGCCGCTCAGGTCGACCCGGCCGGTACGGTCGGCGGGCCACTCGCCCTCGGGACGCTCGTACCAGACGTGCGCCTCGGCGTTCGGCAGCTTCGCCACCAGGCTCGCGAAGTCCTCGCGGAAGGCGTGGCTGGACTCCTGCTGGTCACCGTGGACGGCGATCACCTTGCGGGTGGTGCCGGTCTCGGCGAGGTGGTTGAGCATCCCGATGATCGGGGTGCAGCCGATGCCGGCCGAGACAAGCACCACCGGGCGGTCCTCGTCGGCCAGCTGGACGTCGCCGAACGGGGCGCTGACCAGCAGGGTGTCGCCCTGGTCGACGTGCTGGTGCAGGTGGTTGGAGACCTCACCGGCCGGGTCGCCGGCGACTCGCTTGACGGAAATCTGCAGGCCGCCGTCAGGCCGGCCGGACAGGCTGTACTGGCGGATCTGCCGCGCGCCGTCCGCGAGTTCGACCTGCACCGAGACGTACTGGCCGGGCTTGTGCGCCGGGACGGGGCCGCCGTCGGCCGGGTGCAGCAGGAAGGTCGCCACGTCGGCGGTCTCGGCGGTGCGGGACACCACGGTGTAGGGGCGGCGCTCGCCGTGGGTGCCGCTCTCCTCGTACAGCCGCGCCTCGATGGCGATCAGCGCGTTGGCCATCAGCCAGTACACCTCTTCCCAGGCCTCGGCGACCTCGGGGGTGACGGCCTCGCCGAGCACCTCGACGATGGCGGCGAACAGGTGGTCGTGGACCACCTGGTACTGCGGGCCGGTGACACCCAGCGAGGCGTGCTTGTGGGCGATGCGGGCGAGCATGGCGTCCGGTCGCTGGTCGGGGTTGTTGACCAGGGCGGTCGCGAAGGCGGCTATCGAACCGGCCAGCGCGGACTTCTGGCTGCCGTCGGCCTGGTTGCCCCGGTTGAACAGGTCGCGCAGCAGCTCGGGGTGAGCAGCGAAGAGCCGGCCGTAGAACGAACCGGTGATTTCCTCGATGGCCGCTCCCACCACGGGCAGGGTGGCACGCACGGTCTGCGCGGACTTCTCGGACAGCATCCGAAGCTCCAAACTCGCATCTGAGATGCGTATTTTAGGGTATGGGAATACCCACTGTTGACCGCTGACGACTACAGGTGACTGCTACTGACTACTACTTGCTCATTGCCGACTGCTGTTGATCACCGCTGGCTCCAGGCAAACGGAAAACGCTTTCCCGGTGGCGCGCCACCACCCCGGGCCCCCGACTCCGCTCCCCGCTGTCCGGCCGAACCGGCCCGGCTAGCCACGGCCGGGCAGTCCGAGCAGGACCGGGCCGGACGGCGGACTGACCAGGTCGTTCACGGTCATCGGGTCGAGCGTCGCGAAGAACGCCTCCTGCGCCTGGCGCAGCATCCCGCGCAGTCGGCAGGAGTGGCGCAGCGGACACGGCGGCTGATCCTCGCAGCCGACCACGTCCCCGGCGCCCTCCAGCTCCCGGACGATCCGGCCGAGCGATCCGTTGCGGCCGGCGGCAGTCAGGGCAAGCCCTCCACCGCGCCCGCGCCGGGCCTCGACCACGCCCAGGTGCTGGAGACGACTGACCACCTTCGCCGCGTGGTTGTAGGGGACATCGACCGCCTCGGCCACCTCGCGGGTGGTCGGGGTCTGGTCCTCGCCCAGCACCGCCAGGCGCATGGCGATGCGCAGTGCGATGTCGGTGCTCTTGGTCAGCCTCACGGCGCCGACTCTAGCCAATTCGGCATCCTGGATACCAATTAGCCCGGCGTGTGCTGCGTCACGTTCCACGGCCGTGCGCGATGGGTAGGGCGCGCGAGGCGACCGCCCCACCGGCGGTGATCCACGTCACCACTGTGCGCCGCACCCGGCGGCGGCCTGCGTCCACCCGTAGGCTCTGCACCGGCTCTGCGCCGCAACGCCCCTCCCCCACTCCCCTTGCCCTTGTCCTTGCCCTTGTCCTTGCCCTTGCCCTTGCCCGCGACGGAGGCCCCAGGTGTCGGCACGTCAGCTTCTCGATCTGCTGGTCGATCCCGGCAGCTTCACGTCCTGGGACGAGCTGATCAACACCGAGCCCGCCGACCCCGAGTACCGGGACGCCCTGGCCCGGGCCCGCGCCCGCACCGGGATGGACGAGGCGGTGCTCACCGGCCGCGCCCTGCTGGACGGTCGGCCGCTGGCGCTGATCGCCTGCGAGTTCGGCTTCCTCGGCGGCTCGATCGGCGTCGCCACGGCCGAACGGATCACCCGGGCCGTGGAGCGGGCCACCGCCGAACATCTCCCGCTGCTCGCGCTGCCGGTCTCCGGCGGCACCCGCATGCAGGAGGGCTCCGCCGCCTTCCTGTGCATGGTCCGGGTCACCGCCGCGATCCACGCCCACCGCGCCGCCGGCCTGCCGTACCTGTCCTACCTGCGCAACCCCACCATGGGCGGCGTGTTCGCGTCCTGGGGCACCCTCGGCCACCTGGTCCTCGCCGAACCGGCCGCCCGTCTGGGCTTCCTCGGCCCGCGCGTCTACGAGGAGTTGCGCGGCGAGCCGTTGCCACCCACCGTCCAGCGCGCCGAAACCCTCGCCGCCAACGGCCGGTTGGACGCCATCGTGCCGCCAGAGCGCCTGCGCGCGTTCCTGTCCCGCGCGCTCACCGTCCTCACCACCCGGCCTCCCCGGCCGAGTTCACCGCCGCCCGGGCCGAGTTCACCGCCGCCCGGGCCGGGTTCACGGCCGCCCGCCGCGTCCGCCGCGCCGCCCGCCGCTGTGCCTGCTGGTTTGCCCACTGCTTCGCCCGCCGCCGAGGACGCCTGGGAATCGGTGCTCCGCAGCCGTCGGCCCGACCGCCTCTCCGCGCTCGAACTCCTCGCCCACACCGCCGAGTTGTTCCTCCCGCTGGACGGTGACAGCGCACTCGTCCGGGCCCTCGCGCTGATCGGTGGGCGCCCGGTGATGGTGGTGGCCCAGCAGCGCTCCGGCCCCGATCAGCCCGAACTTCCCTTCACGGCGGCCGATTTGCGGGCCGTTCGCCAACAGGCGGAGCTGGCCGAGGAGTTGGGCATGCCGCTGCTCACCGTGGTCGACACGGTCGGCGCCGAACTCTCCGTCGAGGCCGAACTCGACGGCGTGGCACTGGAGATCGCACACTGCCTGACCACTCTGGTCGGCCTTCGCACACCCGTACTCGCCGTCCTGCTCGGCCAGGGCAGCGGCGGCGGCGCCCTCGCCCTGCTGCCCGCCGACCGTGTCATCGCCGCCCAGCACGCCTGGCTCGCCCCGCTGCCACCCGAGGGTGCCTCCGCCATCGTCCACCGCGACGGCGAGCACGCCCCTCAACTCGCCCGCGCCCAGGGCATCACCGCCACCGCGCTCACCGCCACCGGACTGATCGACCAGGTCGTCCCCGAGACCGACGACCCCGCCGACCTCCGCACCCACCTGGCCACCGCCATCACCCACGCCCTCGCCGAACTCTCCCAACTCCCCACCCCCACCCGCCTCGCCGCCCGCCACACCCGCAACCGCCACCTCGGCGGCCCGCTCACGGATTGAACAGGCAGTACAGATCGGGACGGACCGCCCGCGCGGTCCCGTCCCCACGTCGCCCGGGCCGGTCGGTGCCGTGCCGGGCAGGGCCGATCCGTGCCGGTCAGCCCACCGGTGGGCCGGCGGGCCGTCGTCGCGTGGTGGGGAGCTTCCCCTACCCGATGATCAGGGTGTAGTCGACAGCCTCACCCTGGATCGTGCCTCCGCTGCCGACCGTGGGCAGCGAGGTCTTCACCTCCGTACCCACTCCGCTGGAGAAGCCGTTGCCGGTGCTGCTGGTGACCGTGCTGCTCCAGGTCTGATTGGTGCCGTTGCAGGTGTTGACGGTGAACGCGACGGTTCCGGCGGCGGCCTGGTTGCTGCTGTTGACCTGTTCGGCGGTGACGAACTCGGTGGCCGGGGTGGACGTGCCGCTGGCGCAGTTGTACGTGCCGGTCAGCAGGACGGTGCCGTTGCCCGGATAGGTCGCTGTCGGATCGACGTGCAGGTAGGAACTGTTGACGAGGGTGACGTTGCTGTTGGAGGCCGTCTTCGTGCCGTCGTCCAGCACCGCGAACGTGGTGATCTCCTGGCTGCCGCTCATGCCGAGCTGCGTGGCCGTCACGGTCTGCGTCTTGTTGACGTCGCCCGGGCCGCACGGCACCGCGACCTCACCGCTGACATCGTTGTTGTTCTGGTCGAACTGCACCCGCAGCGCGGCGTTGCCGCCGGGAGCCGAGGAATCGGTGCAGGTGTACGTGACGACGGCGGAGACGCTGCCCAGGCCGACGGTGACGCTGCCGGGGTTGATACTGGCGTTCAACCCGCCGGTGACGGCGGTGAACGGCTGCACCGGCCCGGCGGCGGAGGCCTCGGCCTGTGCGGTGGGCGCGCTGTGCACCTGGTACGCCCAGAGCCCGGCGGCCACGAGTGTGCCGGCACCCAGGCAGGCCAGGATCTTCTTCTTCGCGCCCGCCCGGACCGGCCCCCGGCCAGGGTCGGAAGCGGCGGGAACGTCCCCGGACGGGGAGCTTGCGGCGCGGCGCGGACGGCCTTTCGTCATGGGATCACCTTCGAAGTGGAGGAGAGGGTGCTGCTCACCGCACGCACCCGGCTGCCCCGGCCCGCGAGGCCCGTCCGGGGCCTGCCGTCGGACACCGGGCCTCGGACACCGGCCGCACCCAATCGGGTTACGGGACAGGCTGGTTGTGCGCCGGTGCCACCCACCGGGGGGTGCAGCCAGCTGCGAGTCTGCCACCGCTCGTCGGACGCGGTTCTGCCCGCGACGCCCCTTCACCGGTGGGCCGACGCCCTCCGCCACGACCCGACGAATCGTCACCTCCCGTGGCCGCGAAGGCTTCCCGCGACCTGCGTCCGCCCGCACGACGTGCCCGCGCTGCGGGCGATCGGGGGCCCCGGTGCTCTGCCATCCGGGTGCGGTCGGCGGGATGGTGGTGGGAGGGCGATGGGAGGGTGGTGGGAGTGCGTCGACTTCCGACTCACGTCGGTTCCCCGCCCGCCGGGGAGTCCAGGTCATCGGGCACCACCTCCCGTACGTCTGCGCGCTCGCCGATTCGAGGGATTGGCCGCGGTGTCCCGTGGCGGGCGGGCCGCAACGGGAATCCCCCGTCCGAAGAGGCACCCGCTACCGGTCGGGCGCCCTCGGAAGGGAGAACAGTCATGCGTCGTCGTCTCATCGGAGTCGGCCTGCTGGCCGTCGCCGGCGTGCTCGCCCTCGCCGTCCCCGCCCAGGCAGCCACGGGCACCCTGATCGTGAACGGGGTGTCCCACCACAACCCCGCGCGGGGCTGCTACAGCACCACGTCCCCGGTGACCATCACGAACTTCACCGACTCGATCGTGCTGGTGCACGCCGCCGCGAACTGCCAGGGCCCGGTGACGGCGGAGGTGGATCCCGGAATGTCCGAGCAGGCCGCTGGGACGAGCTACTTCGTCCTCTGAGCCGCGCCCCGCCGCGCCCCGCCACGCCCCGCCACGCCCTAACGGGAAGCCGGCCGCTCCGGCTTCCCGCTCCGGCTCATCCGATCGGAACGGTCAGTTCCATGGCACGCACTGCCGCTGCCAGCGCGGGCCCGTCGCCCACGTCCAGGGCCGTGTCCGTCAGCTTGATGACATGTTCGTCGCCGTGCGACAGGGCCCGGTCGAAGACCTCCTCGGCAGTGAGGCTGCCGAATGGCACGCGGGGGGCCGCCGTGGCCGGCGAGTACATCGCGGTCACGGCCGCAGCGGCCGTCCAGGCGGCCCGCAGGCTCGGCGCCCACAGGGCGGGCGGGAGTGCGGGCAGCGTGCGCAGGACGGCGTTGGGAGCCGTGGCGGCATGGACGAGCATCGTCTCCTCGCCGTGGCCGTGCGTTGCGTACCGGTGGGTTGCCGCCCTTACCAGTTCGGCAAGTTGACGGTGTGCCTCGGCCGGTTCCATCGCCGCAGCGGCCCACTCCGGCAGGGCCTCGACGTGGGCGATCCGGGACGGGAAGCCGCCGTCCTGGACGGCGATGCGCGGCACCAGTTCGAGAGCGGCGGCCGCACCGCCGGCGCCGGGCAGCGAAGTGCCAGCCGTGACGGGCCGGTGCCGGGCGGCCCAGTAGCCCAGGCCGTGGGCGAGTTCGGCCAGCCGGGGCCTGGTGACCGCACCGCCGGACAGCAGTGTGCGCACGGCGTGGCCCACCCGAATCACCGGGTGGGTCGAGCCGCCGCAGATACCCGGCAGCAGACGCGGCCACCACTCGCCGACCACCTCGCGCCAGGGACGTTCCGCAACCTCGCGCTCGAAGTAGCCGATCCAGTCGGCCGCACGATCCGAATCCCCCAGCGCAGTACGCCAGTTGTCGGCCGTGACCCGCTCGACGCCGGACGGGAACTCCTCCAGCTTCCGCGCATACAGGTCGAGCCAACGGTGCACCGCACGCGCCCGGCCGTGCGCGGCAAGCGCCTCGACGGCCATCGGCGCATGGTTGGTCAGCCGCCCGAGCCGCTCGGGCCCGCAGCGGTGCAGGCGTTCCAGCGCCTCGTCCAAAGTCCCTGTGACATCCATGCCGTGGACAGTAGGCAGAACCGCACCCCCGCCGTAACGGGCTGAGGACGTAGGCCGCCCCCCGAATCGGCCCAGGTCTTCCGCCGCACGCTCGATGACACCACCGCACGCACCAGCGTTCCTTTCCGCACGTCATACGGGGTTGCGCAGCCAGGCCTTCAGCACGGTGAAGTCGCCTTCCACCAGCCCGACTTCGGGGTCGACTCGATGAAGCAGCGCGGGGCCGGGGTGATGGTGGGCAACCCATTCACGATCACACTCGCCGATCTCGTCGTCCACCCAGACGAACGGGCCTCCGGCCGCGTGAGCAACGATCGCCGGCGTCTTCCAGTGAACACCGTACGCAGCCTGGGCCGCATCGAACGCTGCATCGAACGGCGAGCCCGGCGACGATTCGGACGACGGGCCGGACGGTAGGTCGGGCAGGTCGGGCAGGTCGGGCAGAACAGGAAGCGCCGGCAGACCGAGTAGCGGAGCGATACACACATTGGCATCGTCGAACCACGTGGTCGCCCAGACCAACCGGCATGGCAGTGCGGCAAGTTGACGCCCGAGCGCCGGATCGACCCGCGACAGCAGGGGGTTGGCCTCCCCGGTCAGCTCGCGAATGCGACGTCCCGTCAGGTGGGTGCGATAGCGCGCCGGGTCGCCGCCGAACGGGATCAGCGGACCATCGACGTCGAGAAAGAGCAGGGGCAGCTGAGACTTCATCGGGTCGATGATGCCCGGGTGGGAGGCTTCGCCGCACCTGCCGCACCTGCCATATCGCACCTGTCATGCCGCACCTGTCATGCCGCACCCGTCATGCCGCCCGCAGCGCGTCGGCCAGCCAGTCGGCGGTGTCGGGCAGCCAGTCGGCCTGCGCGTTGCCGAGCAGGTGGTTGCCGTGCGGGACGTGCAGTACTTCGGCGTGCGGGAGGTCGGCGGCGAGGGCCTCCGCGTTGGTGACGCCGGGGATTCGGTCTTCACCGCCTTCGACCAGGAGCAGCGGGCCGCGCAGGCGTGGGGCGAGGGCGGCCAGGTCCAGGCTGTCGGCGAAGTCGCGGGCGGCGTCCGGGCTGCCGCACCGCTGGCCGAGGGTGGCGGTGACGAACGGGACAAGCGCGTCCCACTCCAGCCGGTACGGCCCACTCACCAGTGCCGCCGCCCGCACTCGGGGGTCGTGGGCGGCGACCGCGGCGGCAAGGTGGCCGCCCAGGCTGAGGCCGACCACGGCGATCCGCCCGAGGTCGAGGTCGAGTTCCCACTCGTCGGTGGCCTCGGCGAGCGCGTCGAGAGCCCGGGCGGCGGCGCGCCGGTGATCCTCCGCGTTCAGCACCGTCCGGGTGGCCAGCACGCCCTGGCCGGGTCCGTCGATGGCCAGGACGGCGAGGCCGCGGGCGAGCAGGGCGTCCGCAAGGGCGTGGAACTCCTCCTTGGCGGAGTCCATGCCCGGGATCACCAGCACAACGGGAAAACGCTTACCCGTTGCGTCCGAACGAACGCCCGCGCCCAAATCCGCGCCCGAACCTGCGCCCACGCCCAAATCCGCGCCCACACCCGAACCCCCGCTCGCACCCGAACCCGCGTCCGCGATCACGTCCACATCCGTGTCCGAGCCCGTACTCGCGATCACGTCCGCAGGGGTGCGCAGCCAGCCGGTGAAACCGTCGCCGGACAGGCGGCGGGCCCGGGGTTCGAGGAGGGCCAGCGACAGTTCCATCGACCGGTCCGACTCCCGTTCGTTGTCCTCGGCCCGCACCCGGTCGGGATCGGGAATCAGGGCGGCGAGGTGGAACCACCGGGCGGCCAGGCGGTGGCGTTCGCCGGCCGTCCGGGTGCGGCCGCGTTCGACGGCCTGCTCGGCGGCGGCGCGGTGCCGGAGTGCGGTCGCCCGGCAGACGTCGGGCCACTGGAGCAGGGACTCCAGCGAAGCGGTGACGCGCTCGTACTCGTGGAGGTCGATGCCCGCACCATGGGCCCTCGGGCGGGTCTCCGCGATGAAACCGGCGGCCATGCCGGGGGCGGAGAGGAAGGAGAGGTGGTCGGTCATCGGTGTGCGGTCCCTCCGGAACAGGCGCCAGCCAAGCTGACAGATCGACAAATCAACACAGACGCAGGGGACAGCGGCGCAGCAGGCGGCGCCCCACTCCTCCCCGCAAGCTCAACGCCACGATCATCATCAACACATTGACGACTGTCAACGCCGATACACCGAGCAGCCCTTGTAACATCGGCGCATGGGAATGCCTGCCAGTGACCGCCTCGGCATCGATCTGCACCTCACCGTCCAGGAACTGCTGGCCGCGAAGCGAGCCGCCGTCGAACCCGCGGGGCTGACGGTTCCCCAGTACGCGGCCCTGTTCGTACTCGCCGAGAACGCGGGCATCAGCGGTGCCGCGCTCGCCCGGGCCTGTCAGGTCACCCCGCAGGCGATGGCCGTGCTGCTCAAGCACCTGACCGAACGCGGCCTGGTGGAACGCGCCCCGCACCGCTGGCACCGCAACGTCCTGGAGACCCGCCTCACCGACCGCGGCCGCGCCGCGCTGGAACTCGCCGACGACCGCGCCAGCGCCGTCGAAGAGGCCCTGTCCGAGGAGTTCACCGCCGCCGAACGCGACTACCTGCGCCGGCTCCTGGCCCGCGCCACCAGCGCCCTCCGCCACGCCGCCGACGACCTCGACTGACGCCTCCAGGAGCGTCCGCCGCCGGCCGAGCCGTCGGAGCATCCGCCACCCGGCCAAGCACCGTGCCCTCCCTGCACACTCGCCCCCCAGCCCTCCGACCGCCCGGCCTCCCTGCGCACTCCCCTCCGAGCGCCCGCCCTCCCTGCACACTCGCCCCCGACCGCCCGGCCCTCCCCGGCCGCCCGGCCCTCCCGGCCACCCGCCCCTCCCCCCTCCCCCGGGCGCCCGGCCGCCGTGCGGGGCGGAGGGTGGCATCTCGGGCCGAGTTCGCGGTGACCTCACCATGGGCGGCTCGTTGAACGGGTCGTGCCAGTACCAGGGCAGACCAACGCACCGACGGACATCCGGCCTGCGGAGCGTGCCGCGCTGGGAATACTGACGCGCGCCTTCCCTCCCGAACTGGTCGACCAGGTGCTGATCGAGTGCGGACGGGTCGAGCAGCGCAACCGCCTGCTGCCGGCCCGCGTGGTGGTGTACTTCGTGCTGGCGATGGCGATGTTCGCCGAACAGAGCTACCCGGAGGTCGCCCACCTGCTGATCAGCGACCTGGAACGGGAGCGCTGGTGGCCGAAGGGCCGCCAACTGCCCACCCCCGCCGCGATCGGCCGGGCCCGGCTGCGGCTCGGACCGGAGCCGCTGCGCCGCCTGTTCGAACGGACCTGCCCGCCACCGGCCTCCCGCACCGTCACCGACGCCTGGTATCGGGGCCGACGGCTGGTCGCCCTGGACGGCGCGATCCTCGACGTCCCGGACACCCCGCCGAACGCCGCCCACTTCGGCCGGGCCCTCGGCAGCACCGTCCGAAAGCCCGTCCGCACCACCGGCCCCCGCACCACCGGCCCCCGCGCCGCCGATCCCCGCGCCACCGGCCCCCGCGCCACCGATCCCCGCGCCACCGGCAGACCGCCCGTCCGGCCCGCCGCCCAGGAGCCCGTCAGCTACCCGCAGGCCCGGGTCAGCGCCCTGATCGAGTGCGGCACCCACACCACGCTCACCGCCGACGTCGGACCGCTCTCGACCCACGAACGCGCCCTGGCCGAGGCCATCTACCCGCTGCTGACCCGCGACATGCTCGTCCTCGCCGACCGTGGCACGACCGATCCCGCGATCTGGCAGGCGGCCCGCGCAGGCGGCGCCGACCTGCTCTGGCAAGTACCGATCAGCCTCCAACTCCCGCTCGCCACAAGGCTGGAGGACGGCTCCCACCTGATCGGTCCGACCACCGCGACCGACCTCACCGGCTCCACCGGCCCCACCGGCCCCACCAGACCGACCGGCCCCACCGGCCCGGGGCGCGAACGCGCTTGCCCCACCCAGGTCCGCGTCATCGACTACACCCTCGACACCGACCGTCCCAGCACGCCGCCCCACCGGCTGCTCACCAGCCTGCTCGATCCCGCCGTCGCCCCGGCGGCCGACCTCGCCGCCCGCTACACCCACCAGTCGCGCACCGGGACGGCACTCGACCACCTGACGCCGCCTCAACCGGCCCAGACCCTGCGCTCCCGCCATCCCGAGGGCATCGAGCAGGAGATCTTCGCCCTCCTGCTCCTCCACCGGGCCTTCCCCGCCACGCCCACTGCGCAGGCCTCCCCCACGCCGCCCACCGTCCAGTTGGTGTCCGCACCCGACTGACCGCCCGCCGAGCGGCACCGCGAGCTCCGGTGTGGCCAATGTCGCACGAAGGATCTCCGCAGCTCGTGGGGGGTATGACGGTCTGCTGCCGGTAGGCTGCGGCTGCCCGTCCCCCGAGCTGTGAGGAGTTTGCGCGTGTCTGCGATCACCGTGGTGGGGGTCGGTGCGGATGGCTGGCCGGGGCTGTCGGAGGCGGCCCGGGAAGCCTTGCACGCGGCGGAGGCGGTGCTGGGCGGGGCACGGCAGTTGGCGCTGCTGCCGGCCGAGGTGACGGCGGATCGGGTGCCATGGCCGTCGCCGTTGCGGCCGTCGGTGCCGGGGCTGCTGAATCGTTTCGCGGGGCGGCGGTTGGTGGTGCTGGCGAGCGGCGATCCGATGTTCTACGGGATCGGCCGGACGCTGATCGAGTGCGGGGTGCCGGCCGAGTCGCTGCGGGTGCTGCCGCATCCGTCCTCCGTGTCGCTGGCGTGCGCCCGGCTGGGCTGGGCGGTGGAGGAGACCGAGGTGGTGACGCTGGTCGGCCGTGCCCCCGAGTCACTGCACGCCGCCCTCTACCAGGGCCGCCGCATACTCGTGCTGAGCGCGAACGCCTCGACCCCGGCACTGGTCGCAGAGCTGCTGACGGAACGCGGCTTCGGCCCCAGCCGGGTGCGGGTACTGGAGCAACTCGGTGGCCCGGCCGAGACGGTGCGCGAGGGAGTGGCGGACGGCTGGTCGCTGCCGCCGGGCGATCCGCTGAACGTACTGGCGATCGACTGCGCGGCCGCCGATCCGAACGCGCCGCGCCAGCAGCTGACTTCCGGCCTGCGCGACGAACTCTTCGAATCCGATGGACAGTTGACGAAGCGTCACATTCGCGCGGCGACGCTCGCGGCGCTCGGCCCGGCGCCGGGCGAGCTGCTCTGGGACATCGGCGGCGGCTCCGGCTCGATCGGCATCGAATGGCTTAGGGCGCACCGCAGTTGCCGGGCCGTGAGCGTGGAGCGGGACCAGGTGCGGGCGGAGCGGATCGTCCGCAACGCGGCGGCACTGGGGGTGCCCCGGCTGCGGGTGGTGCACGGCGCGGCACCGACGGCGCTGGCCGAACTGGACGTCCCGGACGCGGTGTTCATCGGTGGCGGGCTGACCGTGCCGGGTGTGCTGGAGGCCTGCTGGGCAGCGCTGCGGCCCGGTGGGCGACTGGTGGCGAACACGGTGACGCTGGAGTCGGAGGCGCTGCTCACGCAGTGGTACCGGCGCCACGGCGGGGAGTTGGTGAAGCTGAGCGTCGCGCACGCGGTGCCGGTGGGCGGGTTCACGGGGTGGCGGCAGGCAATGCCGGTGACTCAGTGGAGCGTGGTCAAGGGCGGCGGCGCCGGGGTATCCGGTGCGGCCGAGGAAATCGGAGGAGCAGCGAAGTGACGGTCTATTTCATCGGTGCCGGTCCGGGTGCGGCCGATCTGATCACGGTGCGCGGGCAGCGGACGCTGGCGGCGTGCGGGGTGTGCCTGTACGCGGGGAGCCTGGTGCCGGCGGAGTTGCTGGCCGACTGCCCGCCGGGGGCGCGGCTGGTGGACACCGCGAACCTCGACCTCGACCAGATCATCGCGGAGATCGTCCGTGCGCACGCCGAGGGCCAGGACGTGGCGCGGCTGCACTCGGGCGACCCCTCGGTGTTCTCGGCGATGGCGGAGCAGATGCGCCGCCTGGACGCGGCGGACATCCCGTACGAGGTGGTCCCGGGCGTCCCGGCGTTCGCGGCGGCCGCGGCGGCACTGAAGCGGGAGTTGACGGTCCCGACGGTCGGCCAGACGGTGATCCTGACCCGGGTGGCCCGCCAGGCGACGCCAATGCCGCCCGGCGAGGAGCTGGCCGTCCTCGGCAGGAGCGGCGCCCTGCTCGTCCTGCACCTGGCGGCCCGCTACGTGGACAGCGTGGTGGACGAACTCCTCCCGCACTACGGACCGGACTGCCCCGCCGCAGTGGTGGCGCTGGCCAGCCGCCCGGACGAACTGGTGCTGCGCGGCACCCTGGCCGACATCGCCGTCCAGGTCAAGGCCGCAGGTGTGCTCCGCACCGCTGTGATCATCGTCGGCCGCACCCTGGCCGCGACCGAGTTCCGCGACAGCCACCTGTACTCCACCACCCGCAGCCGGTAAGCGCTTTCCCATTCTTCCGCAGGCCGTCGCCGACCACCGCAGACCGTCGCCGACCGCCGCCCGACCGCCGCCCCGGCCGCTCTCAGTCGAGCGAGGCGATGAACGCCTTGGCGCGGCGGGTGATCTCGGCCCAGTCGCCGTCGGCGACGGTCTGCGGGGGGACGACGTCGGTGCCGGCGCAGACGGCGAGGGCGCCGTGGTCGAGGAATGCCTTGGCGTTGGTGGCGTTGACGCCGCCGGAGGCGACCAGAGGGATGCGGGGGTAGGGGCCGTGCAGGTCCTTGAAGTAGCCGGGGCCGAACGCCTTCGCGGGGAAGATCTTCACGGCGGCGGCGCCGAGGTCGAGCGCGTCGGCGACCTCGCTGGGGGTCAGTGCGCCCATCACGACGGGGATTTCGGCCTCGTGGGCGACGGTGGCGACGGCGGGGCGCAGGCCGGGGGTGACCAGGAAGAGCGCTCCGGCGTCGATTCCTTCGTGGGCCTGCTCGGCGGTGAGGACGGTACCGACGCCGATCCGGCAGCCGGCCTTCGCGGCGGTGGCGACGTGGCGGGTCACGTCCGGTGTGGTGAAGGTGAGTTCGGTCCAGGCGATGCCGCCCTCGGCGAGTGCTTCGCACAGCGCGACCGCGTCGGGAATCACCGGCGCCCGCACCACGGCTATCACGGGCTGTGCGGCCAACGCCGCGCGCAGGTCGGTCAGTTCGGTCCCCATGCTCCCCAGCTCCTGTTTCCTGAAAGACGTCCGGTAGTAGCGCTCTGACGGGGCGTCAGTTCACCGCCCGCACCAGCCCGTCCGCGTCACGTCGCAGCGCCCGCCCCGCCAGTTCGCCGGTCGGCTTGCCGTCGGTGAGGGCGGGTATGCCGCCGACCAGGACGTGGGCGATGCCGTCGGCGGGTCGGCGAGGGCGGTCGAAGGTGGCGGTGTCGCGGACGGTCTGCGGGTCGAAGAGGACCAGGTCGGCGTGGTGGCCGGGCCGGATCAGTCCGCGCCGGTCGAGGCGCAGGCGGCGGGCGGGGCGGCCGGTCATTCGGGCGATCGTCTCCTCCAGCGTCAGGACGCCCAAGTCCCGGCTGTAGTGGCCGAGACAGCGCGGGAAGGTGCCCCAGGCGCGGGGGTGGGGGCGGGCGCCGACGAGCAGGCCGTCGCTGCCCACGGTGTGCGCGGGGTGGCGCATGATGGCGCGGACGTTCTCCTCGTGGCCGACGTGCTGGAGGATCGTGGTGCCCAACTGGTCGGCGAGCAGCAGTCGGAAGAACACCTCGGTGCCGGTGCGGCCCTGTTCGGCGGCGAGTTCGGAGATCTTGCGGCCGACGACGGCGGCGAGGGCGGTGTTGCGGACGCCGGAGATCTGGATGGTGTCCCAGTCGGTGACCACGCCGTGGCAGCCGTCGCTGCCGTGTTCTTCGACGTCGGCGCGGATGCGCTCGCGGGCGGCGGGGTCGGCGAGGCGGGCCAGGGTGGCTTCGGGGCCGCCTTCGGTGGACCAACTGGGCAGCAGGGCGGCCAGGGTGGTGGATCCGGGCAGGTAGGGGTAGCTGTCGAGGGTGACGTCGATTCCCTCGGCGAGGGCGGTGTCGATCAGGGCGAGGAGCTCGTCGGCGCGGCCTTCGTTGACGCCGAAGTTCATCGTGGCGTGGGTGAGGTGCAGCGGGCAGCCGGAGCGCCGGGAGATCTCCACCATTTCCGCATAGCCTTCCAACGCGCCTGCGCCGTACGAGCGTTGGTGCGGGGCGTGGTAGCCGCCGCGGGCGGCGACGATCCGGCACAGGGCGACGAGTTCGGCGGTGTCGGCGTACATGCCGGGGGTGTAGCTGAGTCCGGTGGACATGCCGACCGCGCCGTCCGCCAGCGCCTGGTCCAACAGGGCCCGCATCCGGTCGAGTTCGGCGTCGCTCGGTGGACGGTTGTCCCAACCCGTGGCGAGCATCCGGATGGTGCCGTGCGGGGCGAGGTAGCAGGCGTTGACGCCGATGGCCCGGTCGAGGCGGTCGAGGTACTGGCCGACGGTGCGCCAGTTCCAGTCGAATCCGTCGGGATCGCCGTTCCAGCCTGCGAGTTGGCGGCGCAGCGCGGCGAGGGTGGTGTCGTCGGCGGGGGCGTAGGACAGTCCGTCCTGGCCGAGGACGTCGAGGGTGATGCCTTGGGTGGTCCGGGAGGGGTGGTCGGGTTCGACGAGCAGGCTCAGGTCGGAGTGGGCGTGCAGGTCGATGAAGCCGGGGGCGAGGACGAGGCCGTCGGCGTCGATGGTGCGGCGGGCGGTGAGGCCGTGGCCTATCGCGTCGATGTGTCCGTCGGAGGTGACGGTGACATCGGCGCGGTAGCGGTCGGCGCCGGTGCCGTCGATGACGGTGGCGCCGCGCAGCAGGAGGTCGGGCATCAGAAGTAGGTCCTCACCAGGTCGACCACGCGCGGGTGTTCGGCGTCGGCGTGGTCGAGGACGGGGATCAGGTTCCACTTGTCGAAGGCGGTGCAGGGGTGGGAGAGGCCGAGTCGGACGACGGCGCCGATCGGGGCGGCGTCGCCGGCGCCGCGCAGGAAGGTGTGCTGGTCGTTGAGTGCGGTGACTTCTGCTCCGCTCAACTCTCCGGCGCCCCGGACGAGTTGCGGTTCGGGCAGGCCTTCGTCGAACGGCAGGTCGCGCTTTCCGGCGTCCAGCAGGGCGAGTTGGGGTTCGGGGTGGGAGACGACGCGGGCCCAGCCGTGCATGGCGGAGTGCAGGGGGGTGGCTCCGGTGGTGCGGGCGAGTGGGGAGATGCCGCGGTAGAAGCCGTCGTCGTGGGCGAGGTAGGCGCCGGCCCGGACGATGAGGCGGGTGCCGGGGACGTCGGCGGTGAGCGGGTTCAACTCCTGGGCGACGGTGTCGAAGTAGGCGCTGCCGCCCGCGGTGACGACGGGGGTGGGGGTGGGGTAGTCGGGGGCGAGGCGGCGGTGCAGGTCGGCGAGGTCGCGCAGGTAGGCGCGTACGGTGTCGAGGGCGCGGTCGGAGGCGTCGTGGGCGAGGGCGCCTTCGTAGCCGCCGACGCCGGCCAGCCGGAGGGTGGGGGCGGCGTGCACGGCGGCGGCGACGTCGAGGGCGGCGGGGATGCCGCGGGCGCCGGTGCGGCCGCCGGGGCCGCCGAGTTCGACCAGGACTTCGACGGGACGGGTGGCGCCGGCGGCGCGCAGGGCGGCGTCCATCTGCCGGACGCTGTCTGCGGAGTCGGCCCAGGAGGTGAAGGCGAACTCGGGGTCGCGGTCGAGTTCGGCGGCGAGCCAGGCGAGGCCGGCGGGGTCGAGCAGGGTGTTGGCGAGCAGCAGGCGCTGGACGCCGAAGGCGCGGGCGACGCGCAGTTGGGGCAGGTTGGCGAGGGTGATGGCGTGGGCGCCGGCGGCGAGTTGGGCCTGCCAGAGGGCGGGGGCCATGGTGGTTTTGCCGTGCGGGGCGAGCAGTACGCCGGCGTCACGGCACCAGGCGGCCATGGTGTGCAGGTTGTGGTCGAGGGCGGCGGCGTCGAGGGTGAGCAGCGGGGTGCCGAGGGTGTCGAGGGTGGGGCGGGTGGCGAGCCAGTCGCGGACGGTGTGGCCCCAGGCGTCGGCGGGGACGGCTTTGAAGCGCCAGTCGAGTGTCTCGTCGGCGAGTGCGGCAACGGCGGCGGGGTCGATGCCGGGCCCGTGGGCGGGGTCCGCGAAGGAGTGGTGTCCGGTGTGCTGGTGTGCCGCCCTGTTGCTCATGGCCGTGCCTCCGTTCCGATCCCGGCCCACCGACGAGCTGGGACGTTGCAACATGTGCAACCTCTATTGCGCATGCTGGTGTTACGGTTCTAGCATCACGCCGGATGGCGGTCAACGGACCGCGACGCGGCCCGTCCACCCTTCCCACCAGGTACGCAGCACCGGGGCTCACCGCCGAGCGACGGCCGCGCGGGCCGCTGTTGGCGGGAGCGGGGGCTGCGGGCCCGAGGGTGAGGGAGCGGGATTGATGGCGGATCAGGACGGCGGGGCGGCGGTCGCCCGGGCGGTGTGCCTGGGCGAGTCGATGGCGGCGCTGCTGCCCGACCGGCCGGGACCGTTCGAGGCCGTCGGCGCGTTCCGGCCCTCGGTGGGCGGCGCCGAGTCCAATGTCGCCGCGGCACTCGCGGGGCTCGGCGTGCCGGCCGCCTGGATCAGCCGGGTCGGCGCGGACGGTTTCGGCCGCCGTCTCACCGGCGACCTGGCGGCGGCGGGCGTGGACGTCTCGGCCGTCGCGGTGGACCCGCACCGCCCGACCGGCGTGTACCTGAAGGAGACCGGCGGCTCCGGGCTCCCGCACGACCTCGGCGCGGGCCGCTCCCGCCTGCACTACTACCGCACCGGCTCGGCGGCCTCCGCGCTCTCCCCCGCCCTGCTGGACGACCCGGTGGCCGCCGCACTGATGGACCGCGCCCCGCTGCTGCACCTGACGGGCATCACGCCGGCGCTCTCCGACGACTGCCTCGCCCTGGTGCGCGCCCTGCTGGCCCGCCGCCGCCCGGGCCGGCTGGTCTCCTTCGACCTCAACTGGCGCCCCGTGCTGTGGCGCCGCCGCGACCCGTCGGTGCTGCCCGCCCTGCTGGACGCCTCCGATGTGCTGCTGCTCGGCGCGGACGAGGCCGAGGACGCGTTCGGCACCGGCGATCCGACCGCGCTGAGAAAGCGCTTTCCCTCTCCTTCCGTGCTGGTCGTCAAGGATGCCGGACACCTCGTCACCGCACTCGACCGCAACGGTGGTTCGGTCACCGAGCCCGCGCTCGCCGTCGAGGTGGTCGAACCCACCGGCGCGGGCGACGCGTTCGCGGCCGGCTACCTCGCCGGCACCCTGCGCGGGCTCGACCAGCGCTCCCGGCTGCGCCTCGGCCACTTGTCGGCAGCAGGCGCGCTGACCGCGCCCACCGACCACGGCACCCTCCCGGACGCCCGCACCGTGGCCGCGCTGCTCGCCGCCGACGAGCGGGACTGGGCCGCGACCCGCGTCTGCGCGTCCGGCATCGTCTCCCCCGCGCTCACCACTGCCGCTGTCACCGACCCCGCGGCCGCGGCCGGTGTCGGAGCCCGTAACCTCCCCGAAGCCCTCGAAACCCTCGGAACATCGGGACACCCATGAGTCAGACCGTCACCCGCGCCCTGCGCCTGCTCGCCGAACTCGGCGAGGGCGAACGCTCCCTGGACCAGCTGGCCGACCTGATCGGCGTGCACAAGACCACCGTGCTGCGGCTGCTGCAGACCATGGAGGCGGAACGGTTCGTCCACCGCGACGCCCAGTACCGCTACCACCTGGGCGCGGGCCTGTTCGCGCTGTCCAGCCTCGCGCTGGAGCAGCGCGGCATCCGTCGCACCGCCGCGCCGCACCTGGCGGAGCTGAACGCGGCAACCGGCCAGACCGTGCATCTGGCCGCGTACGAGGGCGGCGAGGTGGTCTACATCGACAAGTACGACTCGCGGCACCCGGTGCGGATGTACTCGCGGATCGGGCTGCGGGCCGCGCTGCACAACACGGCCGTGGCGAAGGTCCTGCTGGCCGACCTGCCGCCGGCCGAGCGCCGCCGGGTGGTGGACACCATCGAGTTCACCGTCCACACGCCCAACACCCTCACCACCCCGCACGCCCTGCTCGCCGAACTGGAGCAGGTCGCCGCGCAGGGCTGGGCGCAGGACCATGCCGAGCACGAGGCGTTCATCAACTGCGTGGCCGCGCCGATCCGGGACGTCTCCGGCCGGGTGGTCGCCGCAGCGTCCATCTCCGTGCCGGACGTCGTCCTCCCCTACGAGCAGGTCCTCGACCTGCTCCCCCAACTGCTCGCCTGCACCCGGGCGATCTCCGCCGACGCGGGCCTTCCCGCCCGCGGCTTCCCGTCCTGACGAACACCGTCTCCGGCCAAAACGTTCCTGACGATCCGTCACCTCCTTTCTGGAGCACCGCACATGAGCGACAAGACCGAGATCCGCACCGACGGCGCGCCCGCCCCGGCCTGGATGTTCTCGCAGGGCGTCCGCAAGGGCCCGATCCTCCAGGTCTCCGGCCAGGGCCCGCAGGACCCGGCCACCGGCGAGTACCTCCACCACGGCGATGTGAAGGCCCAGACCCGCCGCACCCTGGAGAACGTCAAGGCCATCGTCGAGGCCGGCGGCGCGACCATCGAGGACGTCGTGATGTTCCGCGTCTACCTCACCAAGCGCGCCGACTTCCCGCTGATGAACGAGGTCTACGCCGAGTTCATCGACGAGAACATCAAGCCGGGTGGCGTCAAGCCGTGCCGCACCACCGTGTTCGTCGAACTCCCGCAGGAGCCCATGCTGGTGGAGATCGACGCCCAGGCCGTCGTCACCGACTGACATCCCGTCGGCCCCGCCCAGCGCCGTCCACCGGGTTCCCCCTCGGGCGGCGCGGGCGGCCCCGGCTAGGCTGGCCGTGTCCGTACCGCACCGGCCCCGGGAGTCCGCCATGCACGTCCTGATCCTCGGCGGCACCAGCGAAGCCCGCCGGCTGGCGGACGTGCTGGCCGCCGACCCGGCCCTGCGGGTGACCAGTTCACTGGCCGGGCGGGTGGCCCAACCGCGGCTGCCCGCCGGGGACGTACGGATCGGCGGCTTCGGCGGCCCGGCCGGCCTCGCCACCTGGCTGCGCACCCACCAGGTGGACGCGCTGATCGACGCCACCCACCCGTTCGCCGAGACCATGAGCCGAAACGCAGCCCTGGCCGTCACCGAAACCGGCACCCCGCTGCTGGCGCTGCGCCGCCCCAGCTGGCTGCCGCAGGACGGCGACCGCTGGCATCCGGTGCCGAGCCTGGCCGCTGCGGCCGACGCCCTGCCCACGCTCGGCTCCCGGGTGTTCCTGACCACCGGCCGTCAGGGCATCGCCGCGTTCGCGCACCTCAACACCCTCTGGTTCCTGGCCCGTTCGGTCGAGCCGCCGGCGCCCCCGATGCCCGCGTCCCTCGAAGTCCTGCTGGAACGTGGGCCGTTCACCCTCGAAGGGGAACGCGAGTTGCTGCGGACGCATCGCATCGACGTCCTGGTGACCAAGGACAGCGGCAGCGCCGCCACCGCCCCCAAGCTGACCGCCGCCCGCGAACTCGGTCTCCCGGTGGTCGTCGTCCAGCGCCCGCCCGCCCCACAGAGCGTGCGGACCGCCCCGGACGTCGCCGGGGCGGTCAACTGGCTTGGCACTCTGGTGAACTGATGAAGGATCAGCTGTCCGGGTAACGGCGCGGCGTCCACACCACGTCACGGTCGTCGCCGCGCTGCACCCACTGGGTCTGGGTGGAGCCGATCAGCAGCAGGGTGCGCATGTCGACCTCTGCGGGGTCGAGTTCGGCCAGTGCGACGGTGCGGACCCGCTCGGTGGGGCCGCCCACGTCGCGGGCCATCACCACGGGCGTCGCCGGGTCGCGGTACTCCAGCAGCAGGTCACGCGCCGAACCCACCTGGGTGGTGCGGGACTTGGAGCCGGGGTTGTACAGCGCGAGCACCAGGTCGGCCGCCGCGGCGGCGCGCAGCCGGCGGGCGATCACGTCCCAGGGCTTGAGCCGGTCGGAGAGCGAGATCACCGCGTAGTCGTGGCCGAGCGGCGCACCGGCCCGGGACGCGGCGGCGTGCGCGGCCGTCACCCCGGGCAGCACCCGGACGGCGACGTCCCGGTACGGGTCCTGGCAGGCGGCCTCCAGCACGGCGGTGGCCATCGCGAACACGCCGGGGTCGCCCGAGGAGACGACCGCGACCCGGCGGCCCCGACGCGCCAACTCCAGAGCGAATTCCGCCCGTACGCCCTCGACCTTGTTGTCGGAGCCGTGCCGCACCTGCCCCGCACGGACCGGCACCCGGTCCAGGTAGGTCGTGTAGCCGACCAGGTCGGTCGCGTTGGCGAGCGCCCCGCGCGCCTCGGGTGTCAGCCACAGCGGCCCGGCCGGGCCGGTCCCGACCACCACGACCTCGCCCATCTCCGGTTCGGCGTCCGGGAGTTCGTCTCCGCGCGCCGCCAGCGCCTCGAAGGGCCGGCCGTCGGAGCCGAGGGCGGCGACCCGGCTGGGCAGGACGGCGACCGAGAAGTACGGCACGCTGTCGGCGTCGATCTCGGCGAGCCGGCCGGTGCGTTCGCCGTCCATGGTGGCGCGCTCGACGTACCGGGCCTCGTCCAGCCGCCCGGCCCGCTCCAGGGCGCGGCGAACAGTGGGGAAGGTGCGGCCGAGCTTCATGATGACGGCGGAGTCGGTGGCGGCAAGGCGCGCCGTCAATTCCTCCTCCGGCAGGGTGCCTGGGATGATCGTCAGGACCTCCTCGGCCTCCACCAGCGGGGCGCCGAGGCGAGCAGCGGCAGCGCTGATGGAGGTGACGCCCGGCACCACCTCGGTGGGGTAGCGGTGCGCGAGGCGCTTGTGCATGTGCTGGTAGGAGCCGTAGAACAGCGGGTCGCCCTCGGCGAGCACCACGACAGTGCGCCCGGCGTCGAGGTGCGCGGCCAGACGGTCGGACGCCTCCTGGTAGAAGTCGTCCAGCGCACCCCGATAGCCGCCGGGGTGGTCGGTGGTCTCCACGGTGACGGGGTACATCAGCCGCTCTTCTATCTGATGGCCAGTCAGATAGCGCTCGGCGATGGCCCGGGCGTGCGAGCGGCCGTGGCGCGCACAGTGGTAGGCGATGACATCGGCCCGGCCGATGAGTTCGGCGGCGCGCACCGTGATCAGCGACGGGTCACCCGGCCCTACGCCGACGCCGTACAGCCGCCCGGCCGTCGCCGAGCGACCGGCCTCGACAGATTTCTGACGCTCCGTCATTCCTGTTCGCTCGCAATCGCGTTGATCGCGGCAGCGGCGATCGCGCTGCCGCCCCGGCGGCCCCGGACCACCAGGTGTTCCAGTGCGGCCGGGTGTTCGGCCAGGGCCTGCTTGGACTCGGCGGCGCCGATGAAGCCGACGGGGACGCCGATCACGGCGGCGGGTCGGGGCGCGCCGGCCTCGATCATCTCCAGCAGCCGGAACAGCGAGGTGGGCGCGTTGCCGACGGCAACCACGGAACCCTCCAGCCGGGGCAACCAGAGCTCCATCGCGGCCGCGCTGCGGGTGGTGCCCATGGCGCGGGCGAGTTCGGGCACCGACGGGTCCGTGAGGGTGCAGATCACCTCGTTGTCAGCGGGCAACCGCTTGCGGGTCACGCCACTGGCAACCATGTTGACGTCGCACAGGATCGGCGCGCCGGCCCGCAGGGCACGCCGGGCGTCGGCGACCACGTTCGGCGACCACAGCAGGTCCTCGACCAGGTCGGTCATCCCGCACGCGTGAATCATCCGGACCGCGACCTGAGCCACGTCGGCAGGCAACGCGGCGAGGTCGGCCTCGGCGCGGATGGTGGCGAAGGACTGGCGGTAGATGGCTGCGCCGTCCTTCTCGTAGTCGATCATTCGGTCCTCCGCCATTCGGCATTGCGCGCCTCGGCGACTGCCTCGGCGAGGTGGTTCTCGGTGCTGTCGTGCTCGGTGCTGTCGTACTCGGTGCTGTCGTACTCGGTGCTGTCGCGCTCGGTGCTGTCGTACTCGGTGCTGTCGTACCCGGTGCTGTCGTACTCGGTGCTGTCGTACCCGGTGCTGTCGTACTCGGTGCTGTCGCACTCGGTGGTGGTGCTGCCTCCGGTGTTGCTGTCTCCGGTGTTGCTGCCGACCGAGTTGATCCCCGCACGGACTATCTGTGCGTAGATGTTCTCGTCGGCGCCGCCCCCGCCGGTGAGGTCACTCCCATCGGAGTTGATCCCCGCACGGACGATCTCGCCGCTGTCGCCCGACGCGGTCCGGTCGATCTCCCGGCCCCGGCCATCCACAGCGATCCGGTACCCGGTCGCGGTGGCCAGTACATCGACCCAGCGGCCGGCGGGGTGTCCACAGCGGCGTTCGCAGCCGGACCAGTGCACGGGCAGACCCTCGACCGGAACCGCGGCAATCGCACGGGCGGCCTGGGCCCGGACGTCCGCAAGCGCTTTCCCGCAACCGGGCAGGCCGGTGCAGGCACTGACGCCCTCCCAGGGGCCGCCGGACTCGACCCGAAAGCCCGCGTCGGCGAGACGTGGCAACCAGTCCGCCCCGGCTCCGGGAACCACGACTCCGCGCCACGGGGTGAGCCGCACGCTCGGGCCATCGTTGCCCGCTCCCCCACCCGCCGACGCCAGCACGTCCGCCAGCAGTCGCCACTGCGCGCTGGTCGCGCGCCCGAAGCGCAGCCCGACCGACACTCCGCCACCGGGCACAGCACCCAGCGCGGGCCGCTCCCCCGCGAATCGTGGCAGCGGTACGTCACCGACCGGCAGTTCGTCCTGGACTTCGCGCAGGTGCCAGGCGCGGCCGGCGGCCAGGTCGAGGAAGTGGCGGGCGGCGTCGAGGGCGGCGGATACGGGGTGGTCGACGGTGGTGGCGTGGCGGGCGCGGCCGAGGCGCAGCAGGGCGCGGCCGTCGCCGATTGCGATCAAGGTCACATCGGCGGAGAGGGCGGCGGTGTCGCCGCGGCCGTCGTCGAGGGCGAACAGGAACTTGCCGGAGAGTCGGGCAGCCCAGGGGGCGGCGCACAGGGAAGCGTCCACCTCCCGTACCCAGCCCGGGAGATCGAGGTCCAAGCAGCCGCGGCCGTCGAGACCGGACAGCGGGGAGGCGACGATGTTGCGGACGCGTTCGTGGGTGTCGGAGGGCAACAGGCCGACGGTGCGCAGTCGTTCGGCGAGGTCGGTGGCGCACTGTTCGCGCAGACCGCGCAGCTGGAGGTTGCCGCGGGAGGTGATCTCGACTTCGCCGTCACCCAGCGCGTCGGCCGCGTCGGCCAGGGCGAGGATCTGACGATGCGTCAAGTAGCCGCCGGGCAGCCGGAGTCGGGCGAGGTGACCGTCCTCGGCGGGGTGCAGGCGGAGCGCGCCGGGGCAGGCGTCGGCGCGGCCTCGGTCGGGCCCGACGAAGGGTGCCGCAAGGGCGTCGGGTGTGGGTGGCATGGCGGCGAGCATACCCATGGCCGCGAATCGCGCCACTGCCCCGACCGTCGCCCCGATCGTTGCCCCGACCACCGGCCCGGCCTCAGCCCCGACCGTCGCCCCGGCCACCAACCCGGCCTCGCCCCCGACCATCGCCCAGCCACCGTCATCCCTCCCCGCTCGCCGGCCAAGTACCCAGGTCAGCGCGGATGCCCGGGGCCGTGGGCGGAGGCGCGGCGCAGGTCACACTCCCGCCGATGGGCCATCAACCCGTACGATGCTGGCGGGCGCCCCTCGGGGTGTCCGCTGCCAGCGACGGCACAGCGGAGGAAGTCCGGTGCGAATCCGGTGCGGTCCCGCCACTGTGACCGCGGCTCAGTGAGCCGTGGGAGCCAGGAACTCCGGCCGTCCTCCACTGCCCGGGGCGAGGACCCCGAGGAAGGTCCGTGCCATGCGCTGCCGCATGCCCGCATCCTGGCGGGTGCCCCGGATGCCCGTGGGCTCTGTCCCCACCGGGTGGTCCGTCGCGACGTCTGCCGTGCCGCCCATCGGGCCGTTCCTCATCCTCGACCGCACCTGTGCCCCGACGACCGGGCTGTCCGGGTTGTTCGCGTTGTCCGCGTTGTTCGCGTTGTTCGCGTTGTTCGCGCTGTTCGAGACGCCCGGGAGGGCTTTCGCATGATCCTGTTGCTGTCCACGTCGGACACGGACCTGCTGAGTGCCCGGGCGTCGAGCGGGCCGGTGCGCTTCCGTTGGGGCAATCCGGCGCGCCTGGACCCCGCCGAGCTGCCCGCTCTGCTGGAGGGTGTGGAGCTGGTGGTGGTGCGGCTGCTGGGTGGGCGCCGGGCCTGGCAGGAGGGGCTGGACGCGCTGCTCGCGGGGCCGCGTCCGGTGGTGGTGCTGACGGGTGAGCAGGCGCCGGACGCGCAGTTGATGGAGTTGTCGACGGTGCCGGCGGGCATCGCGGCGGAGGCGCACGCGTACCTGGCGCACGGTGGTCCGGCGAACCTGGCGGAGCTGGGTGCGTTCCTGTCGGACACGGTGCTGCTGACCGGTCACGGTTTCGCGCCGCCGGCCTCGGCCCCGTCCTGGGGTCCGTTGGAGCGCACCGCCCGCACGCCGCTGGAGCGCACCGCCGGCACCCCGTTGGAAAGCCCCACCCGCCCGCAGAGCGAAGGCCCTTCCGTCGCGGTGCTGTACTACCGGGCGCACCACATGAGCGGCAACACTGCGTTCGTGGAGACGCTCTGCCGGGCGATCGAGGACGAGGGCGCGCAGGCCCGCGCGTACTTCTGCGCCTCGTTGCGCGGCGCGGAGCCGGAGTTGCTGGCGGAGCTGGGTGCGGCCGATGTGATCGTGACGACGGTGCTGGCGGCGGGCGGCACGCGGCCGGCCGATGCGCAGGCGGGTGGTGACGAAGAGGCTTGGGACGCGGGGGCGTTGGCGGCGTTGGACCGGCCGATCCTGCAGGCGTTGTGCCTGACCTGGTCGCGGGCGCAGTGGGAGGGCAGCGACGACGGGCTGTCGCCGTTGGACACGGCGACGCAGGTGGCGGTCCCGGAGTTCGACGGTCGGCTGATCACTGTTCCGTTCTCGTTCAAGGAGGTCGACGAGGACGGGCTTACGGTGTACGCAGCGGACCCCGAACGTGCGTCGCGGGTGGCCGGGATCGCCGTGCGGCATGCCCGGTTGCGTCACACTCCGGCGTCCGCACGGCGCCTCGCGCTCGTCCTGTCCGCTTATCCGACCAAGCATGCGCGGGTCGGCAACGCGGTCGGTCTGGACACCCCGGCCTCGGCGATCCGGCTGCTGGAGCGGCTGCGTGCGGAGGGCATGGACCTGGGCGACAGCCTCCCGGGCCTGCACACCGACACCGGCCACGGCCACGACGGCGACGCCCTGATCCACGCCCTGATCGAGGCGGGCGGCTACGACCAGGCGTGGCTGACGGAGGACCAGCTCGCCCGCAACCCGATACGCATCCCGGCCGCCGACTACCGGCGCTGGTACGCCGCTCTCCCGGCGGCGCTGCGCGAGCGGGTGGAGGAGCACTGGGGTCCGGCGCCGGGCGAGCTGTACGTGGACCGGTCGCAGAACCCGGACGGCGACATCGTGCTGGCCGCGCTCCGGTCGGGCAATCTGCTGGTCCTGATCCAGCCGCCGCGCGGGTTCGGCGAGAACCCGGTGGCGATCTACCACGACCCGGACCTGCCGCCGAGCCACCACTACCTGGCGGCGTACCGCTGGATCGCGGCGGCGCAGCAGGACGGCGGGTTCGGTGCGCACGCGGTGGTGCACCTGGGCAAGCACGGCAATCTGGAGTGGCTGCCGGGCAAGACGGCGGCGCTGTCCGCGGAGTGCGGTCCGGATGCCGCCCTCGGTGATCTGCCCCTCGTCTACCCGTTCCTGGTGAACGATCCGGGTGAGGGCACGCAGGCGAAGCGCCGGGCGCATGCCACGCTGGTCGATCATCTGGTGCCGCCGATGGCGCGGGCCGATTCGTACGGTGACATCGCGCGTCTTGAGCAACTGCTGGACGAGCACTCGAACATCGCGGCGATGGATCCGGCGAAGCTGCCGGCGATCCGGGCGCAGATCTGGACGTTGATCCAGGCCGCGAAGCTGGACCACGACCTGGGGTTGGCGGAGCGGCCGGAGGACGACGGGTTCGACGACTTCCTGCTGCACGTGGACGGCTGGCTGTGCGAGGTGAAGGACGCGCAGATCCGTGACGGTCTGCACGTGCTCGGCCAGGCTCCGCGTGGCGCGGACCGGGTCAACATCGTCCTGGCCATTCTGCGGGCGCGGCAGATCTGGGGCGGTGTGAGTGCGCTGCCGGGTCTGCGCGAGGCGCTCGGTCTGGACGAGGCGGCGCTGGCGCTGGGGGCGACGGACGCGGCCGAGGCTCAGGCGCGGGCGCTGGTGGAGGCGATGGAGGCCGAGGACTGGAACCCGGCGGCCGTGGAGAAGGTCGCCGCCGGTCTGCCCGCGGCCGTCTCCGAGGTGCTGGCTTTCGCGGCGGCCCAGGTGGTGCCCCGACTCGCGGCCACCACGGACGAGTTGGACGCGGTGCTGCATGCGCTGCAGGGCGGCTTCGTTCCGGCGGGGCCGTCGGGGTCGCCGTTGCGCGGGCTGGTCAACGTGCTGCCGACGGGGCGGAATTTCTACTCGGTGGATCCGAAGGCGGTGCCGAGCCGGCTCGCCTGGGAGACCGGGCAAGCGCTTTCCGCGTCCCTGATCGAGCGTTATCGGGCCGACAACAACGGGGAGTTCCCGTCCTCGGTGGGCCTGTCGCTGTGGGGTACGAGCGCGATGCGCACCGCGGGTGACGACATTGCCGAGGCGCTCGCGCTGCTGGGTGTCCGCCCGGTGTGGGACGACGCTTCGCGCCGGGTGACGGGTCTGGAGGCGATCCCGCTCGAGGAGTTGGGCCGTCCCCGGATCGATGTGACGCTGCGCATCTCCGGGTTCTTCCGGGACGCGTTCCCGCACGTGGTGGCGCTGCTGGACGACGCGGTGCGGTTGGCGGCCCGCCAGGAGGAGCCCGCCGAGCAGAACTTCGTCCGGGCGCACGTGCAGGCGGACCTGGCCGAGCACGGTGACGAACGCCGGGCCACCGTCCGGGTGTTCGGCTCCCGTCCGGGCACGTACGGCGCGGGTCTGTTGCAGCTGATCGACAGCCGGGACTGGCGCACCGACGCGGACCTGGCCGAGGTGTACACGGTGTGGGGCGGGTACGCGTACGGCCGGGGGCTGGACGGGCGGCCGGCCCGGGAGGAAATGGAAAGCGCTTACCGGCGGATCACGGTGGCGGCCAAGAACACCGACACCCGCGAGCACGACATCGCCGATTCCGACGACTACTTCCAGTACCACGGCGGCATGGTGGCCACCGTGCGCGCGCTGACGGGCAGCAGCCCGGCGGCGTACATCGGCGACTCGACCCGCCCGGAGACGGTGCGCACCCGTACGCTCACCGAGGAGGCGGCCCGGGTGTTCCGGGCGCGGGTGGTGAATCCGCGCTGGCTGGAGGCGATGCGCCGACACGGCTACAAGGGTGCTTTCGAGATGGCCGCGACGGTGGACTACCTGTTCGGCTACGACGCTACCACCGGCGTGGTCGCGGACTGGATGTACGAGAAGCTCACCGAGGAGTACGTCCTCGACCCGGTCAACCGCGAGTTCTTCGCCGAGGCCAACCCGTGGGCGCTGCACGGAATTTCGGAGCGCCTGCTGGAGGCCGCCGAGCGCGGCCTGTGGGCGGAGCCGGACCCGGCGCTGCTGGCGGAGCTGCGGCAGGTCTTCCTGGAGACCGAGGGCGACCTGGAGGGCGAGTGAACACGAACCCGGGGCCGTGAACTCCGGACGACACCGGGGCCACACCGGGGCAACGCCCGACGACGCCGGGGCAACGCCGGACGACACCGGGGCGACACTTGACGTTCCGATGATCGAATAGGGGTGCCTTCCACCCCGCCCGGGCGGACAATTTCCACATGAGCCTGCGAATCGCCCTCACCCGCCCGGCGCGCTACGGCGCGCTGGTCGCGGGTGCGCTGCCCGTTCTGACGTTCCCCGGCGCGGGTCTGGCGGTCCTCGCCTGGGTGGCGCTGGTGCCGGGGCTGTTGCTGATGCGCGCGGCGGGCGGGGCGCGCGAGGCGGCGGTGCGCGGCTGGTGGTTCGGGGCGGGGTTCATCCTGACTGCCATGTACTGGCTGATCCCGTCGATCGGCCCGGCGCTGCCGCTGCTGGCGGTGGTGTTCGGGGTGTTGCAGGCGCCGGTGGGCCTGGCCGTGTGGTGGTTGTTGCACGGCAAGTTGACGCTCCGCCGGTCGGCGGCGGCCCTGGTGGTGGTGCCGGCGGTGTGGGTGAGCGCCGAGTTCGCCCGGTCCTGGCATGCGCTGGGCGGGCCGTGGGCGCTGCTGGGCGCGTCGCAGTGGGAGCATCCGGCGGTGCTCGGGCTGGCCTCGATCGGCGGGGTGTGGCTGGTGAGTTGGGCGTTGGTGACGGTCAACACCGCGTTGACGATCGTGGTGCTGGCCCGCGGTGTGCGGCTGCGGCTGCTGGCGGGTGCGACGGCGCTGGCCTCGGTGCTGGCGGGTCCGTTGGCGTTCGCCGCGCAGGCCGCGCCGGCCACTCGCGGTTCGGCGACGGTGGCGCTGGTGCAGGCGGGCCAGACGCCGGACGAGCAGGCCCGGTTGGAGGCGAACGTCCGGATCACCCGGTCGTTGGCGGGCCGCCCGGTGGATCTGGTGGTGTGGGGCGAGAGTTCGACCACCGCCGATCTGGACCGGGACGGCGCGACGCTGGGCCGGCTGACGGCGCTGTCCGCTTCGACGGGCGCGCGGCTGCTGGTCGGCGAGGACGCCCGGAAGGCGGACGGCCGGATCTCCAAGGACGCGGTGCTGGTGGACCCCTCGGGCATCGTGGCGCGCTACCGCAAGATCCGGCTGGTGCCGTTCGGCGAGTACATTCCGCTGCGTCCGCTGCTGGGCTGGATCGCGGGGGTGAGTTCGGCGGCGGGCGAGAACCGGGCCCCGGGCAGCTCGGTGCACCTGCTGCCGGTGGTGGGGCGGGACGGCCGTCCACTGCCGGTCGGTACCCTGATCTGCTTCGAGTCGGCGTTCCCGGACATGTCGCGCGCCGCCTCCCGAGAAGGCGCCGGGCTGATCGTGTACCAGTCGGCGACCTCGACGTTCCAGTCCACCTGGGCCCCGGCGCAGCACGCCTCGCTGGGGGCGATCCGGGCGGCGGAGACCGGCCGCCCGGTGGTGCAGGCGGCGTTGACGGGCGAGTCGGTGGCGTACGACGCGCAGGGCCGCCGGCTGGTGCACCTGACCACGGGCGAGTCGGGCGCGGTGACGGTCCGGGTGGCGCCGGCCGATCCGGCGGCCCGGACGTGGTACGTCCGGCTGGGCGACTGGGTGCCGCTGACGGCACTGGTGGTGACGGCGACGGCCGGGGCGGCGGCTGCGCTGCCCCGGCTGCGTGAGCGTCGCCGCCGGGGCGAGCCGGCCTTGCCGTCGCCGGATCTGCCGTCGGCCAGGGTCTGAACTCCCGTACCCCGCAGCCGAATCACAGCCGTACCGTGACTCGCCCGCCCAGCAGGCGAGTCTGTCGTACCCGCCCCGCTGCGGCCTCAACTCTCCCGGTACGCCACGTGGATGCCGAACACCGCGCCCTGCGGGTCGCGCAGCACGGCGAGGCGCGGGCCGTCGGGGACGTCGGTGGGCGGCAGCGTGACGGTGGCGCCGAGCAGCGCGGCGCGCTCGGCGCTCAGGTCGACGTCGGCGACCGCGAAGTACGGCATCCAGTACGGCGGGACTTCGGCCGGGAACTGGTCGGCCATGTCCATCATGCCGCCGAAGTCCCGTCCCTCCAGGCCGAATTGGGTGTACATCTCGCCGGTGGTGACGCTCCAGCCGAACACCCGGGGGTAGAACTCGGTGGCGCCCTGCGGGTCGCGGGTGGCGAGTTCCACCCAGCCGAGCGCGCCAGGTTCGTTGATCACGTCGCAGCCGCGCAGGGTTCCGGGTTGCCAGCCGCAGAAGACCGCACCGCCGGGGTCGCGGGCGACGGTGAACCGTCCCCAGTCGAAGGCGTCCGTCGGCGGGACGATCAGGCTGCCGCCACCGGCGGTGATCTTCTCTGCGGTGGCGTCGGCGTCGGTGGTGTGGAAGCTGATGTTCCACGCGGTGGGCTGCTCGGCCTTCGCCAACCCGACCAGTCCGGCGGCGAGTTGCTCTCCGGCGTACAGCCGGGTGTAGCCCATCGCCTTCTCCAGCGGGATGGGTTCGGTGCGCCAGCCGAACAGCTCGTGGTAGAAGGTCCTGGCCGCGATGGGGTCCTTGGTGGACAGTTCGACCCAGCAGGGCGCTCCGGGCGTGAACTCGGTGATTTTCACGGGCGGTTCATCTCCAGGATCAGCTTGCCGCGGGCGTGCCCGGACTCGACCTCGGCGATCGCCTCGGCGGCGCGCTCCAGTGGGTACCTGGCGCTGATTTGGGCGTCGAGCGCGCCGTCGGCGACCAGTTCGGCGAGGACGGTGAGCACGGTCGCGGTGCCGTCGCGTCGCACGTACGCGCCGCCGAGTTCCTCGGCGGTGGCGCGGTCGGCGGTGGACACCAGCCGCCCGGGCCGGCGCAGTGCCCCGGCGACGTCGCGGACGGCCGCTCCGCCGACCAGGTCGAGGATCGCGTCCACGCCGTCGGGGGCGGCTTCCCGGAGCCGGGCGGCGACGCCGTCGCCGTAGCGGACGGGTGTTCCGCCGAGGGCGCGGACGTGGTCGGCGCTGGCGGCGCCGGCGGTGCCGAGGACGGTGATGCCGCGGGCGCGGGCGATCTGGGTGGCGGCGCTGCCGACGCCGCCGGAGATGCCGACGATCAGCAGGCTCTCGCCGGCCCGCAGGTCGAGTTGCTGGAGCGCGTCGTACGCGGTGGCGGCGGCGACGGGCAGCGCGGCGGCCTGGTCGAAGCCGACGGCGGCGGGTTTGTGCGCGGTGGCGCGGGCGGACAGCAGTACCTGTTCGGCGAACGCCCCGGCGGGCGCGATGCCGAACACTTCGTCGCCGACGGCGAACCCGTTGGCCTCCTCCCCCACGGCGGTCACCACGCCCGCGGCCTCGCTGCCCATCACCAGGGGCGGTTCGGCGGCCGTTCCGAACCAGCCTTCCCGTTTCTTCCAGTCGGCCGGGTTGACGCCGGCCGCCCTGACCTCGATCCGTACCCCGCCGGGGCCGGGTTCGGGCAGCGGCCGGTCCAGGAACGTCTGCTGCTCCGGCCCGCCGTACGCGACGAACCCGAATGCCTTCACCATCTCGTCCCGCCTCTTCCTGCTCTCCGGTTCAGCCCCGACGCCCTTCAGCTTGCCGGGGTACCGGCCGGTAGCCGTGGACGGGTGGGCCGAACGGGAGCGCCGGCGGGTGGGCCGAACGGGGGCGCCGAAGCGCCGGGCGGGAGCTCAGGAGTCGCCGTCGGCCCGGGGCGCGGGTTCCGGCTCGGTAGTCAACTCCCGTGCGGGGAGGGGACGGTGGTGCACGCTGTCGAGCCGGACGCCGTCCGGGGCGTGCCTGCGGTCGACACCGCCGGGTGCTTCGCCGAGCGCGGCTTCGGCGGCCCGTTCGGGGTCGCCCTCGGCGATCCGGCGGGCGATCTCGGCGGGCCGCACCGGCCGGCCGAAGTGCCAGCCCTGGGCGAGGTCGCAGCCCATCAGCCGCAGCCGTTCGGCGTCGGCGCGGCTCTCCACACCCTCGGCGGTGACGGACAGGCCGAGGGTGTGGGCGAGCGAGACCAGGCCGCTGACGATCCGCCAGCCGAGGTGGGTGTCCTTGGCGGGGTCGTGCAGGTCGCCGACGAACGACCCGGCGATCTTCAGGTTGGAGACCGGCAGGTCGCGCAGGTAGGCGAGGTTGGACCAGCCGGTGCCGAAGTCGTCGACGGCCAGCGAGACGCCCATGTCGACCAGGGCGTGCAGGGCCTTGAGGGCTTCGTCCTCGGGGCCGACCACCGTCGATTCGGTGATCTCCAGCTGCAGCATGGACGGGTCGAGTCCGGTGTTGCGCAGGATCCGGTCGATGTCGGCGACCAGTCCGGCGTTGCGGGCCTGCCGGACGGCCAGGTTGACGCTGAGCTTGGGTGCGCGGTCGCCGAACCTGGCGACCCAGTCGGCGGCCTGTTCGCAGGCCTGTTCCAGCACCCAGCGGCCGAGCGGCATGATCAGGCCGGTCTCCTCGGCGACGCCGACGAACTGCTCGGGGCCGATGACGCCGAGCTCCGGGTCGCGCCAGCGCACCAGCGCCTCGACGCCCGTCATCGCGCCGGTGCCGAGGTCGATCATCGGCTGGTAGTCGATGAAGAACTCGCCGCGGTCGAGCGCGGCGGGCATCCGCACCGATACGGCGTATCGGCTGACGGCGCGCGCGTTCTCCTTCGGGTCGAACAGGGTCCAGCGGCCGCGACCGGCCTCCTTGGCGCGGTACAGCGTGAGGTCGGCGGCGCGGACGGCGGCGCCGGGGGTGGTGCTGGAGATCCGTCGCTCCAGCACCCCGACGCTGGCGCCGACGGCGAGCCGGTGGTCGCCGATCACCACGGGCTTGGTGAGCGCGGCGAGGACGGTCTTGGCGGCGGCGACGGCTTCCTGTTCGCCGCGGCAGTTCTCCAGCAGCACCACGAATTCGTCGCCGCCGAGCCGGGCCACCATGTGCCCGAGCGGGCTGAGCGCGGACTCCAGGCGGCCGGCGACCACGGTCAGCAGTTGGTCGCCCATGTCGTGGCCGAGGCTGTCGTTGACGACCTTGAAGCCGTCCAGATCGACGTAGCACAGGCCGAACCGGGCGTCCGGTTCGGGCGATTCGAAGAGCCGCTCCAGCCGTTCGAAGAACGCGGCCCGGTTGGGCAGGCCGGTCAGCGGGTCGTGGGTGGCCTGGTGGCGCAGGCGTTCCTGGAGCCGGTAGCGGTCGGTGACGTCCTCCAGCATCGCGACCTGGTACAGCGGCGAGCCGTCGTCGTCGCGGATCAGCGAGACCGTCAGGTGCGTCCAGACCACTTCGCCGTCGCGCCGGTAGTACGGCTTGTCGAACTGGAAGTACTCGCGTTTGCCGCTGATCAGTTCCTCGTAGGCCTCCCACACGCCGGGGGTGTCCTCGGGGTGCATGAGGTCGTTGACGCGGACGCCCTGCATGTCCTCGGGTCCGCCGCCGAAGATCTCGCCGAGGGCCCGGTTGACGGCCAGGATGTTGCCGTCGGTGTCGCCGAGACCGATGCCGATCGCCGCGGATTCGAACAGGGCGCGGAAGCGGGCCTCGGAGACCCGCAGCGCCTTCTCGACCTCCTGGCGGGCGGTGTCGGCGGCCAGCCGGATCGCCTCCTGCTCGCGCAGGGTGCGTTCGCGCAGAGCGGCCGCCCAGCCGGCCGCGAACGCGCCGGACAGGGCCGGGCCGCGCTCGTCGGGGACGGGGTGGCTCTGGAGCAACTGGACTGCTTCGGACAGCAGTTGGGGGTCGGTGAAGTGGTTGTCGATCAGCAGCGCGCCGACCTGCCCGGCGAGTTCCGGGCGGAACGGGTGTTCCAGGGCGGCGCGGTGCAGCAGGTCGGCGGTCCGCGCGATCAGCGGGTTGAGGACGCCGGGGCGCACCGCCGCGCCGTGTCCGGTGCGCAGCATGGCGGCCCAGGCGGTACGGAACCCGTTGTCCGGGGCGGCCGCCTCGTTCATGACAGGCGTCCGACGCCGGCCATCCCGGTGATCCGCTCGGGGTGCGGGTCAACAGCGGCGGCGTCGTCGGGGCGCCACTGGGTCAGGTAGACCACGCCGGGTTCGACGAGATCGAAGCCGTCGAAGAAGGAGGTGATCCGTTCGCGGCTGCGCATGGTGAGCGGCGTGGGGGTGGCGCGGTACAGGTCCTGGTGGGCGCCGGCCTGGTCCGGGCGGCCCTCGAGGGCGGCGTGCGAGAGGATCAGGGCGCTGCCGCTGGGGAGGGCTTCGCGGAGTTTGGCGAGGATCTTCTCGGGCTCGTCGTCGTCGGTGACGAAGTGCATGACGGCGTTGAGGATGACGGCGACGGGCTCGCCGGGGGCGAGCAGCTCTTCGACCTCGGGGCGGGAGAGCAGGTCGTCGGTGTTGCGCAGGTCGGCGTCGACGACCTGGCACAGGTCGTCGTCGGCGAGGATGAGGCGGCTGTGGGCGACGGCGACCGGGTCCATGTCGATGTAGACGACGCGGGCGTCGGGCTGGTACTCGCGGGCGACCTCGTGGACGGCACCGAAGGTGGGGATGCCGGAGCCGATGTCGAGGAAGCGGCTGATGCCTTCGGCGGCGACGTACTGGGTGGCGCGGTGCAGGAACGCGCGGTTGGCCCGCATGATCTTGGGCAGGTCCGGCCAGAGTTCCATGGCCTTGCGTGCCATTTGCCGGTCGACCTCGAAGTTGTGGGAACCGCCGAGGTAGTAGTCGTAGACCCGGGCGGCGTTGGGCTTGTCGAGGTCGGTCCCCGCGGGCACCCAGTTCGGACGCGCCATGACGGCACCCCTTCCGGCGGGCAATCGGTCGAAAAATGGCAACAGGACGTAAAGATCTTCCTATACTTCCGATCCCCTCGGCAAGCGGCGCCGTCCGACCGGCCGTACTGGTCACCACGGGGCCGCCGCCCGCCCGCGCGGGTGCGGGTGGGCGGCGGCGGGGTGGGGGCGTCAGCCGGTGGCGGTGCAGGTGAGGGTGGGGGTGGCGTTGGTGCCGGAGTAGGTGGCGCCGAAGCCGAACGCGGTGCTGGCGCCGGCGGCGAGGGTCCGTTGTAGGAGAGGTTGGTCACGGTGACGGCCTGGCCGGACTGGCCGAGCCGGCCGTTCCACAAGTTGGTGATCTGCTGGTTGCCGCCGAAGTTCCAGGTGACCTCCCAGGTCTTGATCGCCGCGCTGCCGGCGGTGACGGTGACGTCGGCGTTGAAGCCCGCGCCCCAGTCGTTGGTGACCTTGTAGGTGGCGGTGCAGCCGGCGCCGGTGCCGCCGGATGCCTGGGTGGTGGCGACGAATGCCGCGGAGGCCGCGGAGACGTTGCCCGCGGCGTCGCGTGCCTGGACGGTGTACGAGTACGCGGTCGAGGCGCTCAGGCCGGTGTCGGTGTAGGAGGTGCCGGAGGTGGAGCCGACCAGCGTGCCGCCGCGGTGGATCTCGTAGCCGGTGACGCCGACGTTGTCGGTGGCGGCGCTCCAGCTCAGCGCGACGCTGCTGGCGGTGGTGGTGGCGGCCAGGCCGGTCGGGGCGGTCGGCGCGGTGGTGTCGCCGGTGGACGGGCCGAGGGCCGGGTAGGCGTTCTTCAGCAGTTCCTGGAACTGCGCGGAGAACCAGTGCCCGGCGAGCGGGGCGTTCGGCAGCGCGCCCGACATGTTGTTGTTGTTGCGCGGGTTGCCGGTGTAGGTGGGGTCGCACATCCGGTCGAAGCCCTTGCCCTCGTCGTTCGGGATCGCCGAGCTCGCGCCGTCCGACTCGCCGGGCGGCTTCACCCACACGTACGCCGCGATGCCGTCCTCGGGTGCGGCCTTGGGGCGTTCGCCGAGGCCCGCGCCGGACTGGTTGCACCAGTTGCCGGTCTGGAAGCGGCGGTCGATGCGGCCGCCGTCCACGTACGCGTCCACCGAGGTCTTCGGGCCCGGGCCGGCGGGACGGCTCGCGCCGCCCCAGCCGTTGCGCGAGGTGTCGATCAGCATGCCGACACCCGCGTCGAAGCCGGACGCGACCGCCTTGGCCCGGAACGCCTTGGCGTAGCTCGCCTCGTCCACGTAGTTGTTCCAGTCCACCCACTTCGACTGGCGCACCGAGGTGCCGTTGACCGAGTCGCCGACGGTGAAGTTGGGCTCGTGCAGCGCCGAGTAGTTGGCGGTGTTGGTGATGAAGCCCTGGACGTTGTTGACGGTCGAGCCGGACGCGGTGGCGGCCTGCTTGATGACGTCGATGGTGGGCTGGAGGTTGGAGTCCCAGCCGAGCCAGCCGTGGTGACCGGCGTCCACGTAGTTGTAGACGTTCGGGATCGCGCCGAGCTTGGCGAGCGCGTAGCCCACGCCGTTGATGTAGTTGCCGTTGGCCTTCATGGTGTCGCAGGCGGGGGTGGCGGTGGCGGTGCCGCCCGCGTTGGTGACCAGGTTCGGCAGCGAGTCGATCTCGACGGTGGTGACGATCCGCAGGTTCGTGTAGGCCGGGTCGGCCAGGATGGCGGCGATCGGGTCGATGAACTCGCTCTTGTAGCGCGGCAGGTCGGTGGGGCCGAGCTCGCCGTTCGAGGCCAGCGCGGAGCAGTCGCGGCCCGGCAGGTCGTAGATGACGACCTGGAACACGTACGGCTTGCCGGCGGCCTGCTGCACGGCGGCGTTCAGGTGGTCGCGCAGGCCCATCACGCCGTTGCCGCCAGCGATGGCCGCGATGCGGTCCATCCAGACGGCGGTGGGCTGGGTGGAGACCGCGGAACCGCCGGGTTCGGCGGCGGCGCGGGCGGACCATTCGGGGTTCACGTAGACCCCGGCGCCGACGAACGGGTTGTCCACGCGGGCGGTCGCGGCGTGGGCGGCGGCGGTCGCGGCGTGGGCGGCGGCGGTCGCGGCGGCGATCGGCAGCACGGTCGCGGCGCTGAGCACCGCGGCCGCTGCCGCCGTCCGAAGACGGCGTGTCAGGTTGGCCGACACAGTGACGGAGTCCTTTCGGCTGGGGGACGGACTCGGCAGAGGGCACCCCCAACCTGTGGGAGCGCTCCCATACTTGGCCCGGACGGGATCGAACTCGGCCCGGCAACAACCGATATGAAGCCATGACCTCCTGGTGCCGTCAAGGAGTCGCGCAGAAACCATGGGAGCGCTCCCGCATGCGCCCGACCGGACCCCGTACCCGGACGCGCAGTTCACCGCCCCGCCGCCGTTCCGGCCGCGCCCCGGGGGCGGGCCGGTCGCCCCGGGGAAACTTCACGCCCGTGCCGCGAACGTGCGGCAGCTGCGCATCGTGGCAGGCTGAGGACGCCCCTGAGTCCGAGGAGGAACGCGTGCCCGCCCGACCGCAGTTCGACGACGACCAGCGCCGCGCCCGGCTGGCCCGGCGGCACCGCCTCGCCCGGGAGGCCAAGGCGAGGCGGGTCGAGCAGGTGGTGGACGATCTGGTCGCCGTGCACGCCACCGATGCCGCCACGCTGTTCCTCGCCGTCTCGGCCCGGCTCGCCGCACCCGGCATCGCCGACACCGAGCGGGCCCTGTACCGGGACGGCACGGTGCTGCGTCAACACGGCATGCGCAGCACGCTGTTCGCCGTCCCCGCCGCGCTCGCCCCGACGGTGTACACCTCCACCACGGCGAAGCTGGTGGCCCGCGAACGCGCCCGCCTGCTCAAGGACTTCGCCGCCTCCGGACGCGATGCCGCCTGGACGGCCGGCGTGGAGGCCGCCGTCCGGTCCGCCCTCGCCGACTCCGAGCTGACTGGCAGTCAACTCAGCAACCTCGTACCGCAGTTGCGCGAGAAGATCGACTACGGGGCGGGCACCTCGTACCACACCGAGCAGCCGATCGGAATGCGTCTGCTGCGACTGCTCGGCATGGAGGGCAGCATCGTTCGCCGTCACCCGGTGGGCAGTTGGACCAGCAGCCAGCACCGCTGGACACTGGGCCCGCCGGCCCCGTCCGCACCGTCGGCCGCCGAACGGGCCGACGCGCAGCGGGAGTTGGCGCGACGCCGGTTGGCCACGTACGGCCCGGCGACCGAGGACGACCTGGTGTGGTGGACCGGCTGGGGTGTCCGCGAGGTGCGCGCGGCGCTGGCCGGGTGCGCGGCCGTCGAGGCGGAACTCGCGGGCGGCGCGGCGGGGTTCGTCCTCCCCGGCGATCTCGATCCGGTCGCGGAGCCGGCCCCGTGGGCGGCACTGCTGCCGGCCCTGGATCCGAGCGCGATGAGCGTGAAGCACCGGGACTGGTACCTGCCCCCCACCCATCGTCCACAACTGATCGACCGCTCGGGCAATCTCGGCCCGACGGTGTGGTGGAACGGCCGGGTCGTCGGAGGCTGGGCCCAACGCCCGGACGGCGAGGTGGTGTTCGACCTCCTGGAGGATGCCGGCCGGGAGGCCTTGGCCACCGTCGAGGCTCAGGCCGGTGTGCTGCGCACGGTGCTCGGCGATGCCCGCGTCACGCCACGCTTCCGCACCCCGCTGGAGCGCCGTCTCACATCCTGATGCACCCGTTCGTGGGTGCGGTCCGGTGGCGGCGGGAAGGTGCCGGGGCACGTCGTCCCTCTGCCGTACGCGCGGGGGGCGCCTCCCCGCCGACAAGGTGCCGGACGCCGCCGCCTGGCCGGCCGCGCTGTACCCGGCCGCCGGCTCCGACCGTTACTGGGGTTCGCTCCAGACTGGGGTTCGCTCCAGCCCGACCGGCTCGCCGAGTACCACGCCTCCCGCACCCTCACCGACGTCGATGCGCTGTCCGCCCTGCTCGCCGCGGTCGTCCCGGCGCAGCAGGCGCAGCTGATCACGCTCTCGCGCGGGCCGCCAACGCGGACTCCAACGCCGGTCGCCCCCGCCGACCGCGACCGGGTGCTGCGGGTCCTGGACGCGGCGCTGGGAGGGGCGCTGGACGGGGCCAGGCTCGGCATCGAGGCTGTCGGGTCGGCGATCGCCGCGCTGCCCGAGCGCTCGCGCGCCACTGCCCGCCTGCAGGTTCGGCTGACTGCGGGCCTGGTCGGCGCTCTGCGTCAACTCATGCCCACTGACCGGGACTTGGTCGAGCCCGACCTCGCGATTTCATTGGCCCGGCTGAGCAGCGCGCTGGCCGAGGTGGGGTGCCGGGCGCCGGCGGCCGGAGCAGTGCCGCCGCCCCCGGGCCCGCATGGTCCGCGCGGTCCGCGCAGTCCGCGTGGTCCGCGTGGTCCGAACGGCAGGTCCGAGGTGCGGCGGCGCGGCCGTTCGGGTCCACTCGTCGATATCGGGGGCGCCACGGATCGTCAACGATTCGTATCGAGAGGATGGCGGACGATGAGGACCGAAGAATTCGAGTTCGACCACAACGCGAAGGACATGCCGACCGATCCCGTCGAACTACGCGGCCGGAATCGTGAGAGCGGAAAGATGGTGGTGCTCGAACGCGCGACGGGGACGATCGATCACACCGAATTCCCTTCCATCCTCGACCATCTCCAGACCGGCGATCTCCTGGTGCTGAACGACAGCTACATGATGTCGAACACGCTGGCATTCCGGCACGGCGGCAAGACGATGGACGTCATCGTCTTCGGCCATGAGCCCGACGGTGCGAACATCGCAAGAATTGACACCGGACTGAATCTCGGACCCGGGGCCACTCTGACCTCGATCGACGATCCAGAATTGCGATGTACCTTGGTCGAGCCGCAGCCCGACCACCTCTGGAAAGTCATGTTCGAGCCCGCCGAGCGATTGGTTCCGGCCCTCGACCGGCACGGGCGGCGCAGCGACGAAACCGTCCCGCTCGATCCGGCGCACTGGCAAGCTGCGCGCGGGGCGTACCGCTCGGTCTACGCCAAGAAGGCGGGTTCGCTGGAGATCCCGTCGGCGGGCCTGCATTTCTCGCGGGAGCTGCTGGAGCGGATTGCCGAAAAGGGTGTCGAGATTGCATACATCACGCTGCACGTGGGCGCCACCGAAATCCTCGCGGTGCGCCACATCAGTGCGGAGGAGGTCGAGAACCACAAGGTGCGGTCCGAGTACTTCGAGGTCGGCGAAAAGGCGGCTGCGCAGATCAATCGGGCGCTGGCCGACGGGCGGCGGATCGTCGCGGTCGGCACAACAGTGATGCGGACGCTCGAATCACTCACGGTTCAGGACGGGCCCCCGGCAGCCGTTCAGGCCCAGAAGGGCTGGACGGATCTCTACATCTACCCGGGATTCCGGTTCAGGATCGTGAAGGGGCTGGTGACCAATCTGCACCGGCCTCGTTCCAGCCACATTGTGCTCACGGCGGCCTTCGGGGGCAAGGATCTCGTCATGCGGTCCTATGCGGAGATCCTCGAAAAGGGCGGGTACGAGTTCGACATGTTCGGTGACTGCATGCTCATTCTTTAGCCCGGAACAGGGCCGACCTTCCGGAAGGAACAGTCGTGGGCGAGGCGTTCTCGCGGGACGGCACGGGGAGTGCGAAGTGGGCGCGGGCCGGGGCGGGGCGGATCGCGATGGGGATCGCGGACATGGATCTGCCGGGGCCGGCGGCGGTGGGCGCGGCGTTGCGGGTGCGGGCGGGGCATCCGGCGTTCGGGTATCCGGTGGCGGAGGAGGCGGACCGGGTGCTGGTGGCCCGCTGGTACCGGCGGCGGCACGGGGTCGAGGTGCCGCCGCAGTGGGTGATGCTGCTGCCGTTCGCACCCGGTACGGCGGTACGGCTGCTACTGGAGGCGGCGCGCCCGCTGTCCGGTCCGGCGGTGTGCGTGACGCCGGAGTGGAACGGGTTCGTGCGGGCATGCCGGGCGGCGGGCGTACCGGTGCGGGAGGTGCCGCTGCTCTCCCCCGGCCAACAGGAAAACGCTTTCCGGTCGGTGCGGGAGGCATCGCTGTCACACTCCCCCGGCCAGCGGGAAAACGCTTTCCGATTGGTGCCGGGGGTGCCGCCGCTACACTCCCCCCACCAGCTGGACAGCGCTTTCCGGTTGGTGCCGGAGGTACCGCCGCTGCACTCCCCCGACCAACAGGAAAACGCTTTCCCTCTGGTGCCGGAGGTACCGCCACTCCGCTCCCCCAACCAACGGGAAAACGCTTTCCGGTCGATGCCGGAGGCACCGCTGGCATCGCCGGCATCGCTGCCGCACTCCCCCGACCAACGGGAAAACGCTTTCCGCCTGCCGCTCCAGGAGATCGCCGCCGCCCGCCCGGGCATGGTGCTGCTGAGCAGTCCGAACAATCCGACGGGCCTGCTCTGGCCGGCCGAGGACATCCGGGCGCTGGCCCGGACCGCGGCGCCGGGGCTGCTGGTGTCGGACGAGGTGCACGGGGATCTGCGGCATCCGGACGCGGGCGTGCCGCATCCGGTGGCGGTGGCGGTGACGGACGGGGCGCCGAATGTGGTGACGCTGAACTCGGTCGGCAAGACCTTCAACGTGTCGGGGGTGCCGAGTTGTCTCGCGCTGGTGCCGGATCCGGCGTTGCGGGCGCGGCTGACGGAGGTGATGGCGGGGTTCGGCCTGTGGGAGGGCGGCCTGCTGGGGGCGCTGGTGCAGCGGGCGGCGCTGGCGGAGGGCGAGGCGTGGCTGGCGGGGTTGCTGGAGCGGTTGGTGACGGCCCGGGAGGCGGCGACGGCGGCGTTGGGCGATGCGGTGCTGGCTCGTCCGCAGGCGTCGTTCCTGCTCTGGCTGGACGGTTCGGGCCTGGGGACCCGGGAGCAGTTGCTTACGCAGCGTCAGGTCGAACTGGCGAACGGTTCCGATTTCGGCCCGGCCGGTTCCGGTTGCCTGCGGCTGAATTTCGCCCTGCCGCCGGACCGGCTCCGCACCGCTCTCACCCGCTTGACCTGCACGACTGCGAGCTGACGGGCGTCGAGGTTTGCCCCGGGGCAGACTGAGCAGGAACAACCGGGCCATAGTCGCGTACCGAGGGATGGTGAGTCCGGTGACATCTGTACGCCCACCGCAGGCCGATCGACCGGCCGATTCGACACAGAGCGTGACCCCACCGACGGAGTTGACCGAGGCGTCGGCCGAACGACACCTGGGCGCCATCTGCTTCAAGATCGGGCCGCCGGCGCTGGTCGGGGTGGAGGCGGAGTGGTTCGTCCATGACGGCCGATGTCCGTCCGCCCCGGTGGATCCCGCCCGGGTGGCGGCCGCGTTGGCGGTGCTGCCCGGCTCGGCCGACGGCCCGGTGTTTCCGGCGGGCTCGCGGCTGACGTACGAACCCGGCGGGCAGGTCGAGCTCAGCTCCCCGCCCGCCGCCGACCCGGCCGCCTGCGCGGCGGGTCTGAGCGCCGACCAGGCGGTGCTGCGGGCGGCGCTGGCCGCCGAGGGCCTGCGGCTGACGGGCAGTGGCACCGATCCGCTGGACCGCGAGCGCCGGATGCTGGCCACCCACCCGCGCTACCGGGCGATGGAACGCCACTTCGGCCGCGGCGGCCCGTGGGGCCGGATCATGATGACGGGCACCGCCTCGGTGCAGGTCTGCGTGGACGCGGGCACCGAGGGAACGTACCTCGACCGCTGGCGTCTGACGCATCTGCTGGGGCCGGTGCTGGTGGGCGCGTTCGCCAACTCGCCGCTGCTGGAGGGCCGTCCGACGGGCTGGAAGTCGACCCGGCAGCTGGTCTGGTCGCGGATGGACCCCTCACGCACCCTGGCCCCGCCGCCGCTCGCCGACCCGCGCGAGGCGTGGACGCGGTACGTGCTGGACGCGACGGTGCTGTGCGTGCGCCGCCCGGACGGGCTGCCGTGGGACGCCCCGGCGGGGCTGACCTTCCGCGACTGGCTGCGCGGCGGTGGCGAACGCGGCGCCGTGCTGGCCGACCTGGACTACCACCGCACCACGCTGTTCCCGCCGGTGCGCCCGCGCGGCCACCTGGAGCTCCGGATGATCGACGCCCAGCCGGGCGAGGGCTGGCGGGTGCCGCTGGCGCTGGTGTCCGCGCTGATGGACGATCCGCTGGCCGCCGAGGAGGCCCGGGCCGCGCTGGAGCGCCTCGGCCACGCGGGCTCGCGCGCGCCCCGCTCGGGTCTGTGGCGGCGCGCCGCCGCGCTCGGCATGGCCGACGCCGAGCTGCGCCGGGCCGCGCTGGCCTGTTTCTCCGCCGCCGAGCGCTCGCTGGCCCGCCGCGACGGCCAACTGCGGCCCGCGCTGCTGGAGTTCGCCGAGCGCTATCCGGCCCGGGGCCGCTGCCCCGCCGACGACCAGTTGGCCGCGCTGCGCACCGGCGCCGCGCCCGCGTTGCAGGAGGACACCCCGTGCTGAACGCCGACCGCACCGACCCCGCCGTGCTGCGCGAGCTGATCGCCACCGAACTGCTGGCCGCCCGGGAGCGCACCGGGCTGCTCACCGGCGCCGTGGAGGACGCCGAACTCGTCGCCCAGCACTCACCGTTGATGTCGCCGCTGGTGTGGGACCTGGCGCACATCGGCAACCAGGAGGAGCTGTGGCTGCTGCGCAACGTCGGCGGCCGCGACCCGATGCACCCGGAGATCGACCCGCTGTACGACGCGTTCGAGCATCCGCGTTCCGAGCGCCCCAGCCTGCCGCTGCTTCCGCCGGACCAGGCCCGCGCGTACGCGTACGAGGTGCGCGGCCGGGTGCTGGACCTGCTGGCCGCCTCGCCGCTGGAGGGGGCGCCGCTGCTGGACGCCGGGTTCGCGTTCGGGATGATCGCGCAGCACGAGCAGCAGCACGACGAGACCATGCTGATCACCCACCAGCTGCGCAAGGGCCCGGCGGTGCTGGACGCGCCGCCGCCGCCCGCCGCGGAGGGCGCGCTCGCTCCCGAAGTGCTGGTCCCCGCCGGGCCGTTCACCATGGGTACCGACACCGAGCCGTGGGCGCTGGACAACGAGCGCCCGGCGCACCTGGTGGACCTGCCGGCGTTCTGGCTGGACAGCGCGCCGGTCTCCAACGCCGCCTACCAGGCGTTCATCGCCGACGGCGGCTACCGCGACCCGCGCTGGTGGACACCGGCCGGCTGGGAGCACCGGATGTCCGCCGACCTGACCGCGCCGCTGTTCTGGACCCAGCAGGGCGGGCAGTGGCTGCGCCGCCGCTTCGGGCACGTCGAGCCGGTTCCGCCGAACGAGCCGGTGCTGCACGTGAGTTGGTACGAGGCGGACGCGTACGCGCGGTGGGCGGGTCGGCGGCTGCCGACCGAGGCGGAGTGGGAGAAGGCGGCCCGGCACGACCCGGCGAGCGGCCGCTCCCGGCGCTTCCCGTGGGGCGACGAGCCGCCCGGGCCGGAGCACGCCAACCTGGGCCAGCGCCACCTGCGCCCGGCCCCGGTCGGCGCCTATCCGCAGGGCGAGTCGCCGTACGGGGCCCGGCAGTTGATCGGTGACGTGTGGGAGTGGACGGCCAGCGACTTCACCGGCTACCCGGGGTTCAGGGCGTGGCCGTACCGGGAGTACTCGGAGGTGTTCTTCGGGCCCGAGTACAAGGTGCTGCGCGGCGGCTCGTTCGCGGTCGCGCCGGTCGCCTGCCGGGGCACCTTCCGCAACTGGGACTATCCGATCCGGCGGCAGATCTTCTCCGGGTTCCGCACCGCCCGCGACACGGAAGGCGATTTCTGATGTGCCGTCACTTCGCTTATCTGGGACGGTCGGTGGCGCTTCGCACGGTGCTGCTGGATCCGCCGTTCGGGCTGCTTCGGCAGTCCTGGGCGCCCCGCTTGCAGCGCTTCGGCAACGTCAATGTGGACGGCTACGGGGTGGGTTGGTACGCCGAGGGCGACGAGCGTCCGGCCCGTTACCGGCGGGAGGGGCCGATCTGGGCGGACGGCGACCTGGCGGACCTGGCCCGGGTGGTGCGCTCGCACGCGATCCTCGGCGCCGTCCGCTCGGCGACCCCGGGCTGTGCACCGGGCCCGCAGGCGGCGGCCCCGTTCGCCGCCGGGCGCTGGCTGTTCAGCCACAACGGGGCGCTGCCGGGCTGGCCGGGTACCTTCGAGCCGCTGGCCGAACTGCTGCCCGCCGCCGAACTGTTGGAGTTGGAGGCGCGCACCGATTCGGCGCTGCTGTGGGCGGTGGTGCTGAACCGGCTGCGCGCGGGCATCGAGTTGGGCAAGGCGCTCGCCGAAGTGTGCGTGGCGGCGTCCGAGTTGGCCGATGCCCGGATCAATCTGCTGGCCACCGACGGCAGTTCGCTGGCCGCGACCGCCTGGGGCGACACGCTGTTCCAGCGCCGCGGCGCGGACGATTCGCTGCTGGTGGCCTCCGAACCCTTCGACGACGGGCCGGGCTGGTCCGAAGTCCCCGACCGTACCTTGCTGGTGGCCGACGCGGCCGGCAGCGCGCTCACCCCGCTGGCCCCGACCGGGCCGCGAAGCCGAGAGGACGCACCGCTGTGACCGGATACCGGCTGACCCGCCTTCTGCCCGCCGACCACCTGCACCACGCCCTGCGCGCGGACGTGCGCAGCGGCCTGACCGGAAAGCCGAAACGGCTGCCGCCGAAGTGGTTCTACGACGCCCGGGGCTCCGAGCTGTTCGAGGAGATCACCCGGCTGCCCGAGTACTACCCGACCCGGGCGGAGCGGGAGATCCTGACGGCGCGGGCCGGGGAGATCGCGGCCGCGACCGGGGCCCGCACCCTGGTCGAACTGGGCTCCGGTTCCTCGGAGAAGACCCGGCTGCTGCTGGACGCGCTGCGCGCGCACGGCACGCTGGAGCGGTACGTGCCGGTCGATGTCAGCGAGAGTGCGCTGGAGTCGGCGGCGAAGGCGCTGATCGCCGAGTACCCGGGGCTCGAAGTCTCGGCGGTGCTCTCGGACTTCACCACCGGCCTCGGTCTGCCCGAGGAGGGCGGCGGCCCCCGGCTGGTGGTGTTCCTCGGCGGCACGCTGGGCAATCTGGTGCCGCAGGAGCGGGCGGATTTCCTGCGCGGCCTGAGGTCCCAACTGCTGCCGGGCGACGCGCTGTTGCTGGGCACGGACCTGGTGAAGGACCCGGCGGTGCTGGTCGCCGCGTACGACGACGCGGCGGGCGTGACGGCGGAGTTCAACCGGAACCTGCTGGCGGTGCTGAACCGCGAGCTGGACGCGGACTTCGACCCGGCGCAGTTCGCGCACGTGGCGCTCTGGGATCCGGAGCAGGAGTGGATCGAGATGCGGCTGCGCTCGCTGCGGACGCAGAGCGTGAAGATCACGGAGCTGGGTATCGGGGTGCACTTCGAGGAGGGCGAGGAGCTGCACACGGAGGTGTCGGCGAAGTTCCGGCGGGAACGGGTGGAGCGTGAACTGTTCGCCGCCGGGCTGCGGTTGAGCGACTGGTGGACGGACTCCGAGGGCCGGTTCGGCCTGTCGCTGTCGCGGCCGATGACGGACGCCGCGGACTGAGCCGTGGCTTCCCGGCCCGCCCGCCGGCGGAAATTCGCTGGCGGGCGGGCCTTCTTGTCCGGACAATGCCGGGGTGCAGAACACTGAACGGCGGACGGTGACCGTCCTGATCGCATGGCAGGGTGAACTCCTCGGCGCGGTGGGGCCTTTCACGGCTTCCGCGCCCTACTGGGCGGAGATCGGGGAGGTGGTGCGGGCGGCGTCGGAGGCGGCCGGGGTGCCGGTGGCGCTGCTGCGGATGCTGTCCGTGGACGGCGGCGAGACCGGCAGTGGCGGCGAGGTGGTGTACCTGGCGCAGGCGCTGGAGCGTCCCTCTCAGCCGCTTACCGCGGCCCCGGCCGTGGAGCTGGACGAGCAGCCGCTGCGGCTGCCGTGGGCCTCGGCGGACGGGCTGGCCGCCGAATGGGCTTGGGCCGATGGCGAGTTGGCCTCCCTGGGCCGTCCGCGGACCGGGCCGGTGGAGCAGGTGCGCAGCTGGAACCTGTCGGCGCTGTCGCGCTTCCCGACCGGCGCGGGTGCGGCCTGGCTGAAGAGCACCCCGCCGTTCGCGGTGGCCGAGGCCGAGGTGATCGCCCGGGTGGCGAAGGCGGATCCCGAGCTGGTGCCGCGGGTACTGGCGGCGGACGGTCGGCGGATGCTGCTGGACGAGGCGCCGGGCGTGGACTGCTGGGGGCTGCCGGAGGACGGCATGCTGAGCATCGTGGACCGGTGGGCGGCCGTGCAGGCGGCCGTCGCCGGGGACGGGCCGGGCGGGTTGACGGACCGCTCGCCGGCGGCGCTGGCCTCGCTGTTCCCCTCGCTGCTGGAGCGGCTGCGCCCCGAGCTCACCGCCGAGGAGTACGACCGGGCTCTCGCCCTGGGTGACCGGCTGCCCGCCCTGGTGGACGAACTCGCGGACTGCGGCCTGCCGTTGACGCTGGTCCACGGCGACTGCCACCCGGGCAACTGGCGCTGGGACGGCGAGCGCGGCGTGGTCCTGGACTTCTCCGACGCGATGTGGAGCCACCCGGCCCTCGACGGCCTGCGCCCGTCGCCGTTCCTCTCTCCCGAGCGCGGCGCCACCGTCCGCGAGCGCTGGGCCGCCGCCTGGCAGGCCCTCGTCCCGGGCAGCGACCCGCTGCGCGCACTGGCGCCGGCTGCGCCGCTGATGCACCTGCACTTCGCGGTGCGCTACCAGGAGTTCCTGGACGGCATCGAGCCGAGCGAGCGCCCTTACCACGCGGGCGACCCGGTGGCCTCGCTGCGCCGCGCGCTGCGGAACGGGGCGGCGCAGTAAGCGAGTTCGAGCCGCTGAGGGGCGGGCCGGGACCTTTACCTGACGCTGGAGCGAATGGCGCCGGACGGCCTGGCGCAGCCGCTGCCGGACGCGGGGCGGCCCGGGCGCTGCCCGCGTATCCGGCGCGGCTGGCCCCGGCGTCCCGGTTCGACACGTTCTGCGCGCTGTCCCCCGACGACCGGGACCGGCTGGAGACGGAGCTGTATGCGCTCAGCCGGGTCGCGGAATCGATGACGCTGGGGTTTCCAGCCCCCGTACGGCGGGCGGGACGGCCGGGACAGGGCGTGGCTGGAGACCGACCGTGAGGGGTACCTCGGGTTCTTCACCCGGCTGGGGATGACGGAGACCGGCGCGGCCGACGGGTTCGACCCGTTTCCTGCACGAGATCGCCGAGCTGGTGCCGGCCGAGGACCCGGACGCGCCGATCGAGCTGCTGGATGTGCTTTGCCGGGTCTGCTCTTCGGTGAGCTGCTGTTCGTCCGCGCGGGAGCGCGGGTACGAGCGGGCGCGCACCTGGCGGAGCCGGGCTGGGCGGACGGTTCACCGATGTACTGGGCGTACCGGCGGCGCAACCGGCGGCCGATCGACCTGTCGCACGGCTGGGGTTCCGGCTCGCAGTGGGGCACCAGCCACCGGATGCGCTTCCGGACGGCGGCGGGCGACCGTGGAACGTCCACCCGCGGCCCGAGCGGGTGTCGGACCACTGCGCCGAGTCCGACCGGCTGACTATCGCCGAGGCGGAGGAGCTCGTCCGGCACCGCTGCCTGCTGCGCCGGCCGGCGGGCCGTGGGGCCTGGTCGCGGATTCGCAGGACGTGATGGACCTGTGGCCGTGGAACTGGCCGCTGCCGGAACCGGCGGAGTGCACGCCGGGGTGTCGCGGCAACGGCGAGCCCGCGAACGGCTGACAACTGCCCGAGCCTGCCGTGATCCGGCTGGCGCGGGGCGGGTCGCTACGGCCAGTTGCCCGGGGTGGGCGGCTCGGTCGGCATCTGGTTGGCGAAGACGGCCATGCCGATGGTGGTGGCGGCGAAGACCAGGCCGAACAGTGTGAAGAACGAACAGATCACCAGGACGATGGTGTGTCCGACGTTCTGGCCGGTTCCGGGGACGTCGGTGGGAATGGCCTCGCGGGGGCGCTCGGGGAGATAGCGGACGGTGACGCGGTCGCCGGCGATCCGCGGGATGCCCGTGGTGTCCTTGAGGCGGATGTCCTGGCCGTCGGCGGTGCGGAAGCCGAGGACGACGTGGCGTCCGGTGCGAATGGTGAGCGAGTCCGCGACGCGGTCCTGCGTCAGGTAGGTCTCCAGCACCGCGGCCTCGGCGACGAGTCCGTGCGTGCGGGTGCGGTTGCGCCGGCGGGAGCGCCGCAGGACGAGGACGATGCCGGTGATGCCGAGGCCCGCGATCAGCAGGCCGATCAGGGCCATCAGGCCCGCGACAAGGCTGAAGACCGTACCGAAAGTGTCCACTGCGTCGTTCATTCGTTCGTTCCCCCCGAGGTCCTGCGAGTGCGCCGAACAATAGGGGTCGCCGGGCCCGCGCGGCAAGAGCCGGCCTCCGGGCCCGCGACGGGGAAGAGGACCAGGTCAGAACCAGGCTTCCGGGTCGGTGGGGCCGGTCGGCGGGCGCGGCGGACGCGACGGGTCGGCCCGGAGCGCGCGGACACCGACCGCGGTGAGGAGGAGGCCGAACCTGGCGAAGAGGACCAGGAAAACGAGCGTGGACCAGGCGCGTTGTCCGGGAAGCAGCGCGGTGCCCGGGCGAACCAGAACGAATCGGGCCGACCGGGGCACCGGGTTTCGGCGGGTTTCGGGTTGCGGCCCGTCGTGACGCCCCCTCACTGCGGCTCCCACGAACGGGTTGATCACGGCAGGCGGGGTGCGCGCGGCGAAGCGCGGGGCGGGGCGGTGGCCACGGCCCGGGGGCGAGCCAGTGCGGCCCGGGGCCAGGCGGGCCAAGTGCGGCCAAGTGCGGCCAAGTGCGGCCAAGTGCGGCCAAGGCCAGGGTGGGCCAGTACGGCCAGAGCCCGGGTGGGCCAGTACAGCCAAGACCGGGGTGACGGGCGGCAGTTGACCCGTAGCGATGTTCCGCGTTGCGGTGGGCGTCGGCGAGGCGCAGCGCGTTGCGGCGCGGTGTGGCGGCCGGGACCGTGGTGGTGGTGGTCCCGGCCGCCGCTCGGCCGGTTTGCCGGGACTACACCCGTGCGTCGGTGGCCAGGGCTTCCGCCGCCGGAAGGTTCGGCTGCGGGTGGGTCAGCAGGTGCATGCCCGCTGCCAGTGCGCCGCCGACCAGCGGGGCGAGCAGGAACAGCCACAGCTGGGTGAGCGCCTCGCCGCCCGCGAACAGTGCCGGGCCGAGGCTGCGCGCCGGGTTGACGGAGGTGCCGGTGAGCGGGATGCCGACCAGGTGGACGACCACCAGGGCGATCCCGATCGGCAGCCCGTCGAAGCCGACCGCGGCCAGTCGGTGGGTGACCGCCAGTACGACGTACACCAGCAGGAAGGTGAGGACGACCTCGGTCAGGAAGGCGCCGCCGGCGTTGATGTGCACCTGGGAGCGCTCGCCCCAGCCGTTGGTGCCGAGCTTGCCGTGGGTCTCCAGCCCCGGTACCTGCCTGGCCAGCAGCAGGACGAGGGCCGCGCCGGCGATGCCGCCGAGCACCTGCGCGATCCAGTACGAGACTGCGGTGCGCCCGTCGATCCGGCGGGCCAGCAGGAAGCCGAGTGTCACCGCCGGGTTCACGTGGCAGCCGGATATCGGTCCGAGCGCGTACGCCAGGGCGAGCAGCACGAAGCCGAAGGCGAGCGCGATGCCGACCGGGCCGATCGCGTCCCCCGCGAGCACCGCGGCGCCCACCGCCAGCAGAACCAGCAGCAGCGTCCCGAGGAACTCGCCGATCACCGCCCGCCTGTCCGTTCCACCCATATGTCTGGTCCTCCTGACCGTCAGGGCAGGCGGACCGGTGCCGCCCCGTCCGGCCAACCCTGGTCGACCGTTCGGGCGAGCGCATGTCGGCCGGACGGCGCAGGCCGTGTTCACGGCGCGTCCGCCTGCCGAATTGCTCCGAACGGATGAAACCGTACGGAAACGGAGAGCTCAATGCAAAACGGAAGTAAAACGGACAGACGCGGACAGGACGGGCGGCGAACAGCTGTCGGAACGTCAACCCGCCGGTCCGGGCGGCCCGGGGCGGCATGCGCGGCACGTTCCGCGGGCGCCGGGTCGGTGCCGGGCGGGTCAGAGCCGCCACTTCGGGACGACGATGGGCGGGCGGGGCGGCAGGTGGGCGAGGGCGGTGACCACTCCGACGAGGCCGCCGAGGATCAGAAGGGCGCCGATCACCACGCAGATGGTGTCCTCGAAGGTGCTGTGGTCGACGGTCACGGCCCGGTCCGGGCGCTCGGGCAGGGCCCTTCCGGAGGTCGACACACCTGCCGGTATCGGTTTCCGGCGGGCCGTCAGACGACCTTCCGGTAGCGGAGTTCGAGCCCGTCGAGCAGTGCTTCGAGACCCGTCTCGAAGGCGCCTTCGTCGATGGTGCGGCGGTGTTCGGCGAGGCGGTGGGCGTCGGCGAGGTGCGGGTACTCGGCAGTGTAGAGGGCGGCGTCCTCGGGGAAGCCGGCGGCGAACGAGCCGAGGGCGGAGCCGGTGATGAAGTAGCGCATCAGGGCGCCGATCCGGGTGGCCTGGCCGCGTGGCCAGCCGGCGTCGACCAGGCAGCCGAAGACGGCGTCGGCGAGGCGCAGCGCGTTGGGGCGGCGGCCGGGGCCCTGGGCGAGGACGGGGACGAGCTGGGGGTGGGAGGCCAGGGCGGCGCGGTAGGAGCGGGCCCAGTCGCGCAGGGCGGTGCGCCAGTGGTCCGGCGAGTCGAACATGGTGAGGTCGACCTCGCCCATCACACTGTCGACCACGGCGTCCAGGAGTTCGTCCTTGGTGGCGAAGTGGTTGTAGAGGGACGGTCCGCTGACGGAGAGTTCGGCGGCCAGGCGGCGGGTGGAGAGGGCGGGCAGGCCCTCGGTGTCGACCAGGGCGAGTGCGGCGGCGACGATCCGGTCCCGGCTGAGCAGGGGGGTGCGCGGTCGGGCGATCGTGGTCTCCTCGGGTCGCGGGCCGTGGGAACCGGCCCATTGTCGCAGGCGCCCCCTTCCGTGCGGGGCGGGGGCGGGCTACAGTCACCGTAAAACTTGCACCGCTAGTTTATTCGGGCCGTCGGAATGTCGAGTCGGGAGGTCGCCGCGTGAACCTGGAGCTGACCGAGGAGCAGGCCGCCGTCCGGGAGTTGGCGGCGGGGTTCACCGACCGGGAGATCGTGCCGTTCGCCGCCGAGTGGGACCGGGCGGAGTCGATCGACCTGGGGATCGTCAAGAAGCTCGGCGAGCTGGGCTTCCTGGGCCTGACTCTGCCCGAGGAGTACGGCGGCAGCGGCGGCGACCACTTGGCGTACTGCCTGGTGCTGGAGGAACTGGGACGCGGCGACTCCTCGGTGCGCGGGGTGGTGTCGGTCTCGCTGGGGCTGGTCGGCAAGTCGATCCACGCGTTCGGCACCGAGGCGCAGAAGCGGCAGTGGCTGCCCCGGCTGTGTTCGGGCGAGGCGCTGGCGTGTTTCGCGCTGACCGAGCCCGGCACCGGTTCGGACGCCGCGAACCTGACGACTCGCGCGGTGCGGGACGGCGACGACTGGCTGATCTCCGGCGCGAAGATGTTCATCACCAACGGGACGTGGGCCGAGGTGGCGCTGGTGTTCGCCCGTACGGGTGAGCCAGGACACCGGGGGGTAAGCGCTTTCCTGGTGCCCACCGACACGCCCGGCCTCACCCGCACGCCGATCCACGGCAAGCTGGGCCTGCGCGGCCAGGCCACCGCCGAGTTGGCCTTCGACGCCGTCCGGGTACCGGACAGTGCCCGGCTCGGTGAGGAGGGCAAGGGCTTCACGGTGGCCATGGCGGCGCTCGCCAAGGGCCGGATGTCGGTGGCGGCGGGCTGCGTCGGCATCGCGCAGGCCGGCCTCGACGCGGCGGTGCGCTACGCCGGCGAGCGCGAGCAGTTCGGGAAGCCCCTCGCGCACCACCAGTTGGTGCAGGAGCTGCTGGCCGACATCGCGGTGGACGTGGCCGCGGCCCGGATGCTGACCTGGCGGGTCGCCGACCTGATCGACCGCGGGCTTCCCTTCGCCACCGAGTCCTCGGTCGCCAAGCTGTTCGCCAGCGAGGCGGCGGTGCGCTGCGCGAACAACGCCCTGCAGGTGTTCGGCGGGTACGGCTTCACCGACGAGTACCCCGTCGGCAAGTACCTGCGCGACGCCCGCGTGATGACGCTGTACGAGGGCACCAGCCAGATCCACAAGCTGCTCATCGGGCGTTCCCTGACCGGGGTCAACGCCTTCTGATCGGGCGTCACGAACGCATCGATCGACCGACCGTCACGAACAGGAGCTCGACGAAGTGCTTCCGGTCTTCATCGCCGCTGCCCGCCGCACCCCGATCGGGCGGCTGCGCGGCGCGCTGTCCGCCGTCCGGCCCGACGATCTGTCGGCAGCAGTGCTGCGCGGACTGCTCGACCAGGTGCCGGGGCTGGACCCGGCGCGGATCGACGACGTGTACTGGGGCGCCGCCAACCAGGCCGGCGAGGACAACCGCAACCTGGCCCGGATGGCGGTGCTGCTGGCGGGGCTGCCCGATTCGGTGCCGGGCGCGACCCTCAACCGGCTGTGCGCGTCCGGAATGGAGGCCGTCACCACGGCGGCCCGGGCGATCGGTTCCGGCGAGGCGGACGTGGTGGTGGCGGGCGGCTGCGAGTCGATGAGCCGCGCCCCGTTCGTGCTGCCCCGCCCGGACGAGGCGCTGCCGCACCGGATGGAGACCTTCGACACCCGGCTCGGCTGGCGGCTCACCAACCCCCGCATGCGCGAGCTGCACGGCGTCCTGTCGATGGGCGAGACCGCCGAGGAGGTGGCCGGCCGCTACGGCATCACCCGCGAGGCGCAGGACGCGTTCGCCCTGCGCAGCCACCAACTGGCCACGCAGGCCCGGGAGTCGGGGCACTTCGACGCCGAACTGCTGGCCGTGCGGCGCCCGGACGGGGTGCTGGTGGAGCGCGACGAATCGATCCGGCCCGACACCACGGCGGAGAAGCTGGCCGCACTGAAGCCGGTGTTCCGGGCGGGCGGGACCGTCACGGCGGGCAACGCCTCGCCGATGAACGACGGCGCGGCAGCACTGCTGCTGGTCAGCGAACGGGCGCTGGCGGAACTGGAGTTGGAGCCGCTGGGCCGGTACGTGGCGGGCGCGTCGATGGGCGTGCACCCGGACGTGATGGGCATCGGGCCGGTCCCGGCGACCCGGCGGGTGCTGGAGCGCGGCGGCTGGAAGCTGCAGGACGTGGAGACCGCCGAGTTCAACGAGGCATTCGCGGCCCAGGCGCTGGCGTCCGTCGGCGAGTTGGGCATCGACCCGGAGCTGGTGAACCCGTCCGGCGGGGCGATCGCGCTGGGCCATCCGCTGGGCTGCTCGGGCGCCCGGATCCTCACCACCCTGCTGCACCGGATGCGCCGCACCGGCGCCCGGCGCGGCCTGGCGACGATGTGCGTGGGCGTCGGCCAGGGCTCGGCCGTCCTGGTCGAGCGGGACTGAAGTTCTCTGATATGACGATGCGTCGGAAAGGTGTGACCGTGGGCAGGTTCGAAGGCAAGGTGGCGGTGGTGACCGGCGCCGCGCAGGGCATCGGGGCGGCGACGGCGCGGCGGCTGGCCGAGGAGGGCGCGGCGGTGGCCGTGGTCGACCTGACGGCGGAGCGCGCCGAATCCACCGTGAAGGAGATCCTCGCGGCGGGCGGCACCGCGCGCGGGTACGGCTGCGACGTGGCCGACTACGAGGCGGTGGAGGCCGTGTTCGCCTCCGTGGTCGAGGAGTTGGGAGGCGTGCACATCCTGGTGAACAACGCCGGGATCACCCGCGACAACCTGTTCTTCAAGATGCCGAAGAGCGACTGGGACACGGTGCTGTCGGTCAACCTGACCAGCGCCTACAACTGTTCGCACGTCGCGCAGCGGTACTTCGTGCAGCAGAAGTGCGGCAAGATCGTGTCGCTGAGTTCGCGTTCGGCGCTGGGCAACCGCGGTCAGGCGAACTATGCGGCGGCGAAGGCCGGCATCCAGGGGCTGACGGCGACGCTGGCGATCGAGTTGGGCCCGTTCAACGTGAATGTGAACGCGGTGGCGCCGGGGTACATCGCGACGTCGATGACGGCGGCGACGGCCGAGCGGGTCGGGGCGACACCGGAGGCGCACCAGGCGGAGGTCGCGCAGCGCACCCCGCTGCGGCGGGTGGGTCTGCCGGAGGAGGTCGCCTCGGTGGTGGCGTTCCTGGCGAGCGAGGACGCGTCGTACGTGAGCGGGCAGACGCTGTACGTCAACGGCGGCGCGCGGTAGTTCGACCCGGGGGCGGGGCCGCTGCGCCCGGCGGTGGCCCCGCCCCGGCTTCGGGCTCGCGCGGGACCCCTGCGGGCTCGCGCGGGTTGCCCCTGCGGGCTCGCGTAGCCCCGCCGCGGGCTCGCGCGGGTGCCCCGGCGGGCTCGCGCGGGCCTTGGGTCAGCCGCGCGTGCCCGGGTCGTTCGGGTGCGGCTCCAGCGGTGTGACCACGGCGGTCATCCAGGGCCACATCGGCAGCGTGCCGAGCACGTCCGCGCGCAGTCGCGCCTCGTCCTCGGCCCGCCAGATCCCGATGCTGCGCTTCTCGCCGATCGGCCGCCACAGTCTGAACAGGCGCCCGGCGTCGGCGAGTTCACCTGCTCGCCGGCGTTCGGCGGCGCGCCGCCGGTCGATCTCCTCGGCGGGGACGTCCGGGGGCACGGCGGTGGTGATCTCGACCAGGAACTCCTTCATGGTCCTGCTCCGTCTCTCGACCGGCGGCGGCACGGGGTCCGGTGCCCCACGGGACGGGGCGGGCGCCGCTCGCCGTCCATCGTCCGGCCCGGGGCCGTCCGTCGCCACCAGCGACACCCGGCCGTCAGCGATCCGCTCCGAGGGCGAGTTCACGGCCCTGCCAGCGGCGGCGCAGCCAGCGGTCGTGGCCGGCCACCACGATCGCGCCCGGGCCTTTGCCGCCCATGGCCTCCTCCAGTTCGTCGCAGAGCAGCGGCGAGAGGTGGTTGGTGGGTTCGTCGAGCAGCAGCAGCTGCGGCGGGCGGGCCACCAACAGGGCGAGGGCGAGGCGGCGGCGCTGGCCGACGGAGAGGTGGCCGACGGGGCGGTCGAGGTCGGCGGCGGCCAGCAGGCCGAGGGAGGCGAGCGGGACGCGCTCGGCCAGGTCGGGGCCGAGGGTCAGGGCGTAGGTGTCGCGGGCCGTGCGGTCGGGCCGGGCGAAGGCGGTGTCCTGGGTGAGCAGGCCCACCGTCAGCCCGGGCCGCCGGTGCACCCGGCCGGTGGTGTCGAGCCGGCCGGCCAGGACGGCGAGCAGGGTGGACTTGCCCGTCCCGTTGGGGCCGGTGATCAGCAGGCGTTCGGCGGCCGTGACTTCCAGTTCGTCGAGTGCGAGCCGTCCTGGGAGGTGGATCCGGTGCAGCGTCACCAGCGGGTCGGGGTTCTGCTCCTGCGGGCCGGTGGCGAGGCTGTGCTGTGGGACGAAGCGCAGCGGGGCGGGTGGTTCGGCGACCTGGCGGCGTTCCAGGTCGGCGAGCCGGCCGGCGGCGTCGCGGACCCGGCGGGAGATCTGCTGCTGTACCCGGCCCGCCCGGTGACCGTAGCCCATCTTCTCGTTGTCGGTGGGGCCGCGGTCCGGGGCGAGCCGGTGCGCGGTGACTTCCGCGGAGCGTCGCAGCTCGGCCAACTCCCGTTGCTCGTCGGCGTACTGGCGTTCCCAGCGGTGCCGGCGGGCGCGTTTGTCGTCCAGGTAGGCGCGGTAGCCGCCGCCGAAGCGGACCGGGCCGTCGGCGGCCGGGTCGAGGTCGAGCAGGTCGGTGCAGACCGCGTCGAGGAACGCCCGGTCGTGGCTGGCGACGACCACCGTGCCGGGCAGGGTGCGGAGTTGGGCCTCCAGGAAGGCGGCGGCGCCGTCGTCGAGGTGGTTGGTGGGCTCGTCGAGCAGGACGGCCGACGGCCGGCGGACCAGCAACGCGGCCAGGGCGAGGCGGCCGCGCTGCCCGCCGGAGAGCGAACCTAGGGTGCGCTGCGGCGCGACGGCGGCCAGGCCGAGACCGTCGAGCAGCAGGGCTGCGCGGCGGTCGGCGTCCCAGGCCTCGCGGTCCTGGGCCTGTTCCAGTCGGGTTCCGTAGGCGGCCAGCACGGCGGGCTGGCGCGGGTCGCCGTCCGGGAGTTCGGCGAGTTCAGCGCCGAGACGGTCGAGTTCGGCGAGGTCGGTGCGGGCTTCGCGCAACGCGTCGTCGAGGACGGCGGCGACGGTGGCGGCGGCGTCGAACGGCATCTCCTGGTGCAGGAATCCGAGGTCGGCGGGCCGGTTGACACTCCCGCCGTCGGGTTCGTCCACGCCGGCCAGCACCCGCAGCAGGGTCGACTTCCCGGAGCCGTTCTCCCCGATCAGGCCGAGACGTCGGCCGGGCGCGGCGGTCAGGGACAGGCCGTCGAGCACCCGGCAACCGCCGATTACGCGAACCAAGTCGTGGGCGAGCAGGGCGGGTTGAGACACGGGAGAACTCCGGTTCGGTCGGTGGTGGGCTGTCCGGGCGCGCGTCTCCCGCCGACGGGCCGGTACGCAGACCAAGTCATGGACGGGCAGCGACGGTTGAGGAACGGCATGGCACCTGTGCGGTGCGTCCTCGGGCGGGACGGCGGTGTGCTCATCCGAAGCGCGAACCACCGGCCGACCGGAGCCCGGTCAAGTCGCGGGCGGACAGGGCAGGTTGGGACAGTCCGATGCATTCGCCCCGGCCCGCCCGGACGTGGTGTCGCGAGCGGGCCGGGGGCGGACGGTGCGTCAGACTGCCGGGGCCGCTGCCTCCCGGAGGGTGCCGGCGGACAGCAGGAGGCGGCGGTCGACACCGATCTCGGCGAGGAACCGTTCGTCGTGGCTGACCACCAGGAACGCGCCCTTGTAGGCGTTCAGTGCGGACTCCAACTGGCCGACGCCGACCAGGTCGAGGTTGTTGGTGGGCTCGTCGAGCAGCAGCAGTTGCGGGGCGGGCTCGGCGCACAGGACGCAGGCCAGGGTGGCGCGCAGCCGCTCGCCGCCGGACAGCACCCCGACGGGGAGGTGTGCGCGCGGGCCGCGGAACAGGAACCGGGCGAGCAGGTTCATCCGCTCCGCCTCCGGGCGCTCGGGCGCGAAGGTGGCGAAGTTCTCGGCGACGGTGCGGTTCTCGTCGAGCAGGTCCAGGCGCTGCGAGAGGTAGGCGATCCGGCCTTCGCCGCGCCGCAGTTCGCCGCCGTCCGGGGTGAGCGCGCCGGTGATCAGCCGCATCAGGGTGGTCTTCCCGGCGCCGTTGGGGCCGGTCAGCGCGATCCGCTCGGGGCCGCGGACCACCAGGTCGAGGCCGCCCGGGGCGAACACCTCGGCGCCGTCGAGCCGGACCTGCAGGCCGCTGCCGTGGAACAACGTCCGGCCGGACGGCACCTGGGTGTCGGGCAGTTCGAGGCTGAGGCGCTGCTCCTCGCGCAGCGCCCGCCCGGCCTCGTCGAGGCGGGCCTTGGCCTCGTCGACCCGGGCGGCGTGCACCTGCCCGGAGCGGCCTGCGGCCTCCTGCGCGCCGCGCTTCATGTTTCCGGCGAAGATCTTCGGCAGGCCGGCGTTCTTCAAGTTCTTCGCGGCGTTGCTGGCCCGCTTGTCGGCGCGCTCGCGGGCCTGCTGGAGCTCGCGCTTCTCCCGCTTCAGGTTCTGCTCGGCGTTGCGCACGTTGCGTTCGGCGACCTCCCGCTCGCCCCGGACGGCCTCCTCGTACGCGGTGAAGTCGCCGCCGTACAGCCGCAGTTCGCCGCTGTCGAGTTCGGCGATCCGCTCCATCCGGTCGAGCAGCGCGCGGTCGTGACTGACCAGAAGCAGGCATCCGTTGAATTCGGACAGCACGTCGTACAGCCGGTGGCGGGCCGCCAGGTCGAGGTTGTTGGTGGGCTCGTCGAGCAGCAGCACGTCGGGGCGGCGCAGCAGTTGGGCGGCGAGGCCGAGGGAGATCACCTGGCCGCCGCTGAGCGTGCTCAGGCTGCGGTCGAGGGCGAGGTGGCCGAGACCGAGGCGGTCGAGCTGGGCGCGGGTGCGCTCCTCGATGTCCCAGTCGTCGCCGATGGTGGCGAAGTGCTCCTCGGCGACGTCGCCGGACTCCACGGCGTCCAGCGCGCGGATCACACCGGCGATGCCGAGCACCTCGGCGACCGTGAGTTTCCCGGTCAGCGGGAGGGTCTGCGGCAGGTACCCGAGAGTGCCGGCGACGGTCACCGAGCCTGCGGTGGGCTTGAGTTCACCGGCGATCAGCCGGAGCAGGGTGGACTTGCCGGACCCGTTCGGGGCGACCAGGCCGGTGCGGCCGGTCGGCACGGTGAACGACAGGTCGTGGAAGACCGGGGTGTCGTCCGGCCAGGAGAAGGACAGGTTGGAGCAGACGACGGCGGCGTCGGACATGGTGAAGAGACCTCGAAGGTGCAAGAGGGCAGGGAACGGCCACGGCGAAGCGGGCCACTGCCCAGGGGGACGGGCGAAAAAAGGGGTCGACGAAACGGACCACTCCGGCAGCGCTCCTGTGCGCCGGCCCGGTGGCCGTCAGATCCGGATCTCACCCGGAGATGTCGTCGTCACCCGCCACGTCTCTGTCCTTCGTCCCACGCGAATTCGCGTACCTACGGTGTCGCGGCGAGTGTAGCGCTTCCGCACGCCGGACGTCGCACCATTTTTCCCGCGGGGCATTTTCGCGGCAGGCACGTCCCGTTGGGCCGGTCGGGGTGTGCGGCGACGACGCCGGGCGGTGCGGCCCGGCCGGGCGCGCTGCGCCGACTACCGTGGCCCCGACCACCGGACGGACCTCAGGGAGCGGGCATGGCTGCGGACGACCGTCGCGAGCGCTTCGAGCGGGGCATGGAGGTCCTCTCGCGCATCGACGGCGAGGCGGGCGAGCGGGTGGTGGCGGCGCTGGCGGACGTCTCCCCCGAACTGGTGCACCAGATCGCCGCCTGGGGCTTCGCCGAGATCTACTCCCGTCCGGCACTGGCACCGCGCGACCGGCAACTCGTCACCCTCGGCATGCTGACCGCGCTCGGCGGCTGCGAGCCCCAGGTCGAGGTCCATGTGAACGCCGCGCTGAACGTCGGCCTGACGCCTCAGCAGATCGTCGAGGCCCTGCTGCACGCCGCCGCGTACTGCGGGTTCCCCCGGGCGATCAACGCCACCCTCGCCGCGAAGCGGGTCTTCGCCGAGCGCGGCCTGTTGCCCGTCCGCGAGGAGTGAAGCCGGAGTTCACGGGTGGCGTGGGCGGCCCGATCGCGTCGCCGCAATCCGTGGCGGGCTCCCCAGGGGAGACCGCCCGATGTCCGAACAGGCCGCCGAGCACTGGGAGTTCACGGACCACGGGTCGTGGACTGCGGGAGCGACGCCGTTGCCGAGCGGATTTCCGAGGGCTGACGTTCCGTCAACTACTTGATCACGCACCGGCCTTGGCGTGGGCGAGTTTCTGGAGGTGGCGTTCGGCGGCGCGCAGCTTGCGGCCGTCGGGGCCGGGCAGGTGGGCGCGGAGCTCTATGATCTCGGGGGCGATGCGGATCGCCTCGGCCGGGTCCTTGACGGCGCGCCAGCACGCCTCGGCGTTGGTGGCGGCGCGCTGGGTCTCGGGGTGGTCGGGGCCCTCGGTCTGCAGCAGTGCGGTGGCCACCTGACGGTACAACTCGGCGGCCAGCACGGGCAGTCCGGCCACCCGGGAGACGTGCGCGCGGACCTGTCGGACTTGGAGCACCGCCGGGGCGAGGCTGCCGTGCGCGGCGACCGCCTTGTTCTCCAGGGCGAGCGCGAGCGCGGCGGCGGTGGCGTGGTCACCGGCCTCGGCGGCCCGGACGATCTGGCCGATCGCCTCCAGGTAGTCGGTGGGCGGGGCCTGCTCAACTGCGGCGGGCGCGGTCGGCGCGGCAGCGGCGGGCGCGGCTTCGGCAACCGGCGCGGGGGTCTTCTGCGCCAGCGGCACCGTCGCCGCCAACGGGTCGTGCTTGACCGCCGGCTGCGGCTTCGCCAGTGGCACGGTGGCCGCCAACGGGTCGTGCTGGACCGGAGGTTGGGGCTTCTCCAGCGGCACCGTCGGGGCCGTCGCCTCAAGGTCGGGCAATGGCAGGGTGCTGGCCAGCGCGCTCCCACCGGGCAGCGGAACGGTCGCCGCGAGCGGGTCGAACCAGGGCCGCTCCCCGGCCGGTTCGGGCAGGGCGGTGGACGCGGCAGCGGGTGCGGGCGCGGCCTTGGCGAACTGCACGGCACGCGGATCGGCCGGTGCGGGCGCGGCGGCGAACGCGGGCTCGGCGGCGGGCGCGGCCTTGGCGAGCTCGACCGGCGGCGTGGTGGCGGCTTCGGCGGGGAGGTCCTTGCCGAGTCGGACGGTGCTCTCGGGCGCAACAGGCAGCTCGGCCCCCTTGCCGAGATCGACCACCGGCGTGTCCGCCGGCACCATCGGCACGCCGCGCACCAGCGAGACGATCATCCGACGCCGCCCGGGCGTCGCGGGGACACCGGCCTTGCGCAGCGAGACCAGCACGCGCGGCGTCCAGCCGGGCGCGAGCCGGGGCCGGGCCGGTTCGGCGGGGCGCACGGCAGCGGAGGCGGGCGGGGCGGCCGGGGCCGGTGGCGCGACGGGCCGGGTGGTGGCGGGGTCGGCGGGGCCGATCTGCCGGGCCGTGTTGCGGAACCACGGCCGCTCGCCGGGGTGCGCGGTGATCACCACGGCGTCGGGGCGCAGCACCGAGTGGACCTGCTGGCGGACGAGTTCGGGGGTGAGCAGCTGGTCGGCGCCGGGGCGGCCGCGGTGCAGGGTCTCGATCAGCGCGCGGGTGAAGGTGCCGAGCTGGTCGGGGTCGTGGTTGACCACGGCCCACAGCGGCACGCCCTCGCTGAGCTGTTGGCCGGCGGCGGAGACCAGTTGTGGCCACAGCACCGGGTCGGCGCTCAGGTCGCCGATCACCAGGGTGTCGAACTCGTTGACGCGGTGCCGCAGTTCGGTGGCGAGGGCGCTCCACGGGAGGCTCTCGGACGCCTTGTTCTCGCGCAGCGACAGGTACATCTGGTCGCCGCGTCGGTCGGTGACCAGGTGGCCGCCGAGGTGGATCAGCAGCGGCCCGGGGTGGCGGGCGGCGGCGCGCAGGTGGGCCAGCACGGTCTGCGGGTCGTTGGCGCCGGGCAGGTGGACGGCGTCGACCTGGTCGGCGGAGAGCAGGATCTGCGGGGCGACGCCGGCCAGTGCGGCGGACAGCACGGAGGCGTGCGCGGTGCCGCCGCGGCCCCAGCGGCGTCCGCCGCCGTAGCCGCCCTCGATCACCAGGATGCGTCCGCGCAGGCCGCGGCCGATACCGCCGGCCGGTGCGGGAGTTGACGTAGTGCCGGGCGCCTGGACGGCGGGGCCGGCGGGAGCGGTCGCGATGGGCGGCGGCGTCTCGGCGGTGATCACCGGGATCATGCTGGTCCAGCCGGTGGTGACCGGCGCGGGCGGCATCGCGGGCGGCGGTGGCACGGGCGTGCCGCCCGCCGGGGTCGGGGTGGGTGCGCCGGTCCGGTTGCCGCCGGGGGTGAGGTCCGGGGGCGTCGTGTTGACCCGCAGGTTGACGGAGGTGGCGAACGGGTCGTTCGCGGGCGGCGGTTCGATGCCCTGCTTCGGGCCCGGAGGCTGGGTCGGCAGCTTGAAGGTCTCCTCCAGGTCGGCCGCCGCCGGCCCGTCCCCCGTCGTCGATGCCACATCAGCCACCGTCAGGTCACCGCCCCCGTCCGCCGCCTGCGCGACGTCGTGCCCGCTTGCCATGGTGCCCTGCACCACATTTCCGATCCCGGACACGATACGTGCTCGGCGGGTGGCCGGGCCAGGGCGGGTGGCGCGGCCCGCCGCGACCCGCGCTGGTCGGCGCGGGTGCCGGGCGCGGGCCGCTGGGGTGCTCAGTAGGTGACGGTGATGCGGCGGGCGGGTCCGTCGACCCGGATCAGGCCGCCGTAGGGGACCACTTGCTGCGGCTGGGTGTGGCCGAGATCGACGTCGAACACGGCCATGGTGTCCGGCGCGTACACGTCGAGGGCGCGCAGCACGGCGTCCCGCTGCTCGGCGCGGTACTGGGCGCGCTGCTCGGCGTTGTTGGGCTGCTCGAAGGACCAGGCCATGGCGCGGCCGAACAGCAGGGCGGGGAACTGGCGCAGCAGTCCGCGTTCGCCGAGGTTGCGCAGGATGCGGTGGACCTCGGTGCCGGACGGCATCTCCTCGGAGGTCTCCAGCACCAGCACGCAGCCCGCGTACGCCTCGGCGGGCAGCAGGCGGTCGGCGGCGGCCATCCAGTGCAGGATCTCCAGGTTGCCGCCCCAGCTGACGCCCTCGACCACGCGGTCGGCGCGGTGCCAGTGGGTGGCGGTGGCGGGTTCGCCGGCGGGCAGCTGCTCGAAGGTCGCCGGGTCCTCCCAGCGGCCGAGTTCGGTGCTGACGTCCTCGGCTTCGCGCAGCTCGAACTCGCCGCGCTCGAACAGTGCGGCGCGCAGCGAGGCCTCGGTGAGGGGGTGCAGTTCGCCGGGCCGGCCGAACTCGGTCATCACGGCGCCGCCGTGGTAGGAGACCACCCCGTGCCGCCACAGGAAGTCCAGCAGGTTGGTGTTGTCGCTGTACCCGAAGAACGGCTTGGCGTGGGCCCGGAGCAACTCCCCGTCCAGGTAAGGGATGAGCCTGAGCTGCTCCTCGCCGCCGATGGTGGCGATCACGGCGGTGATGCTCGGGTCGGTGAACGCGGCGTGCAGGTCGGCGGCCCGCTCCTCGGGGCTCGCGCCGAGCTTGCGGGTGGTCGGGTACTCGACCGGCTCCAGTCCGAACTGCTCGCGCAGGCGGCGCAGTCCGAGCTCGTGGGGCAGCGGGAACATGCCCGGCCCGGCGAAGGACGGCGAGAGGACGGCGACCTTGTCACCGGGGCGGGGCTTGGGAGGGTACATCGGCTGGTCTGACATGGCGTGATGCTAGCCAAGGCCGTCCGTCGTGCACGAGCCGATTTCCGGCGACGGCCTACCGTTCCATGCTCGGACGCCAAGGCCACTGAAGCAGCAGGGAATTGACGGGCCGTCAGTTGCGTTCCTGGACACAGCGGGCAGCAATGTCAGATGTCCAGCAGGGTCTTGCCGAGGGTGGCCCGCGACTCGATGGCCCGGTGTGCGTCCGCGGCCTGCGCCAGGGGGAAGCGGCGGCCGATGACGGGGCGCAGCCGGTGGGCGGCGGCTTCGGCGAGGACGTGGGCGGTGGCGGCGCGGATGGCCTCCGGGGTGGGGCGCAGGCCGAGGACGGTGATGCGGCGGGCCTCGATCTCCTCGGCCGAAAGGTCGGTCCAACTTCCGCCCGCCAGGCCGTAGTTGAGCAGGCTTCCGCCGGGGCGGAGCAGGGTGGTGGCGGTGCGGCCGAGGGTGCCGCCGACGCCGTCGAGGACGAGGTCGACGGGGGCGGTTCCGGCGGTCCAGTCGGGGCGCAGGTAGTCGAGGGTTTCGGCGGCGCCGAGTTCGGCGGCCAGCGCGAGTTTGGCGGGGCCGCCGGCTGCGGCGAGCACGTGCAGGCCGGCGTTGGCGGCGAGTTGGACCAGCAGGGTGCCGACGCCGCCGGCGGCCGCCAGGACCAGGACGCGGGCGCCGGGGGCGGGTGCGGCGGTCTCCAGCAGCAGGCGGGCGGTGCGGCCGTCGGCAAGCAGTGCGGTCGCGGCGTCCAGGGCGAGCCCGTCGGGGACGAGGTGGAGTCCGGCGGCGGGGACGGTGGCGCGTTCCGCGTAGCCGCCGCTGCCGCCGGTGGTGGAGATGACGCGCCGTCCCAGCAGTTCGGGATCGACGCGGGGTCCGACGGCGGCGACGGTGCCGCCGACGCCATTGCCGGGGATCATCGGCAGCGCACCGGTGAACGGCCCGAACCCGGTGGCGCGGAACTGGGTCTCCACGAACGTCAGGTTGGCGTGCGCGACGTCGATCAGGACCTGCCCCTCCCCCGCCACCGGGTCCGGCGCCGCGCCCGGCACCAGGACCTCCGGCCCGCCGAACTCCCGCAGCCACACCGCCCGCATCGCGCCTCCGCCCTTCGTCCGGCCGGGCGTTCCGGCCGCCCGCCCATCGTGCAGGTTCAAGCGCCCTTGAGGTCAAGGCCGCCTGCGGGCCTGTCCTCGCGGTGTGCGAGCATGCCGGGCATGGACGTGAACACCTTCTGGGACCTGGTGGAGTCGACCCGGACCACCTCGCCCTGCGACCGCGCCGAGCTGCTGACCGAACGGCTGGCGCAACTGTCGCTGGACGAGGTGCGGGAGTTCCAGCTGCGCCTGGACGAGGTGCGGGCCCCGCTGGACACCGTGGCCACGGTCGCGCTGGCGAAGCTGATCGGGCCGGGCTTCCTCAGCGACGACACCCTGTGGTACTTCCACGCCTGGCTGATCGGCCTCGGCCGGGAGGCCCACCGGCTGGCCGTCCATGACCCGGACGCGCTCGCCGACCTCCCCGAGTTCCGCACCCTGGCCGCCCAGGACGAGCGCTTCGTCCCCGACTGGGAGGAGCTCGACTACTGCGCCGCCGGTGCCTGGGAGGAACTGACGGGCGAGGAGGACGGCCTGGAGGAGGCGCTGCTCGCCGACGGCCACGAGAGCCCGCTGAACGCGGGACCCGTGGGCGAACTCTGGACGGCCGAACAGACCACGGCCCGCCTGCCGGGGCTCACCGCCCTGTTCGCCCGCTGACGCCCCGTCAACTCCGTCCGAACGTCCGCCTATTGTCAATCCTCGTGACCAATATCGACGATCCCGCGTGGCGCGACAACCCCCGCTTGAACGACTGGCTGACCGCCGCGCGGGAAGCATTCCCCACCTGGTCCGAACTCACCGGCGGGGGCTGGGACTTCGGAACGGACTCGCTGCCCCGGCTGGAGCGGGCGATCCGGGAGCGCTACCCGGACCGGGAGCAGGCGGCCGCGAACTGGGACGGGCCCTTCCTGACGGCGGCGGCGTGGTATCTCGGCGAGGTGCATGTCCGCAACTACGGTGCGCTGTGGCACTGTTCGCCCGAACCGCGCCCTTTCCTGGGCCGGGAGGTCCATCCGCTCCTTCGACTGCCGCTGGAGGCGCTGGACGATGAGGAGGCCGAAGAGCTGGCCGAGGCGGAGGAGTTGTGCGAGGACGACTTCCCGCTGTGCGGCCCGATCGACGCGGTGATCGCGGCGGCCGGCCCGGATGCGACCGACCGGCTGACGGAGACCCTGGAGGGGTACGCGTTCTGGGAACCGGCCGTCGAACGGGCGCTGGAGCTGGCCCGCACCCGGCCCGCGCAGAATCCGGGCAGCCGGCCCCGGCCCGACGCGCCCGGAGTGCTCGACCCCGGCCGGCCCGGCCAGGACCTCGCGCGCTGGCTGGCGGTGCGCGAGGAGGCGTTCCCGCTGTGGGCGCGGGCCACCGGCCGGGAGGGTGAACTCGACTTCTCCGAACGCTCGTTGGAGGTGCTGGAGGAGGTGCTGCGGCAGCGCGTCCGCGCCCTCGCCCTGGACGACAAGCTGGACGTCATGGAGGCGGTGGAGCGCCACGGACTCGGCCATCTGCCCGACGTCCTTCGCCTGTTCGACGACCCGGTCTTCGACTGCGCGCTCTGGTACCTCGGCGAGACCGGCTGCCGCGCCCGGGGCGCCCGGTGGCTCCCGCTGCGCGCGAACCTGGACGTCGCCCCCCTCACCTGGCGCCGGCTGGCGGTGGCCCGGATCGACCGCCGGATCGGCCCGCGACTGGAGCTGACCACCGCCGTGCACCGCTGCCTGCGCGAGCGCACCGACCCGGACGACGGCTACCGGCCACTGCACCACGCACTGTCCGACCTCGGCTGAACTCCCGTCACTCCAGCGCCCGTTCGATCGCGTGCCGGGTGAACAGCCGGGCCTGCTCGGCGCGTTGGGCGCGCCGCTCGGCGGTGAGCGGCAGCGGTGTGCCGTAGCGCCGGGCGACGATGTCCGCGACCAGCTCCAACGGGGCGCCGAGGGACGGGAGTCGGGCGATCGCCTCGCGCTTGGTGACCAGGCGGCTCTCGCGCAGCGCGATGGTGGCGCGGGCGGCGATGACCGGACCGAAGTCCACCCAGATGTCGCGCTGCCAGGGGGCGGGGCGGGCAGTGACCGGGTACCAGTAGCCGCGCAGGTCGGCGCGGAGGTGGGCGTGCAGCTCCGGATCGCCGACCGGGGGCAGCAGCGCGTCCGGGGCCACACCCGCCAACCGCAGCCCGCCGTCCAGGAGTTCGCGCCGGGTGACGGGGGGGACCGGCCGGTCCATCGGCTCGCCCTGGGCGAAGGTGAAGTGGTCGGCGGCCGGGTCGGCGAGCGCGTCCTGTGGGAGGTACGTGCAGTGCAGCTTCTCCGCGCCTGGCCGCCCGGCGATCAACTCCTGGTGCAGCACCGACAGTTCGGTGCGCAGCCGGGCGTCGGGCGCGGTCGTCAGGACGGCGATCAGGTCGAGGTCGCTACGGCCGTGCCGGTAGTCGCCGAGCGCCAGCGAACCGTGCACCCACAGCGCGGTGACGGCGGTGACGGAGCGCAGGCGGGCGGTGAACTCCGCCAGCAGCGGGGCGGCGAGGGCACGTTGGGCCGGGTCGGACGCGGCCTGTTCGGCGGCGGTGGGCAGGGCGGCGACGGGATCCGGAAGCGTCATGGCCCCGACTCTTCCACGCCGCCCACCCGCTCGTCCCGCTCTCCCGCCCCGCGACGCCGGCGTGGCGCTGCACCGGCGCGGCGCACCGCTGGCGCACCGCTGGCGCGGCGCACCGACGCCGTGACGCCGCCGACGCCGTGGCACGCCGCCGCCGTGGCGCGCCGCCCGGGTTCGCCGGGCCTGCGGGGCTAGCGTCGGGCGCACAAGGCCCTGACCAGCGACGAAAGGTGTTCCCCGATGGCGGAGAAGATCAGCACGTTCCTGTGGTTCGACAACCAGGCCGAGCAGGCTGCCGAGTTCTACGTGTCGGTGTTCCGCGATGCCCGGGTGACCGGGGTGAAGCGGTACTCGGAGGCCGGTCCGGGCCCGGCGGGCAGCGTGATGCTGGTGTCGTTCGAACTGTTCGGGCGGGAGTACCGGGCGTTGAACGGCGGGCCGATGTTCACCTTCAACGAGGCGATCTCGCTCCAGGTGGACTGCGACGACCAGGCCGAGGTGGACCGGTACTGGGAGCTGCTGACGGCGAACGGCGGGCAGCCCGGCCAGTGCGGGTGGCTGAAGGACCGCTACGGCCTGTCCTGGCAGATCGTGCCGCGCCGACTGATCGAGCTGCTGGACGACCCCGACCCGCAGCGGGCGCAGCGGACGATGACCGCGATGCTCGACATGACCAAGCTCGACCTCGCCGCCCTGGAGGCCGCGGCCGACGCGGGCCGCTGATCCTACGCAACCGGCGGCTGATCCGACGCAACGGGCGGCGGCGCGTCCGAACAGGTGCCGACCAGTCCGACGCCGTGGGACGCAGCACCACGGGCCGCGGGCGCCAAGGACGCCAAGGACCGTCCTGTCCTTGGCGCCCGTCAACGGCCCGAGCGAAGCTACCCCACGCCGACCGTCCGCTCAGCCTCCGGTGAGGAGGTCGCGGAGGAGGGCGACGGTGTCGGGGTCGAGGTCGCGGCCGGTGCGGCGGCTCAGCGCGTCCAGGCGGTTGACGGCGCGGACGAGCTGGTCGCGGGCGCCGGCCGAGGCGTACGCGTAGAACAGGTCGCGGTGCAGGAGTTCGACGTCCGGGGCGACGGCGAGGGCGCGGAAGATCGCGGCCTCGGCGGTGCGGTGGTCGCCGTACTGGAGGCGGCGGGCGGCGAGTTCGTGGGCGGTGTCGACGATCGCCGCCAGCATGTCCTGCCGTTCGGTCTCCGCCCAGCCGAACGTCCCGGCCGGGGACTCGGCGAACGGGGCGCCACGGACCAGGGCGAGGGCGTGGGCGAGTGCCGCGTCCGCGGTGGTGGAGGTGGAGCGCATGCCGCGCCGGTACAGGCTGCGGAACTCGTCCCAGTCGCAGCCGACCGTCGGCGCCAGCGTGTACGTCTCGGCGGGCTCGGCGGCCAGGTAGTCGCGACCGTCCGGGGAGGTGCCCAACCAGGCGGCCAGGGCGGCGAGTTTGACCGGCAGCGGTTCGGCGAGCCGCTCCACGGTGGCCTTCGGGTCGAGGTGGGCGGCACCGGGGTGGATGTCCCGGTCGATCACCGAGTGCTCGGAGCCCGGGCGCAGCGCCAGGTACGCGGCGAGCTCGGTCAGCCGGGGACGGCCCGCCGGGTCGATGCTGCCCGCCACCCCGAGGACGTCCACCGGGCCGAGCAGCCGGATCCGCGGCGCGGAGCGCAGGTGGTGCGCCTCCGGGGACCGCAGGATCGCCAACAGGTCGTCACTGTCGGTCCGGGCGGCGGTGCTTCCGGGCCGCGCGGACGGCCGGGCGGCGGCGCTCGCGGCGTGCGGGCCGGGTGCCTCGGCCTGGTCGTGGATCGGCGCGGGCTCGGGCACGGCCGGTACCACGGCCGGGGCGGGGATCGGCACGGCGGGCGCAGGGGCGGGGGCCGGGGCAGGGGCCGGAGCGGTCTCCACCGGCGGGAGCTCGAAGTACTGCGTGCTGTCCACGATCGGTTCCGCGACAGGTTCCGGGGCGCTCTCCGGCGGCGGCAGCTCGAAGTACTGGGTGCCGTCCGCGACCGGCTCCACCACCGCTTCCGGCTCCACCACCGGTTCCACGGGCGGGAGTTCGGCGGTGTCGGCCGCGTCCGGTTCGGGCTCGACGGGGCTGCCGACCGGGCTGCCGACCGAGCCGCCGACGGAGCTGTCCACCGGCGCCGGGTACCCCCCGAGGCGCGGATCGACCACGGTGCCGTGCGGCGGAGTGGTCGCCTTGCGGGCCTGGCCGTTGGCGGCGTGCCGGGGCTCGGCGGGCGCGACGGGGGTGACCGGGGTGACGGCGTACGGGTTGGTGGGCGCGGTGGGGACGAGCCCGGCGAACGGGCTGCTGCCGGTGGGCACGACCCGGGCCAGCAGGCGCGGTCCGGCCGCGTCGCCCTCGGTGGAGGCAGTGGCGGGCTTGGCCAGTGAGAGCGGTGCCGGCGCGTCCCCGGCGTGCTGCTGCGCGCCGCCGGGGCCGCCGAGCAGGGCGATCAGCCGGGCGTCGAGCGAGGTGTCGGCGCGTTCCGGCGCGGCACCGTCCGACTCGAAGCCGAGCGGCCCGGGGTGGGCGGCGATCGCGGCGCCGACGGTGGCCAGCGCGGGGACGGCGGGGAGCGGGATCTCGGCCTCGTCCTCGGGGCCGTTGTGCGGGCCGTCGAGGGTCCAGTCGGGGGCGGGGTGCTGGGTGAAGTCGCCCGAGGCGCGGACGAGTTCGCCGAGCTGGTCGTACTGTTCGCGGCTCAGGCGCTGGAGTTCGACGCTCAGGTGCAGGCCCGGCAACGTGGTCTGGCCGGTGGCGGGCAGCGTCCAGCGGGCGACCGGTCCGGCGCCGCGTTCGGGCGCGCGGGTGAGGACGGCCAGGCAGGTGCGCGGGCGGCCGTCGAGCAGGCGGCCGAGCTCGGCGGGGATGCCACCGGCGGGCGGCTGCGCGGAGAGCACGATCTCCGGCACCCAGGCCTCGTCGGCGCTGCCCCGGCTGCGGGCCTCGCGGGGGCTGCCGGCCTCGGCGGCGACCAGGGTGGCGCGGGCCTTGGCGGTGCGCGGGCCGAGGGCGGCGAGCGCGGCCTCCAGGGTGGCGTGGTGGTGCACCCGGTCGGTGGCGGGTCCGGCGGCGGGCAGGTCGGTGGCGATGCCGACCAGGTGCAGGTGGAGGCGGTCGGCGAGCGGGCTGTGGGCGAGTTCGACGGCGAGGGTGCGCAGCACGTCGTCGGCGTCGTCGGGGTGCCCGGAGAGGTGGACCAGGCGGACGGTCTCCAGGTCGGCGAGGACGGTGGAGCCGTCGGGGCTGTTGCCGAGGGTGACCAGCGCCGGGTAGGGGGCGCTGTACTTGGCGGCCTGCCCGGCGGACAGCAACTCGTTGGAGTCGTCCGGGCACCACCACACGTTGGGGGCGTGCGCGGCCCGGAACGGGGCGATCGGCACGGCGGGTGCGGCGAGGTGCAGTTCGACGGTGCCGGCGGTGGTGATCCGGGCGGCGACCAGGGCGGGCAGCCGCTTGTCGCCGCGGACGGTGTTGCGGCCGAGGGTGCGCAGCGCGCGGTTGAGCAGTTCCAGGCCGCTGTCGTTCTGGCGGGCCTTCAGCTCGGCCTCGAAGCGGCCGGCGGGGGCGGACGGCAGGGCGATCCGGTGCCGGGGGCGGCGGGCCCGCTGCTGGTCGGTGCGGCGGCGGGCGACCAGGCTGATCAGCGCGGCGGCCATCAGCACGCCGACGGTGGAGACCGCCAGCGGCACGGTGTAGTCGTCGCCGTGGCGGGCCTGCTGGTCGCGGACGGCGGGCAGGTTGGCGGCAGGCGCGCTGTCCTGCGGCGCGGGCGTCTCGGCACCGGCGGACGGCGCGGGCGTCTGCTCGGCCGGGTTCTGCGCCGCCGGGCTCTGCGCTGCGGGGTTCTGCGCGGCCGGGCTCTCGGCCACAGGGCTCTGCGCGGCCGGGCTCTCGGCCGCAGGGCTCTGCGCAGCCGGGCTCTGCGCAGCGGGCGCCGAGGGCTGGACGACGGGCACCTCGTCGCGCTCGGGCCGCTCGGGCGCGTGGCTGCGCGGCACCGCCGGGGCCTGCGACGCGGGCGGCGGACCGGCCGACGGTTGACCGGCCGACGGTTGACCGGCCGACGGCTGACCGGCGGGCTGCCCCGCCGCAGGCGGCTGCGCGGCCGGAGCCCCGGGCATGCTGAGCACCATCCCGGGCGCCAGCACGTCCGGGTCGGTGAGCTTCTCGCCGTCGGGCGCGGTGACGCCCTTGTTGGCCTCGAACAGCTCGGGCCAGCGGTCCCCGTCGCCCAGCTCCCGCTGCGCGATACCGGACAGCGAGTCCCCGGAGTGCACGGTGACGGTGGCGTGCGCGGGCGCGCTCAGCCCGGGCGGCGTGACGGCGGCACTCTGCGTGCCCCCACCGGCGGTGGCGTTCCCGCCGCCCGCCGTGCCACCCGCCGCGTCGCCGCCACCGTGCCCGCCGCCCGCCGCGTCGGGCTTGGCGTCGGCGGGCATCAGCAGCCGCCAACCGGGCTGGATCGGCCGGTCGGCGTCGAAGCGGGTGCCGGATTCGTCCATCGGGCGGCCCGCGTTGAGCTTGGCGATCTCGGTCCAGCGTTCGCCGGAGCCGAGTTGGCGTTCGGCGATGGTCCACAGGCTGTCGGCGGGCCGGGTGTCGCGCACCGTGTACGTGGGCTGCTGGGGGTCGGCGGTGGGCGTGGTGGCGGGGGCGGCGGCGGGCAGTGCGGCGAGCGCCGGGGAGGCCGTCAACTGGGCGACGGCGGCGGGGCGTTCGGGGAGTTCGGGGGTGGCGGCGAAGGCCGAGCCGGCCACCGGGAGGAGGGCGAGCACGGAGCCGACCAGGCCGGCGGCGATCCGCTGGCTCCAGCCGAAGGCGGGGATCCGGCGGGCCACCCGGCCGCGCAGCTGGGCGGGGATCTCGATCAGCACGGAGATCAGGAAGCACAGCCAGCCGAGCCAGCCGACGGCGACCAGCAGCCACAGGAACAGGCTGCCGTCGTCGGGGCTGGTGAGGGCCTCCACCAGGCCGCGGCTCAGCGGGTTGCCCATCGCGGCGACGGTGGCGGTGCCGTAGCCGAGCAGGGCGGGCACGCCGATCAGCAGCGCGGCCAGTGCCAGCAGCGAGCCGAGCGCGGCGAGTACCGAGCCGCCGGCGCCGCGCCGCCGGGCGGGGCGCCCGAGCTGCGCGGCGGGGCGCCCGGGCTGCGCGGGCGGGGTGCCGCCGGGGTGCGGTCGCCGCCCCTGGCGGCCCTTGCGGTGCTGGTCGTCGGCTCCGCGCGCGGCCATCAGCCGGTCGTCCCTTCCGTGATGCCGTGCACCAGGGTGGCCTTGCCGTGGCCCTGCACGGGGAGTGTGGTGATGCCGACCAGGCCGAGCAGCGCGGTCGGGTAGTCCGTTTCGACGGTGACGCTGAACGTCTGGAGGTCGTTCGGGTTCGGGAAGCCGATGGCGCCCTTGATGCCGTGGCTGCGCAGGTAGGCGGTGGCGGCCCGTTCGGCGGCGGCCCGGTCGAAGCGGTAGCCCTGGCCGGCCCGCAGCGCGTCGATGTCGAGCTGCTGGCCGCCGGCCCGGGCGGCTTCCTGGGCGAGCGCGTCGGTCCGTTCGACGGCACGCAGCCGGCCGCCGCAGTCGAGTACCAGGCCGACCACGGCCACCAGGCTGACGGCGGTGACGGCGACCATGACCGAAATGCTGCCCCGGTCACGGCAGTTCACGCCTCGTTCGTTCACGGTCCCTCCCCCTGACGTGTGATCAGTTTCCCCGGTAGCGGTCCACCACGGAGGTGAATGTACCGGTGAGCGTCTTGTGGCCGGGCAGGCCGTCCAGTTCCATCAGGTCGCCGAACGCGACGGTGCAGGAAACCCGGACGGTGATGGTGGTGAGCGGTTCGCCGTCGGTGTTCAGGATGCCGTACTCGGGCTCCCCCACGGGCTCGGTCGCGCAACTCACGCCGCGGTCGTCGAGGGCTTGTCTCACCGCGTCCGCGGCGGCCTGCCGGGCGCCCTCGGGGGTGCGGGCCAGCGACGCGGCGCGCGCGCCGGAGCGGGCGGCGGCGTCCACGATCGCGCCGGTGCTCTGGACGCGCCCGGCGGCGACCGCCATCAGCGCGAAGGCGAGCACCACGGGCACCACGATGGCGGCCTCGACCGCGAACGACCCCCGGTCGCCTCTCATCCGTCGGCCCGTCACGGCTGCCCCTGCGGAACGAACTTCTCCCGGGGCGCGCTGGCGGTCTTGGTGAGCGTCAGCCGGTCGAAGAACGGCAGCACGGACGCCGGGTGGACGGTGACGGACAGCCGGTACAGCTCGGGGTCGCCGCCGTCGGTGTCGATGCGCTCCAGCCGGGCGAGGTTGCCGAGCCGGTCGGTGAAGTCCTGGGCCCGCCTCGGCCCGTCGTCCGCGCGCGCGCCGTTGACGCGTCCGGCGTCCACGCCCTCCCGGGCGGCGGTCAGCGCGGCCTGGTCGGCGTACCACCAGAGTCCGGCCTGCACCACCAGGAGGATGACGAACAGCACGGCGGGGAAGACGATGGCGAGGCTGATCGCCATCGCTCCCGCGTCGAGCGTGCGTCCGCGGAACTTCCGGGCCGTCAGCGCGGGTCGGGCGACGGACCGGGGCGGGCGGGAGGTCACGGTGCCTGGCCCCCGTCCGGCACGTTCTGCGGGATCTTGTTCTTCACGTTGGTGCCGAGCTGGGTGATCGCGTAGACCACGGCGCCGGCGATGGCGACCAGCACGATGACGGCGAGGGCCAGTTCGATGCTGATCGCGCCGCGGTCACCGGAGGCCCGGGCGGCGCGCAGCTTGACCAGGCGGAACTCGAGGACGGGGCGCAGCAGGTGGACGGGGAACAGCAGCGGCAGCAGAACTGCCGTGGCCAGGGCGCGGATTCGGGTCATGGTGTGTTCTCCGGTGCAAGGTGGCGGGGGGTGGTGGTGAGGGTCATTGGACGGTCAGCATCTGATAGAGCGCGGGGAAGACGATCAGGACCGTCATCAGCAGGGTGAGCGCGGAGCCGGGGGCGACCATCCGTTCGCTGTCGGTGTTGGCCTTGGCGAGTTCCTCGGAGAGCAGTTCGCCGCGCAGGCTCTTGGCGCGGGCCCGCAGGGTGTCGTAGACGGCGGCGCCGTCCACGCCGGAGATCCGCATGATGTCGGCGACGTCCTGGAGCGGGGTGAGGCCCAGTTCCTGGGCGAGGGTGTCGAGTCCGTCCCAGGGCGGGAGCCGGTCGGTGGCGGCGCGTTCCAGGGCGTCGCGGATCCGCCGGAAGACGGTGCCTCGGCCGGCGGCGGCGGCGCGGCGGAGGGCTTCGGCGGGTCCGCAGTCGGCGGCGCGTTCCAGGGCGACGAGTTCCAGGTAGGCGGCGATGCCGTGCAGGTACTCGGTGCGGGCCTCCTTGGCCTCGCCGGACACGATGCCGTCGGGGACGAACCAGAGCAGCGCGCCGAGCAGCGGTCCGACCAGCAGGGGGACGGCGATCGGCAGTCCGTCGCCGAGCAGCGCGGCCAGTGCGGCGAACCAGCCGGGCAGGGCGAGGCCGAGGACGGCGAACAGCACCTTGTGTGCCATGAATCGGGCGGGGCTGCGGCCGATCAGTGCGAGTTCCTGCTGGGGGATGCGGATCCCGGGCAGGTGGAGGGTGCGGGTGCCGACCCGGTCGTACCAGGGGTCGGCGGCGTCGTCGGCCGCGTCCCGGCGCGGTTCGGGGGTGCGGTGCAGCCGGTCCAGGGCCTGGCCCAGGTCGGGTGGGGCGGGCCGGAGTTCGGCGAGCAGCAGGGCGAGGCCGCCGGCCGCGGCGGCGCCGGCCAGGACGGCCCAGGGGGAGATCATCGGGCCCCCTTGACCAGCGGGTCGGTGTCGTCGCCGGTGCTCTCGGCGGTGTTCTCCTCGCCGGTGCGCTGTCCGGGCATCCGGCCGGCCTTGGAGCGCCGGTCCTGTTCGAGGATCCGCGGCAGCGGGGTGTAGGAGGCGAGGTTGCGCATCCAGGCGATCACCAGTACGAAGGCCACCGCGACGACGGCGAGGACGAGTTGGCCGATGCCGGTGGTGTAGGGCTGGGTGTAGGTGGAGTTGAAGGAGCCGAGCACGATCACCAGCAGGATGATGCCGACCATCCAGCGGATGGTGGTGCGGTGCTTGGCGCGGTCGGCTTCGATGGTGCGGCGCTGGCGGACTTCCTCGCGCACCGATTCGGCCATGTCGGCGAGGGCGCGGGCCAGGCCGGGGCCGCTGTCGCCGGCCCGCAGCAGCAGTGCGGCGAGTACCTTGTCGGCGGTGGCGTCGGCGAGTTGGTCGGCGAAGGCACGCAGCGCGTCCTCGGGGCGCCAGCGGGCCTGCAGGCGGGCGGCGAGGTCGGTGATCTCGGTCTCCAGGGCGGCGGGTGCGGTGCGGCGGCTGGTCACGATGGCCTGGTTGAGGCCGACGCCGAGCAGCAGGACGTCGGCGAGGCGCTGGGTCCACTCGGCGAGGGCTTCCAGGCGTTCGATCCGGCGGGTGTCGGAGCGGGTGGCGTCGAACAGCCAGGGCAGGCCGAAGACGGCGGCGGGCACCAGCAGGGCGACCAGCGGGATGCCGGTGAACAGCCAGCCGGCCGGGCCGCCGAGCAGGGCCAGTGCGAGCTGGATGCGGCGCAGCCGGGCGACGCCGGGCGAGGCGGTGCCGGGTGCGCCGTACCAGAGGGTGTGCAGCCGTCCTTCCAGCGGGTTGGCCCGCTCCTCGGGGTCGGCCCGCCGTCCGGTCAGTCCGGTGACCAGGGCCACCAGTCCGCCGGCGGTGAGCAGTCCGCACAGCACGTACAGGAGCATCAGCGCATCCCCCCGATCCGCAGGTTCAGCGGCGCGCCCCAGGTCCCGTAGGGGGAGGCGAGCAGTCCCGCGTCGAAGCCGGCCCGGCGCAGGTCGTCCAGGCAGTGCGGCGGGGTGACGGGGACGGCCCGTACCTCGCCGAGTTCCGGGCGCGGCCCGAAGACGGTGTTCATGGCGGGCCGTCCGGACTCGCCGAGGCCGGCCACTTCCAGGACGTGCGAGACGAACCGGTGCCGGCGGCCGCCGACGGCGGTCTCGTCGACCATGGTGACGTGCACGATGAAGTCGATGGCGTTGGCGGTGAGCCGGTACGCCAGGCTGTCGGTCATGTGGGAGCCGTACTCGAGGCAGAGTTCGGCGATCCGGTCGACCACCATGTGCGGGCCGCGGGCGTGCAGGGTGCACATCGAGCCGCCCTCGCCGTTGGTCATCACCCGCAGCATCGGCACCACTTCGCCGGAGCGGACCTCGCCGACGATGATCCGGGAGAGTGTCATCCGCAGTGCGGCGGGGATGAGTTCACCGATCGTCAGCTCTCCGGCGAGGCGGCCGTCCACCCGTTCGCCGTTGCCTTCGCGGGCTTCCATCGGGACGACCTGGCGCAGGTGGCCGAGGGTGTGCAGCCACAGTTCGAACTCGGACTCCAGGGTGCCGATCCGCTCGTCCGGCGGGATCTCGGCGGCCATCGCGCGCAGCAGGCTGGTCTTGCCGACGCCCTGGGTGCCGGTGATCATCACGTTCTTCCGGGCCCGGATGGCGGCGGCCAGGAACGCGGCCAAGGTGGTGTCCACGGTGCCGAGTTGGACCAGGTCGCGGAGGTTGGCGCTGGCCACCCGGTGGCGGCGGATCGCCACGTAGGGGCGCGGGGTGACCTCGGTCATCGCCTGCAGGCGCATGCCGCCCTCCAGGCGCAGCGCGAGCATCGGGCTGGCGGTGGACAGGCTGCGCTCGCCGCCGCCGTGCTGGCGGGCCAGGTCCTGGAGCAGCTCGATCAGTTCCTCGTCGGTGTCGGCGACCGGGGGGACCTGCCGCAGCGGCTGGTGCACCCGGGAGACCCACACGTCGTCGCAGCCGTTGATCAGGATGTTCTCGATCTCCGGGTCGTCCAGGTAGGGCTGGAGCCGCCCGGCGCGGAACAGCAGGTCGTAGACGGCCTCGGCGAGCGCCCGGTCCTGCTCGCGGGTGGGCGGGATGCCGTGGGTCTGCGCGTAGGCGTCGGACCAGCGGGCCACCGCCTCCTCGATCAGGGCCCGTCCGCGCTGGCGCCGGGTGGCCCGGTCGGCCTCGCTGCCGGACGCCTCGTGCAGCCGGGACAGCTGCTGGTGCAGCTCGGCCGCGACCTGCCGCTTCAACTCCCGTGCGACCTGCGGGTCCACGGCGGGCACCGCCCCGGCCGGGGCGAGCGCGGGCACGGCGGCGGGCACGGCCGCCACCGGGCCGGTCGGGGGCACGGGTGCGGCGGGCATCGGCGCGGGGACAGCGGGGGTGGCCCACGGCAGCCCGGCGGCGTTCGGCGAACCGCCGTACACCACCTGCCCGTTGACGGGCTGCCCGACCTGGTGGGGCGGCGGCCCCTGGTAGGGGTTAGCGCGCACGGTGCACCTCCCCCCGCCCGTCCTCGGGCCCGTCGTCCTGCCCGGGGAACGGCGCGGGCGCGGGCGGCTGCGGCACCACGGGCGGCGCGATGTACGGCGCGGTGTAGGAGATCTGCGGCTGGCTCTCCACCCGGATCGGCCATTCCCCGGTGAACTGCCCGCTCCCCTGCGGCCGCTGCGGCTGCACCGGCTGGGGCTGCACGGGCTGCGGCTGGACGGGCGGTGGCAGGAACGGCTGGGCCTGGGCCGGGTACTGCTGCTGCGGGTACGGCTGCTGAGCCGGTGGCTGGTGGGCCTGCGGCGGGTACGGCTGGGCCGGGCGTCCGCCCACCGGCCCGGCGGCGAACGGCGGCTGCGTGAACGGCTGCTGCGCGAACGGGGCTGCGGGGGGCGCCGCCTGTGGGGGCGTCATCTGTTGCTGCGTCATCTGCTGCGAGGGTACGGCCTGCTGGTGAACGGGCGGCTGCGGGGCCGGTACCTGGTACGTCAGCGACTGCGGCTGGGGCGGCGGCTGGACGGGCTGCGCCTGCGGCCTCGGGAGCTGCTGCGGCGGAACCTGCTGCTGTCCCTGCGGCCCGAGACGTCGCCGGCGCCCCTCCGCGTGGTGCTGGATCCGGTCGGCGGTGGTCCGCGCGGTGCGCATCAGCTCGGAGCGGATGAACCGCCGGTCGGTGGTGTCGCCGCCGTCGGACAGCACCCGGGCGGTGCGCGGTGCGTGCGTGAGGGTGCCGAGGACGGGCAGCTGGAACTGCCGCGACACCTCGTGGTCGGGGTAGGGGCCTTCGGCGACCAGCAGCAGTCCGAGGCTGTCCGAGCCGGTGCCGTGGGTGTCGAGGTCCTCGCGCAGCGCGGCCAGCCGGGGCCGGGCGGCGGACAGCCCGCGCAGGGTGGTGCGGACGGTCGCGGCCACCACGTCGGCGCGCCGGGCGAGGACCGCCATCGGGCCGTTGGCGCCGGAGCGGCCGAGGTCGAGGATCACGTCGTAGCCCTCGGGTTCGAGCGCGCGCAGCGCCTCCACCAGGGGTTCCCAGGTGTAGGCGAGGCCGGGGGCCTGGGCGGGGTCGGTGAGTCCGGGCAGCAGCAGGCGCTCGCCGGAGCCCTGCGGGGAGACGTCCAGCAGTTGTTCCCACAGGGTCTGGGCGAGCAGTCCGCGCCGGTCGGCGACCGCGAGGTTGCGCAGCCCGTACACCGCCTCGACGCGGCCTTCCAGGGCGCCGGCCAGGATCGCGCCGCCGTCGGGGTCGCACTCGGCGAGCAGCACCCGGCGGCCCGGGCGCAGCGGCCAGGACAGCAGCAGGGCGAGGGCGCTGCTGGTGGCCCCGGGCGCCCCCGGCCCGCCGAGGACGGCCACCACGGTCATCAGGAGCCCCCGGCGTTTCGGGGTGCGAGGATCACCTGGAACTTGCCGCCGGCCACCCAGGAGGCGAGTCGGGGTCCGTCGGCGGGACCGATGGCGACGTCGATGACGGTGGTGCCGTCGGGGTCGGCGCGGCCGACGGCGGAGACGGTGGCGGTCATGGTGTCGGGGGTGCGGGTGCTGCCGTCGGTCTTGGTGCTGTCGGGGGTGTAGACGATCAGGACCTGGAGTCCGGGTTGCAGCCGGGTGGCGGGCAGTTGGGAGCGTTTGGCGGCGACGCCGACGATCTGCTGGCCGGGCTGGGTGGCGGGGTCGCTGGTCAGGTCGGACTTGACCAGCAGGGCGCCGCGCTTGAGGTCGGTGGTGGCGCGCAGTCCGACGGTGCGTGGCAGGTCGCGGGCGTCCAGCGGGTGCAGTGCGGGGTCGCCGGCGATGTGCGCGACCACCAGGTCGTCGTTGCCGATGACCTGGCCCATCGGAACGTCGCGGGCCAGCGCCAGGACGGCGATCCGCTGGCCGCTGCTGTTGTACAGCACCGCGCCGCCCAGGCCGCCGGCCGCGATCAGGGCGGTCGCCATCGCCAGCACGGCGGGCCGGCGGCGGCGGACGCCGAGGCGGCGCGGCGGGGTCGGCATGCTTCGGTTCTCCACCGCTTCGCGGCCTCTCACTCGTGATGGAACGTCAATGCTGGTCCGGCCCGGGGCTGTCGGCCCGGTCAGTTCAGTACCTGGACCTCGTTGACCGGGATCTGCAGCGTCAGGCCGGGGAATTCGCTGCGCCAGGTGAAGTCCGCCATGTCGATGTCGGCGTTGTTCGAGGTCTTGGCGGTGACCCGCCACAGCAGCGCGACCCGCAGGGTGTAGACGTGGTCCTTCATGCCGGCCGAGCTGCTCGCGAAGATGTGGCTGCAGCTGGGGCTCTGCCCGGCGGCGAACGGGGTTCCGGGGTCGGCGCAGGTGAACTCGCGGGAGCGGGCGCCGGCGGGGCCGTCGTCGACCGACCAGACGACCTGCTTGAGGGTCACCGTGGTGGTCACGTCGTAACCGGGCCCGGCGATGGTGTGGCTGATCGGGCCGGCGGACTGCGGCGTGGCGTCGAACCAGAACCACACCGGGGAGCCGACCACGGCGTCGGTCTTCGGGGCGGCGTGCAGCACGGGGCGGGCGACCTTGATCTGGTCGAGCGCGTCGAAGGCGAGCTGCCGGGGCGTCGGGGGCTTCATCGGGCCGGGGGGCTGGGCGAGGAAGACCTGGCCGGGCCCTTCGATGCCGAGGCAGGACCGGTCGTAGATCGCGCCGTCCTTGCTGGTCTTGCCGTCCCAGACGTCCTCGTTCTCCAGCGGCTGCGGCTTCGCCGGCCGGTAGTAGCAGCCGTCCGAGAACCAGCCCAGGTCGTCGAGCCAGCACGGCACCTTTTCGCCGTTCCAGCTGCACGTGTCCGACCCGGAGTCCCCTCCGCCGCCGCCCGACCCGCCGCCGGAGCCGCCCGTGCTGCCGGGCTCGTGGACGCCCGTGCAGATGATGTCGTCGGCGCAGGGCGTCACGTCGGCGCTCGCCGACGGGACGAACGCGACCGTCAGTCCGATTCCGGTCAGTGCACAAATTGCGGCGCGCCAGGCGGAGTTCAGCATGTCTTGGTCACCTCACGGGTGAAGTCGGCGATCAGCCAGCGGTTTCCGTATCTCTTCAGGACAGCGGTCGCGGGGTAGCGGGTCAGCCGCTGTTGCGGATCCTTGATCTGCTTGGTGCCGGCGTCCGCCTGGTGCCAGCCGCTGACGTCGAGGCAGTCCTCGATCGTCGCGGTGGGCGGACTCGCCTGCAGGTCCATGCTTCTGACGACAGGCGAGGTCCTGGGCCGGCCGGTCATGACGAGCTTGGCGTCGTGGAGTTGGGTGAGTGAGAGCAGCGCCTCGCTGAGCGCCGGCCCGGTGGCGTACTGGCCGAGCGCCGTTCCGTCCGAATTCGATCGTTCGAACACCGCGATCCGGACGTCCCACCAGGCCTGATAGGCCGTCACCGCGCTGTGTGCCTCCAGCCCTTGGTCGCCCTGGTCGGGTACGGGGCTGCGGCTGGGGTCGGCTTGGGCGGTGGCGGAGCTGGTGGCGCGGGGAAGGCCGGAGGCGGGGGTGCCGAGGCGGTCGGCGGAGCCCTTTTCGGTGGCGCCGCACGCCGTGACGGCCGTCAGCAGGAATGGCAGAAGCAGCCCGCTGATCCCAACTCCCATAGGGCGCACCGGAATTCCGCGCTGCCGCATAGCCCCACCTTGTCGCGGCCGAACTGTGGTGGGTCCGGGCCGCCGATCTCGTCTGCCGTCCCCTGTGGTGATTCCGGGTGGCTCGGAGGTCGATTCTTCGCCAACCCACCCCGGCACGGCAACACCCGGGGCGTCCTGACCTTACGCGGAAGGCGGATCCGTTGGGGCACTTTCTCGCCACAGAACCGCCAAAAGTTCATCGGAAAGCGGCAGTCCGGCGAGCGCTCCCCGCACAGCGGCCCGGTTGCGCATCAGGAGTCTCCCTCCGTCACGGGGTACCAGCAGTCTGGCCTCGCCCGCGGAGGCCGGTTCGCCCCAGCCGAGTTGGCCCTCGATGGCGGGTTGGAGGTCGAGCGGGCCGACGGCGGCGGGCGCGCCGGGCACGCCGTACTCCAGCACCCGGCCGAGCGCCCAGCTGAACGAGCCCTCCGCGCCGGGCAGTACGCCGTCACGCCCCCGCCGCCCGGCGCTCCAGCGCCCGATCCGGCCCCACAGCGGCACCCGGGAGTGGCCGAGCAGTTCGCCCGCGCCGTCCTCGCGCAGCAGCGCGGCCCAGGTGTCGCGGTCGGCGACCGCGTCCACGATCAGGAGGGTCTCCTCCTGTTCTCCGTGCACCATGGCGCTGGTGATCCAGTCCCAGGCGAGGCCGCGCCGGTAGGCGTTGTCGGGGGTGGAGCCGGCGGTGACCAGCGCGACCCGGCGCCCGCGCGGGTCGGCGATCAGCTGGCCGAGCAGGCACACCACCAGCCAGCGGGCCGGGCGCTGGGCGGCCTGGCGCAGGGCGGTGAGCAGGGTGTTGGCGTCGCCGTCGGCCGGCGGCCGGGTGACGGTGCTGCCGCGGGTGCCGGCGTCGAAGGTGCGGCCGGGCAGGGCGGCGGCGAGGGTGCGGGCGCCGTCGGCGGCGCGGGCGGAGCCGCCGTGGCCGCGTTCGGGGCCGCCGTCCGCGCCGATCACCACCAGTTCGATGCCACCGCTCACCGTGTACCCCCTCGCCTGCCATTTTCGGCCACCAGTGAGTGCTGCGGCCGGAGCCAAGGTATCGCCGAGCGGTGTCGGCGCGGAACCAAATAGGCCCGATGAGCCCCAGCTCAGGGACCATGGGCCCTGTTCGTGGGCGGTACGGGCGGGGCATCATCGGCCTCATGGACCGTGACGACCGGGTGGAGACCCTGAGCGAGGCCGAGTGCCTGCGCCTGCTCGGCGCCGTGCCGTTGGGACGGGTGGTGTACACCGAGCACGCGCTGCCGGCGGTGCTGCCCGTGGCCTTCCGGCTGGCCGAGGACGGCCGGGTGATCCTGGCGCTGCGCACCGGCACCCGGGTGGCGCGGGCCCTGGACGGGACGGTGGCGGCGTTCCAGGTGGACGATTTCGACCCGGAGGGCCGCTGCGGCTGGAGCGTGCTGGTGCACGGGCGCGCCGAGGTGGTGCGCGACGCGGAGGAACGCGCCGCACTGGAGTCGGACGGCCTGCGCCCGTGGATCCCGGAGCCGGGCCCGGAGTACGTGGCGATCACCCCGGAGCTGGTCTCCGGCCGCCGCCTGGTGCCCGACCTCGCGCTCTGACCGCACGGCCGGACCCCACTGACAGGTGACCGGCGAGTAGGCATACTCTGCGGGGCGGCCCGGACGGGCCGTCCCCTGCCCCGTCGCACCTGTGGAGCGCCCCGTGACGACCTTCGCCTCGCTCGCCGACCTGACCGCCGCCGTCGGTACCGAACTCGGTACCAGCGCCTGGCACACCGTCGACCAGGAGCGGGTGAACCTGTTCGCGGAGGCGACCGGCGACCACCAGTGGATCCATGTGGACCCGGAGCGCGCCAAGGACTCCCCGTTCGGCGGGACGATCGCGCACGGCTACCTGACGCTGTCGCTGCTGCCGGTGCTGGCGAAGGAGTGCTACGCGGTGGAGAACATCGCGATGGCTCTCAACTACGGCTCGGACAAGGTCCGTTTCCCGGCCCCGCTGCCGGTGGGCACGGCGGTCCGGGCGACGGCGGTGCTGGTGTCGGCCGACGAGGTGCCGGGCGGGGTGCAGGCGGTGGTCCGCTTCACCATCTCCAGTGAGGCGAGCACCAAGCCGCACTGCGTCGCGGAGACCATCACCCGCTTCTACCCGGCCTGATCAGCGCCTTTCCGCACTTCTCCGACGGACCGCCCCGCCTGCCGGGACGGTCCGTTCCCATGCCCCCCGACCGGCGCGCCGCCGACCCGTTCGGCTGGTTGCGTCCGGTTTGCGACGGTAATGTCCAGATTCGACACGCGTTGTCCCCGCCGGGGTCCCCGGCCGTCCGGACGGCGCCGTCCGGCCTGCCGTCGACCCGTCCGGGGCACCACCCGCGCCCCATCCCGTCCCGGCAGCGCCCCCGTTCAACTGCTCGACCGTGGAGGTGCCTTGTCTCGTCCCGTCTCCTGGCTGTTCCGCGCCGGCGAGCTGGCCGCCGAGGCCGGGCTCGCCCTGCGCGACGCGAAGCGCTCGTACCGGACGCTGCCCCGGGAGAGCTGGCACCGGATGCGCACCGAGGCGTTCGGCGCCGACCCGCAGGGCGGCCGCTGGCACCAGGTGCGCAACTCACCGCATTTCGTGGACGGTTCGTTCCGCAACCCGGTCCCGACCCGCCGGCTCAGGTACGCGCACACCCCGCTCGCGCTGATGCGCACCAAGCTGGCGGCGGACGGCGGCCGCCGCAGCCCGGCCGCCGCGGTACCGGTGCACCGGCTGCTGCCCGTCGAACTGGCCACCCCGCCCGCGTCCGGCCTGCGCCTGACCTGGCTCGGCCACGCCACCGTCCTGGCCGAACTGGACGGCGTACGGGTGCTGTTCGACCCGGTGTGGAGCGAACGCGTCTCGCCCTTCGGCTGGATCGGCCCCAAGCGGCTGCACCCGGTGCCCCTGCCGCTGGCCGAACTCGGGCCGGTGGACGTGGTGGTGATCTCGCACGACCACTACGACCACCTGGACATGACCACCATCCGCACCCTGGCCGCCGGTGACGCGGTGTTCGCGGTGCCGCTGGGCATCGGCGCGCACCTGGAGCACTGGGGTGTCGAGCCGTACCGGATCGTCGACCTCGACTGGTGGGAGTCCGCCGAACTGGACGGCCTGCGGCTGACGGCCACCCCCGCCCGCCACTACTGCTCGCGCGGCCCGCGCCCCAGCGGCAAGTTCCTCTGGTCGTCCTGGGTGGTGGAGGGCAAGCGGCACCGGCTCTTCCACAGCGGCGACACCGGCTGGTTCCCGGGCTTCGCCGACATCGGCCACCGATTCGGGCCGTTCGACGCCACCATGCTGCAGGTCGGCGCGTACTCCGAGCACTGGCCGGAGGTCCACCTGACGCCCGAGGAGGCGGTGCAGGCGCACCGCGACCTGGGCGGCCAGGTGCTGCTCCCGATGCACTGGGGCACCTTCGACCTCGCCCCGCACCCCTGGGAGGAGCCCGCCGAACGCACGCTGGCCGCCGCGCACGCCGCCGGCGTCACGTTGGTCGTCCCCCGCCCCGGCAAGCCCTTCGAACCGGCCGACCCGCCGCCCGTCAAGCTCTGGTGGCGCGCCGTCGCGGCCACCCCGTCCGGCGCCGACGTCCTCGCCCCCGAGGGCCTCACCCCGCCCACCACCGCCGCCCCGGACACCCCGGCGGTCCTCGCCCCCACTCCGCGCCCGGACGCACCGCTGGCCGACGCCAGGCCCGCCGCGAAGCCTGCCGTCAGGCCCCGCGCCACCGGGCCCCGCGCCGCCAAGTCCGCACCGCCTCCCGGCGGCCCGGACAGCGGCGAGGTCCCGCTCTTCTGAACCCGGCTCGCTCTTCCGAACCCGACCCGCGCTCAGTGCCGCAGTGCGCCCTCGATCAGGGCCACTGCGGCCCGCGGGTCCTCCACCTCGACGATCACCCGGGCGTACTGCTCGTCGGCGAGTTCGATCACCACGGCCTTCGCCGGATTCTTCACGTCCCAGAACACCAGCTCGCCGTGGCGGCGGAACCGCCCGGCCGTGATCAGCCCCGGCCACTGGGTGCCGCCGACCTTGAGCCCCTTGGGCTCCGCGGCGACTCCGGGGTCCGCGGTCGCCCCGCGAACATTGGCGAGCGGTATCTCGATCCGGCTCTTGATCGCCCAGAGCTTGTCCAGGCCCTCGATCTCCACGATCAGCGTTCCGTTGTCGACAGCCACCTTGGCCATGTCGGTGAACCCTCCCTCGTACGGTGAGAAACAGTGATGTGACGGCCGGTCAGCCGACCAGCCGGTCGGTCAGCGCACGGACCGCCAGTGCGGACGACCCCGGCCCGAGCGCCCGGTCGCGCAACCGCAGCCCGAGAACGCTCGCACCCAGCGCGCCGACCAGCGGACTGTCGGCGGGCTCGCCGAGCACCACCGCGAGCGCCCGTTCGAGCGCGTGCAGGGCCTCGGCCACCAGCGCCGCGACGTCCGGATCCTCCGGGGCCTGCTCGACCGCCGCAGACAACAACAACCCGGCCGCCGCCCCGCCGTCGAACCCGCCCGCCGCCTGACCGAGAGCCGCCGCCGGCCCACCGGCGACGGTCAGCGCGGCCACGGTCGGCAGCACCTCGTCCTGCAAGTGGTGCCGCAGCGCAGCCAGGTAGAGCCCGCGCTTGCTGCCGAACACCTTGTACAAACTGCCCCGGTGCACACCGAGCCGCTGCACCAGATCGTCGACCGAGGTGCCCTCGTACCCGCGCTCGGCAAACAACACCGCCGCCGCCCGAACCGCCTCGGCCTCGTCGAAGGCCCGTGGTCTTCCCATGACCACGACCCTAAGGATTCGAGAACGCCCAGTCAAGAACGACCGTTCCAAAACCCTGCGCGAGCACTCCGGGGCAGCGAAGGGATGACCGCTGGCGGGATCCCGAGCCCGGCGGTGGTCGTCAGACCTGGCCCCGCAGTCCGACCAGCGCCCGCGCCTCCGCAACCAGCTCGCTGCCCCCACCACTTGACGCCGCCAGCACCGCCCACGCGAGCCTCGGCGCACCCGCGTCGGCCAGTTCGGCACACGCCGCAGCCAGGCGACCCGGCCTGACCGCACCGACCCGCAACAACTTCCCGGCCTCCCGCCCGAGCAACCCCACCTCGAACGCACCCTGCGCCGCCAACGACAACAGCGCGTCAACGACCGCCGCACAGCCCTCCGCGAAGGCCGCGCCCAGCCCGCAGGCGAGGGCCTGGTGCACGGCGGACCCGGCCGGACCTCCCATCTCGGCGAGCAGCGGAAGCAGTTGGGGATTGCCCCGGACGGGCTCCGAACCGGCCACCGCCGCGCACCAGCCGGGCGAACCCGCGGGCGATCAACTCGCCCCGGTCAATGCCCCGTTCAGCGGCAAGCCGAGCGAGAACGGCGGGCCAGCGCCGAGAATCCGCCTTGGCGGCCCACGGGCCGTAGAGCTGCCCGGCAGTGTCGGCGTCGAAGATCAGCGGAGCGAGGACGGGCATGAAGCTGTCCTGCGCGAGCCGCGCGTACAGGTCGGCGCCCGGCAACCAGCAGCGCGGTCCAGGCCTCGGCCGGGGAGTGCGTGCCATCGCGCAGCTCCCGCCGCAAGGCCTTCAGCCCGGGCACCTCGCCCCGCCGCTCCTGCGCCGTCAAGGCACCGACCAGCCGGGCGACTTCGCCGAAGTCGGCACGGCGTACCGCCACCACCAGGTCCCGCTCCGACCGCGTCACTGCCGCCCCTCCCCGCCGTCATCCGCACCGCCACCATCCGGCTGCACTTCCCCCGATCGCCCCGAGCCGGTGCGGGCGCAGCGCGGAGGGCCTCGGGTACCGGAAGGTGTGGACGGCCGTGGTCATGGGGCGAACGCCAACGATCACCACCGACAGCCGACGCGGCCCCGACGCGGCCCCGACGTGACCCGTTCCACATCCGTCCTGTACTGCAACGTGTTCTAGCATGTGCCGCGTGACCGCTTCCGCCGCTCTGTCGCCAGTTTCCCTACCCGAACCGCCGTCCTTCGTCGATCTGCTCGGCATTGAGGAGCTGGACGAGAACCTGTTCCGCGGCCACTGCCACGCGGGTGCGCCACTGCGCGCGTTCGGTGGGCAGGTGGCGGCGCAGGCGCTGACGGCGGCGGGGCGGACGGTGGAGGCGGCGCGGCGGGTGCACAGCCTGCACGGGTACTTCCTGCGGCCGGGCGATCCGCGGCGGCCGATCGTCTACCAGGTGGACCGGGCCCGGGACGGGAGGTCGTACGCGACGCGGCGGGTGACGGCGGTGCAGCGCGGTGAGGCGATCTTCACCATGGCGGCCTCGTTCAAGCGCCCGGAGGCCTCGGGCGACCGCCAGCGCACCATGCCGCCGGTGCCGGGCCCGGAGGACCTGCCGGACCCGTACCCGGCCTGGCAGCGCGACGCGCCCGAGGAGTACGAACGGTCCGCGATCTTCCACGCCCTGCAGATGCGCTTCGTCCCGGCCGGCGCCCCGGGCCTGCCGCCCGAACTGCCGGGCGTGCCGCAGCAGTTCGTCTGGCTGAGGACGGCTGCCCGGCTCCCGGCGGACGACCCGCTGCTGCAGGTGTGCGCGCTCACCTACCTCTCCGACCTGACGCTGGCGTCCACCACCGCGCTGCACCTCCAGCCGCACCCGGTGCACCGGGTGGCGGAATCACGGGTGGCGCTGGCCTCGCTCGACCACGCGATGTGGTTCCACCGGCCGTTCCGCGCCGACGAGTGGCTGCTGTTCGCACAGCGCAGCCCGTCGGCGGCGGACGGGCGGGGGCTGGCGATGGGCGAGTTCTACGACCGCGACGGGGCGCTGGTGGCGTCAGCCGTCCAGGAGACCCTGCTGCGCGAGCTGCCCGCCAAACCCCAAGCCCCATCGCCCCGCTGACCCCGCCGGCCCCGCTGACCCCATCGCCCCGCTGACCCCGCCGGCCCCGTCGGCCCTGCCGCCCCCGGTGATCAACCGTCACTGAGCGGTGACCTGTCGCGTCATACCGCGGCGAGGGCCCGCCCCCTATCATGGTTCGGGTGACCAAGGTTGACCTGTCACCTCGTCCGGTGGAGGCGATGTCCCCCCGTCAGCTCGAACGCCGCGGCTCCCTCCTGTCCGCCGCCCTGGCTCTGGTGACCGAGATCGGCGTGGAGCGGCTCCAGATGAAGCAGGTGTCGGAGCGTTCGGGGGTGGCTCTCGGCACCGCCTACCGCTACTTCTCGTCCAAGGACCACCTGTTGGCCGCCGCGATGGCGGACTGGCACCGTCTGCTGCTCGCCGACCTGGTGGGCGAGGTGGGGGCGGCGCGCAGCGCCTCGCCGACCGAGCGGGCGGTGCGGTTCGTGCGCCGGGGGATGCGGGCGTACCAGCGGCAGCCCGAACTGGCCCGGCTGCGGGTGGCGGTGGCGACGTCCACCGATCCGTTCGCCAGTGAGGCCTTGCAGGGGCTGGCCCGGGCGGACCGGGCGGCGCTGGGCGCGGTGCTGCCGGAGGTTCCGCCGGCTTCCGCGGAGTTGGTGCGGCACATGGTGGGGCACGCCTGGCAGGGCGAGTTGACGGCCTGGGTGACGGGCCGGTCCACCCTGGACGACGCCCGCACCCGGCTGGAGGAGATGGTCCGCCTGGTGCTGGCGCCGTACGAGCCACCGACCGTCTGACGCCACCGCCCGCCCGGCGCCACCGACCGCCCGACGCCACCGCCCCCCGGCGCCACCGACCGCCCGACGCCACCGGCTGCCTGACGCCATCGCCCGACGCCCGGCACCCCTGCCGGCTCTCGGCGTGCCGCCCCCGGCGGTCGGACGTTTGTGGACATAGTGCCTCGTATGCCCACGCCTTCGGAGCCGTCGCCGGATCGTCAGCCGTCGCCGGACCGTCCGTCCTCGCCGAATCGTCAGTTCTCGCCGGACGGCCGGTCCGCGCCGCCGGACGCCTTCCCCGTGGACCGGGTGGTGTTCGGCATCGGCGCGGCCGCCGTACTGGGGGTGGTCGCCTGGGGGGTGTTCGCGAAGGACTCGCTGGGCCGGACGTCCAGCACCGCGCTGTCCTGGGTGCTGCACTCCTTCGGCTGGCTGTTCGTGGTGGCCGCGGACGTGTTCCTGGTGCTGGCGGTGGTGATCGCGGTGAGCCGCTTCGGCCGGGTGCCGCTGGGGCGGGACGGCGAGCGGCCGGAGTTCTCCACGCTGGCCTGGGTGGCGATGATGTTCAGCGCCGGCATGGGCATCGGCCTGCTGTTCTACGGCGTCGGCGAGCCGCTCCAGTTGTACGCGCAGCCGCAGCCGGGTTCGGACATCGCGCCGCAGACGCCGGCGGCGGCGCAGCGGGCGCTGGAGTTCTCGCTGTTCCACTGGACGCTGCACCCGTGGGCGATCTACGCGGTGGGCGGCCTGGCGCTGGCGTACACCACGTTCCGCAAGGGCCGGGGCAACCGGATGTCGGAGGCGTTCGTGCCGCTGCTGGGCGAGCGCCGGGCGCGCGGCTGGGCGGGGCGGTCGATCGACCTGCTGGCGGTGTTCGCGACGGTGTTCGGCTCGGCGACGAGTCTGGGCCTGGGCGCGATCCAGGTGGCGGGCGGTCTGGGGTACGTGACGGACATCCGGGCCACCCAGGGCGTGGAGTTGGTGGTCATCGCGGCGCTCGGCGGCGCCTTCGTGCTGTCGGCGATGTCGGGTGTGCACCGGGGCGTGAAGTGGCTGTCCACCACCAGCGTGGTGCTGGCGGCGGCGCTGATGGCCTTCGTGTTCGTGGTCGGCCCGACGGTGTTCGTGCTGGACGCGCTGCCGTCCACGGTCGGCGGCTATCTGTCGGACCTGGCGGTGCTGGCCACCCAGACGGGGGCGTTCACCAATGAGGACTGGCTGGGCTCCTGGACGATCTTCTACTGGGCGTGGTGGCTGTCCTGGGCGCCGTTCGTCGGCACGTTCATCGCCCGGATTTCGCGCGGCCGGACGGTGCGTCAGTTCCTGGTCGGGGTGCTGCTGGTGCCGAGCGGCGCGACCACGGTGTGGTTCGTGGTGATGGGCGCCTCGGCGATCCGCCTGCAGTCCACCGGTGCGGCCGACCTGGTGGCGACCATTCCGCGCGGCGCGGACGCCGGGCTGTTCGAGATGCTGAAGGCGCTGCCACTGGGCTCGCTGACCTCGGTGATCGCGGTACTGCTGGTGATGCTGTACTTCGTCACGTCCGCCGACTCGGCGTCGCTGGTGCTGGGTTCGCTCTCCTCGGGCGGCTCGCTGCACCCGCGGACCTGGCTGGTGGTGGTGTGGGGGGCGCTGATGGCGGCGGTGGCGGCGGCGCTGCTGCTGGCGGGCGGGCTGACGGCGCTGCAGAACGCGACGATCCTGGTGGCGCTGCCGTTCGTGCTGGTGATGCTGGCGCTGTGCGTGGCGCTGGTGCGCGAGCTGCGCACCGACCCGGCGGCGGGGCCCCCGCGGGCGCATGCCGCGCACGGGCTGCGCGAGGCGGTCGGCACGGCCGTCGGCGAGGAATACCACGGGCGGTCTCGCCCGCAGGAGTGAAACGGCCGCGCCGCGAGCTCCCGGCCGTGCGGCCCGGGCCCCGTGCGGCGTCTGGGCGGGGCGGCAACTCGCCTGCCTTTACCAAGAGTTCGTAATGTTCGGGGCCGCCCCCTGAGGGTGGCAAGGTGGGCCGGGTCGGACTCCACGCCGAGCGGCGGCCGGGCGGCCGTCATCCGCCCGCGCCCGCCGGAGCCGGTCCGACAGACCGCCGGCCCGCCGCAACGGCCGGTCCCTCCTCCTCCCGCGCCGCCCGAAAGCCCGACCCCCGATGCACCCACCACCCTGACCACCACCTGACCACCTGACCACCTGACCACCTGCCCGCCTCCGCCGCACCGGGCCCGCCGTCCGCGCCCACTGATCCCCCTCGCGCCCGTCCGAAAGCCCCGCCCCCATGCGCCCGTTCTGCACCGCCCTCGACCGCGCCCTGCGCCGCCGTCTCGCCACCGCCACCCTCGCCGCCTGCCTGCTCGGCGCCCTGCTGCCGGACCCGGCGGGGGCGATTCGGCACTGCCGGGCGGACGGGGTGACGGTGCCGATGCTGATGCTGCTGGCGGCGATGTTCATCGGCGGGTTCGAGACCCGCGCGGCGGACGTCGGCCGGGCGCTGCTGCGGCCGGGGCTGCTGCTGGCCGGTCTGGGGGTGGCGCTCGTGCTGCGGGCGGTGGTGCTGCTCGGCGCGGAGCGGGCCGCCGCCGGCTGCTGGCCGGACGTCGGGGAGGCGCGCTGGCTGGTGGTCGGGCTGGCGGTGACCGCCGCGATGCCGGTGGCGGGCGCCGCGCAGACCTGGGGCGCCCGGGTCGGCGGGGACGCACCGCTCGGACTCGGCCTGGTCCTGTCCACCACGCTGCTCAGCCCGCTCACCACCCCGCTCGGCCTGGCCCTCGCCGAGGGCCCGGAGAGCGGCGGCCCGCGCCGGATCCTCGACACGCTCGCCCACTCCGACGCCACCTGCCGGTTCATGGCCCTGTGGGTGGCGCTGCCCTGCCTGGCCGGCCTGCTCGCCCGCCGCATCACCCGCCGCCCGCTGCGCGGCCGCCTGCGCGCCGCGCTGCTGCCCCGGCTTCGGCTGGCGGGCCTGCTGATCGCGCTCGCCCTCACCTACCTGAACGCGGCCGGCGTGGCCCGGGAGATCGAGCTGCGGCCGGAGCCCCGGCTGGTCGCGGTCGCCGCCGGGTGCGGCGCGCTGGTCTGCGCGGGGCCGTTCCTGGCGGGCTGGCTGGCCGTCCGCCGCTCCCCCACCGCGCCGGCCGCCCGCACCACACTCACCCTCGCCTCCGGGCTGAACAACACCAGCGCGGCGGCCGCCCTGGCCGGCACCCAGTTCGGCGCTCACCCCGCCGTACTGCTGCCGATCTTCTTCTACGGCGCGGCCCAGCAGGTGCTGGCCTCCTTCCTGCCGCGCCTGCTGCGTACCCCACGTATCACCCGCCCGACCTGCGGCGATGCCGTCATGGAGGTTCCGATGCCAAGATCCCGTCGGGATTTCACCCGCGTTTCGTGACCGCGTAACGCCAAGCTGTCAGGCTCCCTGCCATGAACGCCCGCACTGCCGCGTCCGCCTCGGGTCCGCGCTTCCCCCTGCCCAAGCGCCACCGCCGGATGCTCGCCTGCGCCGCCGTCGCGGCCTCCGTCGCCCTGGGTTCCTTCGGCGTCGCCGCCACCGTGGAGACCGTCCGGCAGGGCCATGCCGTGAGCGCCGCACAGCGCTGACACTGGGCCGAACGAGTGGTGGGCCCCCGGGCCACGTCCGATACTGAGGGCGGCACTGAGGGCGACCGGCCCGAAGGGAGTCCTGCCATGGAGACCGGCACTGTGCGCTGGTTCGACATCCACCACGCCTACGGCTACATCGCCCCGGACGCCGGCGGCCCCGACGTCGCCGTCTACTACGACTCCGTCCTCGCCCCCGAGGACAACCGCTTCCTCCACGAGGGTCAGCGCGTCCAGTACGACAGCACGATCCAGGAATTCCGCCCGGTCGCCGAACACGTCCGCCCGCTGACGCCCTGACCGGCTAGACCGCCTGCCGGTCGCGGCCCTTCGCCGGGCGGGAGTGGCGGCCGGAGCCCTCGGCGGGCTGGAGTTCGGCGCGGGGGGCGTAGCGGGCGGCGGGGGCCCGGAGCAGCCAGTTGCGGCCGGCGGGGGCGGCGAGGCCCATCCGGTGGAGCAGGTCGAGCGCGTCGCGGCGGAAGGCGGCGAGGTCGGCGAGGTAACCGGCGTCCCAGCCGGCGCTCATGCCGTAGTCGTCGGTGATGTCGCCGAGGGTGCCGTCGATGAGGGCGTCGGGGATGAGGACGGCGGGCGGGGCGCCGTCGGCCTCGACCGGGCGGAGGTCCTCGACCAGGCGTTCGGCGAGGAGCAGCGCGGCCTGGGCGAGGGTGCCGGTGCCGGGGAGGGCGAGGTCGGTGAGTTCGTCGGCGGGGTCGAACAGGGCGATGCCTTCGGCGCGGATCTCGGCGGTGAGGCCGAGTACCTCGGCGAATCGTTCCGTCTCCGTGGGGGCGGCCTCGCGCAGGTGGGCGCGTTCGGCGGGCGCGAGGTCGTCGAGCAGCACGACGGGGGTTTCGGCGAGCAGCCGGCGGACGGTCAATTCGGGCCCGGCGGGTGGCAGTTCGGGTGCGGTGAGCAGGTCCGCGGCAAGTTCGGCGGGCAGCCGCCACTGGTCCAGCAGCGCCCGTACCGGCCCGGGCGGCTGGGACGGTTCCTCGCCGCGGGCGGTCGCGGCAAGCGCGTGGACGAGTGCCGCGTACCCGGCGGGGTCGAGGCCGGGCAGGCCCCGGCCGGGCAGGGCGGCCTTGTGCAGGCGGGCGTGGGCGGGGCCGAGGGTGAGCCGGTAGCCGAGCAGGGTGTGGAAGCGTTCCGCGAGGGTGCCGGCGTGACGGCGGATCAGCGGGAGCGCGGCGCCGTGCGGGCCGTCGGCGGTGACCAGGGGGTGGGCGAGCAGCAGCCGGGCGGCGATGCGCAGTTCGGTGGTGGGGCGTTCGGGTTTGCGATGTCGGCCGCCGCCGGTGGGGCGGGGGTCGGGCCGTGCGGGGGCTTCGCGCCGGATCCGGCGGTAGCCGGGCGGCCGGAACAGCGGCGAGGTGCTGTGGTGGACGCTCGGGCCGTGCCACCAGCTGGTGCCGGGCGCGGGTTCGGCCTGCTGGGGTGCGCCGCCGAGGTGCCGCGCGCCGTGCACGCCGAAGGCGGCGGAGGCCAGCAGCTCGGCCCCGGCGGGTTCGGCGGCGGCGAAGCGTTCGGCCAACTTCCGGGCGGAATCGGCGAGTTCGGTTCCGGTACCGGCGTATCCGGGGTACTGCCGTGCCGGGGCCGCAGGCCTGTTCGCCCCGCCCGTGCGTCCGATCCCCGTACCGCCGGTGGCCGCGAGGGCGCCGGTGGCTGCTTCGTGCCGCTCCATGTCGCCCCCAAGCCTAGACGCCGCCGCAAACACTACGCGTCGGTAACTACCTCTTCCGTCGCCCGCCACCGTCCCTTATGGTTCCGGGCATGCCTGACCTACCCAATGTCGTGCTCTGGTCGATACCGGCCTTTGTGCTGCTCACCGTTCTGGAGATCGTGTCCTACCGGTTCCACCCGGACGAGGACGAGCAGGGCTATGCCGCGAAGGACACCGCGACCAGCCTGTCGATGGGCGTGGGCTCGCTGCTGTTCGACGCCGGGTGGAAGATCCCGATCGTGTGGATCTACTCGTTCCTGTACGAGTTGACGCCGCTTCGAGTGCCGGTGCTGTGGTGGACGGTGCCGCTGATGGTGCTCGCCTACGACTTCTTCTACTACTGGTCGCACCGCGGCCACCACGTGATCCGGGTGCTGTGGGCCTGCCACGTGGTGCACCACTCCAGCAAGCACTACAACCTGTCGACGGCGCTGCGTCAGCCGTGGACGTCCGCCACCACCTGGATCTTCTACCTGCCGATGATCCTGGCGGGCGTGCACCCGGCGGCGGTGGCGTTCTGCGGCTCGGTGAACCTGGTGTACCAGTTCTGGATCCACACCGAGCGGATCGGCAAGCTGCCCCGCCCGATCGAGTACGTCTTCAACACCCCGTCCCACCACCGGGTGCACCACGCCTCGCAGGGCGGCTACCTGGACCGCAACTTCGGCGGCATCCTGATCGTCTTCGACCGGTGGTTCGGTTCCTTCGCGGCGGAGGCCGAGCAGCCGGTGTACGGCCTGACCAAGAACATCACCACCTACAATCCGTTGAGGGTCGCCACCCACGAGTACGCGGCGATCGCCCGGGACGTGGCCCGTGCCACCACGTGGGGCGACCGGCTGCGCCACCTGACGAAGGGCCCGGGCTGGCAGCCCGCGCCGCGTCCCGAGTCCCCCGCCGCCTCACCGGAGAGTGCCACCGCATGAGCCCCGCCCGAGACCCGCGCATCACGCGGGCCCTGCTGATCGCCTTCGTCGTCGTCTCGGTGGCGCACCTGACGGCGATCGCCGTTCACCTGCCGGTCCTGCGGTACTCCACCAAGCCGCTGCTGATGCCGCTGCTGGCGGCCTGGGTGTGGGCGTCGGCGCGGCCCGGCACGCCGAAGCTGCTGATACCGGCGCTGCTGTTCGGCGCGGGCGGGGACATCCTGCTGCAGGTCGGCGGCACCGTCGGGTTCCTGGCGGGCATGGGCTCGTTCGCGGCGGGCCACGCCTGCTACGTGACGATGTTCGTGAAGCTCGGCGCGCTCGCCGACCGCCGCCGCACCGCGATCACCGCGGCCTGCTACGCGGTGGCCTGGGCGACGCTGATCTCGCTGCTGCTGCCCGACCTGGAGGCCGGCATGCGGATCCCGATGGCCTGCTACAGCCTGCTGCTGGCCGCCACCGCGGTGACGTCCTCCCGGATCGACTGGCGGGCGGGCATCGGCGGCGCGCTGTTCCTGCTCTCGGACACCCTGATCGCCACCGACCTGGCGCACTGGAAGCTGCTGCCCGCGCACGGCTTCCTGATCATGCTCACCTACATCGTCGGCCAGTACCTGCTGACCATCGGCACCCTGGGGCGCACCGACGCCGCGCCCGCTCCGCAGACCGCGCCCGTCGCGGCCTGAGCACCCGAGAGGGCGGCTCCCACCTCGCCGGTGGAAGCCGCCCTCGGTCGTACCCGGGGCCCGCTCAGAGCTCCCGGCCGGTGCCCGCCCCGCGCCGGCGCAGCAGCCAGAACCCGGTCACGCCGGCCGCCACCAGCCCGGCCCCGGCGACCAGCCGGCCGGCGTCCATGCCGACCGAGCCGCCCACGCCGGTCTCCACCCCGCCGTGCGGGAGCTGCGCGCCCTCCCACTCGCCGCCGGTGCCGGTGCCGGTGCCGGTGCTGCTGCTGGTGCTGGTGCTGGTGCTGGTGCCGCCACCGGCCGAGGCAGCCGCGATGGCGACCGCGCCGACGAAGCTGTCCCCGTTCGGGCACTTGCCGTCGATGCCCCAGGACGAGTCGTTGCCGGTGGTCCGCTTGGCGGCGGCACCGGCCATCTCCTGCTCGGAGATGACAGTCGCGGTGCCCGAGTACTTGCCATCAGGGCCGACGCTGAGCGTGGTCGAGCCGCCCGCGAAGGCCAGCGAACTCGCGGTGACGGACTTCGTGGAACTGCCGGCGCAGCTCACGCTGACCGAGACGGACTGCCCGGGCTGCGCCTGCGCGGGGCTGACCCAGGCGGGTTGGCTGCCCTTGGCGGACGCGGGGGCGGGGACGACGGTGGCCAGGCCGAACAGGGCGGTGGTGCCGAGCAGGGCGGCGGCGGCGGTGCGCGTCGGGCGCATGCCGTACCTCCAGGGGGTCGGGGTCGGGGGCAGCGGCTGCGTGTCCGTTCCGCTACTCCTGGTCACCGACCACGCTAGGCAGCACCGCCGGGCCCGGCGACACCTCAGGGGCCGTTCGGGCGGAGATTGCTCCGGACCCGAACGGCCCCTTGGGTTCGGCCGCTACTCGTTGCGGGCGGTCTCCGGTCCGGTGATCCGGCGCAGCAGCGGCATGGTCGCTCCGATGATCGCCAGCGCGGCGGTCAGGCCGGCGATCACCGCCAGGTAGTAGCCGACGCCGAGCGCGTGCAGCGAGTACTTCAGCTGCGAGCGCAGGAACAGGTCGGCGGCGAGCAGCCCGACGCCGATCGCCACCGCGGCCATCACCAGCAGCGGCACCACCGACTCCATCGCCACCACCCGGCGCAGCGTGCCCAGCGACACGCCGGTCAGGCGCAGCAGGCTGAAGGGCCGTTTGCGTTCGCTCAGGCCGCCGGCCACGCTGACGGCCAGGCTGCATCCGGCGATCGGGAAGGTCGCCAGGATCACCACATTGGCCAGTTGCTGGTAGCCGCGCAGTTCGGCCCCGGCCAGGTTCCACGCCTCGCCCAGCGTCATCGCCTGCCGATCCGCCGGGTAGGCGGCGTCCACCATGGTGCGGGTCTGCTCGACGGCGGCGGTCGAGCCGTCGGTCTCCACGACCACGTTCAGCACGCCCGTGGTGGCGAGCTGTTCGGCTGTGAACGGGGCGGCGGGCCACTCGCTGGTGTGCTGGTCTTGCCCGCCCCACCAGAGGCTCGGGACGTAGGCGCTCTGCGCGCCGGGCACGCAGTGGCCGTAGATCCTGAGCGGTTCCAGCTCGGCGCAGGCCACGACCTGCCGGGTGGTGGCCAGGCCGTCGGCGGCCTGCACCTCCACGGACCTGTCGGCCGGGTGCGCCAGCAGCACGTTCCGCACGCCCGGAACGGCGTGCAGCCGCTCGATCAGTTCGGGCGGGGCGGGCCTGCCCGTGGAGACCGGCTTGTAGTCGTCGCGGTAGCCCTGGCTCAGCTCGTTCACCAGCACGTTGGTGAACTGCGGGCCGCCGTGCGGGTGGTCGCGTTCGTCGGTCATCGTGGTGATCACGCCGAGCGTCGCGGTCATCACCAGCAGCGCCAGCACCAGTCCGCTGACGGCCCGGAACCCGGCGGTGGGGTTGTCGGCCAGCCGGCGCACCGCGATCAGGGTGGCCGGCCGCTGGGTGCGGCGGGCGATCAGGCCGGCGCCCGTCATGGTCAGCCAGGGGCCGGACAGCACCAGGCCGATCGCGATCAGCAGGAACGAGGAGAGGTAGCCCTTGATCTGCCCGGGCACCGTCCCGGGATGCCAGATCAGGAATCCGACCAGTTCCACCAGCCCGGCCACCAGCGGGATCACCCGCCAGGCCCGGGGCGGCTTCGGCGTCACCCGGCGGGTCACCCCGAGCGGGGAGATCTGCACCCGGCGCAGCGCGATCCGCGCGGCAACGGCGGCGGCCAGCGGGACGCCCAGGGCGACAGCGGCGATCTGGAGCGGCGTCAGGGAGATGTCGGAGGTGAAGAACCTGGAGCCGGTCAGCGCCATGCCCGCGACCGGGCCGCGTACCGCCAGGAACGGCAGGAAGCCGAGTGCCACTCCGGCCGCGGCGGCGACCGCCGCCTCCACCGCGGACACCACCGACACCTGACGGGGTGTCGCGCCGACCAGTCGCATCGCGGCGAAGCGCTGCTCGCGGCGGGCGGCGTTCAGGCGGGTGGCGGTGCCGATCAGGATCAGTACGGGGAAGACCAGCCCGCCGCTCACCACGGTGAGGATCAGGTCCACGCCGTCGGACTTGATGCCCACCACGCAGTCCGCGCACTTGTCGGGCCTGGTGGTGGCGACCTTGTCCACCAGCGTGGCCCCGCTCAGCTCCGCCATCTCCTGGGGGCTCCGGCCGACCACGGCCAGCAGGCTGTCGGGCGTGGGCAGCGCCGCGTCCCCGAGGATGCCGATCCGGTGCCCGGGGAAGCGGTCCCCCAGTTGCGCGGGCGGCATCTCGTCGACCATCCGGGCCAACTCGGGCGACAGGTAGTACTCGCCGGGCCCGGGCATCCGCGGCACCCCGGGCGAGAGCGCCGCCCGCGGCCCGGTGAGTGCGACGTCGACCCGTCCGATCTCCTTGCCCTGCACGGTGTCCCGCCGGGTCGCCCACCACATCGGATCGACCCCGGAACTCGCCGCCCCGGCCGCGCTGCCGGGGGCATTCGCCGTCCCGCCCCCGCCGGAGCTCCCCGCAACCTCCCGATTCGCGGGGACCTGCTGCTTGGCGAACGGCGTGTTGAGCCAGGCGTTGCGCGCGTTCTGCGCGTGCACGCCGTTGATCGCGGCGAGCGTGGTGAGCAGCAGGCCCACGCCGATGGCGACGGCGCCCGCGGTGATGGCGAGGCGGACGAGCGCTTCGCGGCCGCCGCTGACGGCCAGCCGCAGTCCGAACCGGATCATGAGGTCAGCCGTCCGCTCATCGAGGTGGCGCGGCCGTCGCGGACGATCGCCTCGCGGTCGGCGTAGGCGGCGATCCGGGCTTCGTGGGTGACCAGGACGACGGTGGTGCCCTGTTCGCGGGCGCAGCCGACCAGCAGGTCCATCACCTGCTCGCCGGTCAGGGAGTCCAGCGCGCCGGTGGGTTCGTCGGCGAACAGGACGCGCGGTTCGGCGACCAGTCCGCGGGCGAGGGCGACGCGCTGGGCCTGACCGCCCGACAGTTCGCCGGAGCGGCGGGCCTCCAGGCCGTCCAGGCCGAGTTTCGGGAACCAGCCGCGGGCCCGCTGCAGCGCGGCGGTGCGGCGCTGCCCGCCGAGCAGCAGCGGTAGGGCGACGTTCTCCTCGGCCGTCAACTCCGGTACCAGCTGGCCGAATTGGAAGACGAAGCCGAAGCTGTCGCGGCGCAGGGTACTGCGTTCCTGCTCGTCCAGGTTGTCGATCCGGCGGCCGTCGAAGTGGATCTCGCCGCTGTCGGGGGTGAGGATGCCGGCCAGGCAGTGCAGCAGGGTGGATTTCCCGGAGCCGCTGGGGCCCATGATGGCGAGGATCTCGCCTGCTTCGACGGCGAGTTCGGCGCCGCGCAGCGCGGGGGTCTCGCCGAAGGCGAGGGTGACGTCGCGGGCGTGGATCAGGGGGTCGGTCATCGCTTGGCCACCTCTGCGGCAAGGGCGTCGAGTCGGGCGGCGGTCAGGTCGATCCAGCGCAGGTCGGACTCCAGGTGGAACAGGCCGTGGTCGGCGAGGAGTGCGTCGACCAGACTGCCGGAGCGCTTGATCTCGGTGAGTTCGCGCATCCGCTTCAGGTGGGCGGAGCGCTGGGTGTCGAGGTAGAGCTCGGCGTCGCGGCCGAGCATCAGGGCGAGCACGACCTTGCTGAACAGCACGGTCTGCAGGTGGGGTTCGGCGGCGACGGGCTCGCGCAGCCAGTCCTCGAACTCGGTCGCGCCGGTCTCGGTGATGACGTAACGCTTGCGGTCGGGCCCGTCGCCGGCCTCGGGTTCGCCGACGACGACTTTCCCGTCCCGGGCGAGCCGCCCGAGGGTCGCGTACACCTGGCCGAAGGGGAGCGGCTTGCCGCGCCCGAAGAAGGCGTCGTAGTCGCGTTTGAGGTCGTAGCCGTGGCTGGGCTCGCGTTCGAGCAGCCCGAGCAGGGTGAGTGGAACGCTCATGATCGAAAGAGTACGCCGGGGGTGCACTCCACGTCTATACACTCAGAGAATACTTGGGCAGGGATTTCCGCCCACCAGCCCTGACCTGGGGATTCGCGAACAAGCGGACGAAGCCGTGAAGTTCACGAAGAAACGGCCGGACTGCCCCGGTTCGGGCAGTCCGGCCGCCTGGGCCGACCTCGCTCAGAGGTCCAGGTCGACCACCACCGGCGCGTGGTCCGACGTCCCCTTGCCCTTGCGGGCCTCGCGGTCCACGTAGCTGTCCGAGACCGCGTCCGCGAACGCCTTGTTGGCGTAGGTGAGGTCGATCCGCATGCCCCGGTTCTTCGGGAAGGCCAGCTGGCGGTAGTCCCAGTAGGTGTACGGGTGCTCGTACTTGAGCGGGCGCGGGACCACGTCCTGGAGGCCGATCTCCTGGAGGGCCGTCAGCGCGGCGCGCTCGGGGGCGGTGACATGGGTGAGGCCCTCGAAGGCGGCGATGTCGAAGACGTCCGCGTCGGTGGGCGCGATGTTGTAGTCGCCGAGAACGGCGAACGGACGCTCCCCCGCCGCGTCCTCGCGGACGGCGTCGCGCAGCGCGGCCAGCCACTCCAGCTTGTAGCGGTAGTGCGCGTGATCGACCTCGCGGCCGTTGGGCACGTACACCGACCAGACCCGGACGGGGCCACAGGTCGCGGCGACCGCACGCGGCTCGACGACCGGGAGCATCGCGTCCTCGGCCAGGTAGCCGGGCTGGCCGGGCAGGCCACGGACCACCTCGTCCAGGCCGATCCGGGACAGCACGGCGACGCCGTTCCACCGGCCGGTGCCGTGCGCGGCGCTCTCGTACCCGAGCTCGCCGATCGCCTCGGCGGGGAACGCCTCGGTGCCGCACTTGAGTTCCTGCAGGCACAGCACGTCCGGCTTGGCGGACTCCAGCCACTCCAGCAGCTTGGGCAGCCGGGCGGTGACGGAGTTGATGTTCCAGGTGGCGATGCGGACGGTCACGGCGGCCTTCCCTCGGCGGTACGGACGGACAGGGCACGGCAGCGGGCCGGGCACCCCCTCCGAACATACCGCCCGGCACCGACAGCACCCGGCCGATCCGCCGGAGCGGACCTACCAGGGAATTCCGGGGGTGGGCAGGAGCCCGAGCTCCGTGTGGAAGAGAACCATGGCCGTCCTCTTGTCGGGGGTCGCGGGTGTGAGGTAGTTCAGGACGACGACATCGCCATGGGGGGCGACCAGAGCGACGCGCGCCCTGCCGCGGCTGTCGGGGGTGTTGACGACAACACCGGTGGACAGATCGCTGGGGTCGGTGAAGGCAGTGTCGGGGTTGATGCTCCGCAGGTCCTGGGCGAGGGTGCCCGCCAGGCCCTCGGCGCCCGGGTCGGCGGAGAAGCGCATCAGCAGGGTGTCGGCCCGGCGCCCGTCGGGGGCGGTCCAGGAGTGGCGGGCCGCCACGACGAAGCCGCGCTGGGCGAGCCGGCGCTGCATGTCGGCCTTCGCGTCCGTCCCCGACGCGCCGATCAGGACATCCACCGTGCCGTCCAGGTCGAGAACCCCGCCCGCTTGCGTCGAACCCTCCGGCCCGGCCGGGCGGTAGGGCGTCAACTTCTCACCGGCCTCGGCAACGGAGATGGTCGCGGGCGTGGAGCCGACCGGCGCCGGGGATGCCGCAGGCGTGGAGCTGGTGCAGGCCGTCAGGGCCGCGAGGAGCAGCGGGGCGGCCAGGACGTGGCCGAGGCGTCCCGGTGCGATCACCGAAGGATTCTGGCAGACACGGGAGTTCGGGTCCATCGGGTTGCCCGGACCGGCCGGCCGGTTCGGTTTGCCCCGACCGGCCGGCCGCACAGCGCCTAACGCGAGGGGCGCACCACGGCGGCCGAGCCCCCGCCGCGGCGGACGGGTTCGGCGGCGGCCAGCCAGCGGCCGTCGGGGAGACGTTCGATGCCGGTGGCGGCGCCGATCTCCGGGGTTGCGCTGAACACGTGGCCCATGGCCTGGAGTTCCGCCGCCTCGGGCGAGGCGAGGAAGGCCGGTTCGGCCTGGGTGGCGGCGGTGTTGCGCTGGCTGGCCCGGGGCGCTGCGATGGCCTGTTCCAGCGTCAGGCCTCGGTCGATCCGCCCGGTCAGGACCTGCAGCACGGTGGTGATGATGGTGGCGCCGCCGGGCGAGCCGACCGCCAGGTACGGCTTGCCGTCCTTCAGCACGACGGTCGGGGAGATCGAGGAGCGCGGACGCTTGGCGGGGCCCGGCAGGTTGGGGTCGGGGACGCCGGGGGTGAGCGGGGCGAAGTTGAAGTCGGTCAGTTCGTTGTTGAGCAGGAAGCCCCGGCCGGGCACGGTGATGCCGCTGCCGCCGGTCTGCTCGATGGTGAGTGTGTAGGCGACCACGTTGCCCCACCGGTCGGCGACCGTCAGGTGCGTGGTGCTCTGGCCCTCGTACGGCTCGACGACCGGCTGCCCGCTGCTCGCGCAGGCCGCCGGGTGATACGGGTCACCGGGGGCGAGCGGGCTGGTCAGCGCGTGCTGGGGGTCGATCAGGCAGGCCCGGGAGGCGGCGTACGCCGGGTCGAGGAGCTGACGGGTCGGCACCTGCGTGAAGCCCGGGTCGCCGACCCAGCGGTTGCGGTCGGCGAAGGCGATCCGGCTGGCCTCCAGGAACCGGTGGTCGTACTGGACGGGGTCGGCGGGGCTGCTCGTGCCGAGAATGTTCAGCGCCTCGCCGACCGTCGTCCCGCCGGAGGAGGACGGGGCGATGCCGTACACGTCCAGGCCCCGGTAGTTCACATGCGTCGGGTCCTGCTGCCGCACCTGGTAGGCCGCCAGGTCGGCGGCATCCACCTTCCCGGGCCGGGCGTTGCGGCCGGAGGCGGCATCGACGGGCGGGTGCTGAAGGGTCCGGACGATGTCGGCGCCGATCGGGCCGCGGTACAGCGCGGCGGTGCCCTTTCGTCCCAACTCGCGGTAGGTGGCGGCGAGATCGCGGTTGCGCAGGGTGGAACCGACGGCGGGCGGCTTCCCGTCCGGCAGGAACAGCGCGCGGCTGGCCGGGAAGTCCTGGAACCGGGCCTGGTTGAGGGCGGTCTGGTCCTGGAAGGTCTGATCGACGGTGAACCCGCGATCGGCGATCCGCTCGGCCGGTTTCAGCACCTCGCCAAGATCCCGGCTGCCCCACCGGCGCAGCGCCTGCTCCCAGGTGGCGGCAGTACCGGGGACGCCCACCGACAGGCCGCTGGTGACGGCGTCGGCGAAGGCCAGCGGCTTCCCGTTCTCCAGGAACAGCGAACTGTCGGCCGTCCGGGACGCGGTCTCCCGCCCGTCCAGCGTGGAGACCTTCCCGGTCCCGGCGTCGTAGTACACGAAGTACCCGCCACCACCGATCCCCGCCGAGTACGGCTCGGTCACCCCGAGCGCGGCCGCGGTGGCAACCGCGGCATCCACCGCGTTCCCGCCCCGCCGCAACACCTCCAGCCCGGCAGCGGTGGCATCGGCATCCACACTGCTCACCGCCCCACCCCACCCCACCGCCTCCGGCTGCTTCCCCGCGGCGGCGAACGGATCGGCCTGGGCGGGCGCGGCGGTACAGAGCAGTCCGGTGACAACCGCGAGCGCGGGAACGAGACGAACGAGGGTTCTCATACGATCTCCCTGGGACGGCGACGGTCTCCCGTTCTCCCACACCCACCACACACCCGACAACGCCACGTTCGGCCAACTGCCGTACACCACAAGCCTGCTGCCGCCCCGACCACCATCTCCCGGCCCGCCGACAGCGAACCCCGGCGGTGGCCCGCAGCACGTCAGCAGCAGGGCCAACCGCTCGGGGCGCACCAGCGGCTCACGCACACGACCGGCGACACGTCCCGGCCGCTGGCGGCAGCAGGCCCGCGCCAGCGGCTCACGACACCACGCCAGCAGCACCCCACCACCCATCAGCGCCACGGCAGACCCCGCGCAAGCGAAGCGCAACGCCACGCCACACCAACGGCCCCGTGCCAACTGCCCCGCACCTGCACCTCTCCGCGCCCCGCCAACGGCCCCGCGCCAGCGGCCCCCAGCACCCATCAGCGCCACGGCAGACCCCGGGTCAGCGGGTGGCTGCGCGTTCCACGCGGCGGCGTTTGACGGTGCGGAAGCGGCGGGCGACCTGGCGGGCCAGGTCCGCGGCGCCGACCAGGCCGGCTTCGTTGCCGAGGGCGGCGTGGACGATTTCGGCCTCGGGGCGGAAGCCGCGGCCGGTGAGGGTGCGGCGGAAGGCGTCCTGGGCGGGGCCGAGGAGGAGCTCGCCGGCTTCGCTGACGCCGCCGCCGATGACGAAGCGGCCGGGGTCGAGCGCGGCGGCGAGGTTGGCGATGCCGACGCCGAGCCAGCGGCCGACCTCGTAGAGCAGTTCGGTGGCGACCGGGTCGCCGTCGCGGGCGGCTTCGGTGACCAGCGGGCCGGTGATGCCGAGCGGGGTGCCGCCGGCCCTGGCGAGCAGGGGCTGGACCACCGGGGACTCCTCGGCGGCGAGTTCGCGGGCCTCGCGGACCAGCGCGTTGCCGGAGGAGTACTGCTCCCAGCAGCCGCGGTTGCCGCACGGGCAGCGGTGGCCGCCGGGCACCACCTGCATGTGGCCGAACTCTCCGGCCAGGCCGTGCTTGCCGCGGTCCACGTATCCGTCGCGGACGACGGCGCCGCCGATCCCGGTGCCGAGTGTGATCATCACCATGTGGTCCTCGCCGCGGCCGGCGCCGAAGCGCCATTCGGCCCAGGCGGCGGCGTTGGCGTCGTTCTCGACCACCACGGGGAAGCGCAGCCGGGAGCTGAGCGCCTGCTGGAGGGGTTCGTTCCGCCAGTTCAGGTGGGGGGCGAACAGCACGGTGGAGCGTTCGGAGTCGACCCAGCCGGCCGCGCCGACGCCGACCGCGTGCACGTCGTGCTTGTCGGCGAGCTGCAGGACCAGCTCGACGATGACGTCCTCGACCACCTTGGGGCTCTTGCTCTTGTGGGGTGTCTCGGTGCGCAGCCGCTCCAGGACCCGGCCCTCGCCGTCGACCACTCCGGCGACCACCTTGGTGCCGCCGATGTCCACGCCGATGGTGGGCAGCCGCAGCACTCCGGCGGGCAGGGTGCGGCGGCGGCGTTCGGCGCGCGGGCCGAGGCCCAGCAGGCTGGGCAGGGCGGGGCGGGCGGGGCCGTTGGCACTGGTCACGGAATGAATGCTCCTGGTTTCGGTAAAAGCTCCGGGCTGGTGCCGGAGGGGTCCGGACGAACTGGCAGACTAGGCCGCGAACGCACAGCGGATTCTCACGAAAACGTGATGTTCCTCTCAGGTTTCTGCGGGTGTCGCCAGCAACTGATCGTGTGTTTGACGCAGTCTGACAAGTGTGATGTGCGAACCCGGGGACCGTGCCCCGGACGGCCGGACGACCTGATTCGAGAGACCTGATGCAGCTGACAGGCACCCCTTTTCTTATTCTGACGATCATCCTGGTGCCGATCTCCATCGCGGCGGCCCTGCTGCTGTGGGGCCGGGTGCGCGGACCGAAGCCGGTCCAGATGCTGTCCCGGATCGTGATGCTGCTGTTCTGTCAGATCACCGCCGTCACCACCGTCTTCGTCATGGTCAACAACGCCAACCTGATCTACGGCAGTTGGGACGACCTGCTGGGCACCGGCAACCACGTGCGCTCGGTGCCGAACGTGGCTGCCAACGAGGGCGGCGGCGGCAGCGGGAGCAGCGACAACAAGCAACACAACAAGGTGGTCCAGCAGTTCAAGCCGGTCGGTGACCCGAAGGTGCCGAACGACGTGCAGACCACCGACCTGAAGGGCGCGGTCTCCGGCGTGGACGGCGAGGTGCTGGTCTGGCTGCCGCCGCAGTACAACGACCCGGCGTACAAGGACAAGACCTTCCCGGTGGTCGAGCTGCTGCCGGGCTGGCCGGGCTCCTCGAAGACCTGGTTCGGCACCCTGCGGGTCTCCGAGCAGCTGAAGCCGATGATGCAGAGCGGGCAGGTCGCCCCGTTCATCCTGGTCTCGCCGCGCACCAACCTGCTGGGCGACAGCACCGACACCGGCTGCGCGGACGTCCCGGGCAAGGTCAACGCCGACACCTGGCTGTCGAAGGACGTGCGGCAGATGGTGCTGGACAACTTCCGCGTCGATGCCTCGGCCGACCGCTGGGCGGTGGCCGGCTACTCGGCGGGCGGGCACTGCGCGGCCAAGCTGGCGCTGGAGCACCCGGACGCCTACCGCGCGGGAATCAGCCTGTCCGGCTACAACGACCCGGGGGCGGAGGAGAAGTCGCTGACCGCGAAGGACCCGCACCTGAAGGAGATCTCCAACCCGCTGAACATCCTGAAGTCCGCGAAGACTCCGCCGAAGACCGCGCTGTACGTCACCGGCAACAAGGGTGACGGCCTGGAGGGCGGCGAGGCGCTGAAGGCGGCTGCCAAGGCCCCGACCACGGTGACCATCCAGGAGACCACCGGCGCGCACAGCAGCGACGTCTGGAAGCCGCTGGTCCCGGGCATCTTCACCTGGCTGACCACGATCATCCCCGCCCAGCACTGACCCATCGCACGGACAAGGGCCCGGCCGCCGCAGCGGCCGGGCCCTTCGCCTGGGCAAGGTCAGGACTTCGGCAGGGTGTTGACGTACTCGGTGCCGGCGCCGTAGAAGCCGTCCACCGTCTGCTGGACGTCCGCCGGGGAGAGCGCCTGGTCGGCCTTGTAGTAGAACCAGTTGACCTTCATGTCCCAGCTGCGCTGCCCACTGATCGAGGGCAGCAGGTCGATGAACCAGTTGCTGAAGTGGATGTCCATCCGCTCGCGCGCGACGTACTTGTCGGAGCTGGTGAACATCTCCTTGCCGTCCAGCGAGTAGGTGACCTTCCCGTCCATGGCGGTGATCATCAGGGTGTGCCAGCCCTCGAGGCGCTGCTTGGCGGCGCGGGTGACGCGGTCCGGCGGGTCGGCCTTGAACCAGCTGGTGGTGTCGAGCTTCGGGCCCGGCGCGCCCCAGCCGCCGTTCGGCAGGTACTCGAAGTCGAGTTCGCTGTAGTTCGCCGAGGAGTCCTCGGGCGAGATCGGGAAGAAGGTCTGCACGACATGGTCGCCGGTGCGGCCGGTCGAGGGCTTCTCGCCGAAGTGGATCCGGGCGGCGAAGGTGCCGTGGAACAGGTTGGCGGCGGTGCTCTGCACCTCGACCTGCTGGGTGCCCTGCTTGGTGCCGTCGGTGGTGGAGCGCAGTTGCAGCACCCGGCCGCCCTGGGCGGTCGGGTCCTCGGGGAAGGCGGCGCCCGCGGCGGTCCAGGTGTCCTTGATGCCGGGGCCGCCCCCGCCCTCCCGGACCTGCCAGCCGTGCGCGGCAAACGCGGGGTCGCCAGGGCCGGTGTAGTGGAAGGTGTCGAACATCGTTCCCGGCGGCCCGGACGGCGTCGGCGAGGCGCTGGAGGACCCGTGCTTCGCGGCGGTGTCCCCACCGGCGGCTGGGTCGCCGTTGCACGCGGCCAGCGTGCACAGCAGGGTCGGCAGCGCGATCACGCTCCACGCGCGACGGCAGGAAAGGCGGCGGGACTGGCGCACACAAGCTCCTTGGGGCGCAGCGGCGGTAGTTGGGACACGCCCCTCTGCGCGGGGATCGACGACCGGTCGGAGGCGGTCATCCTAACGGGGCTCACAGGTGGCGGCGGCGCCGGGACGGTTCGCGTCCACCGAGGTCGAACGGTCTGTGCACGGGTTAAACATGTACGCGCCGGTAGGGATCTCGATCCGATCACAACCCTGACCGAGAACGCGTCGAAACTGGGCATCAGGCCCAATTCGGCCCAGGACGGCCCAGGTCGGTGCACTAGCGTTCGATCCACGCTCCCGCGGTCTTCCTGTCCTGCCCTCCCTGCCCTGAAAGGCCTCGCCCGGTGCGCCCTGTCATGACGTCGTCCGGTTTCGGACCGGCGCACCCGGCACCGCCCGGCGGGCCCGGCCCGGATCTTCCGGAGGTCGAAGAGCCGCTGCCCGAACCGGTGTTCGTCGACGAGTCCGGGCTGCGCGGGCGACTGCTGCGCGGTCTCGGCTGGCCGGTCTCGGTGGTGGGCGCGGTGCTGGCGGTCGCGATGGGCGGCAGCCTGATCGGCGTGCAGGCGGACGCCCCGCCGATGGTGATCCCCCAGCAGCCGGCCCCGGCGGCCGCGCCCTCGGTGTCGCCGTCGGCCTCGCCCTCGGCCTCGCCGTCCGCGTCCTCCTCCTCGTCCGGGGCGCCTTCCCGCTCCACCTCGCCCAAGCCGGGCAGCTCGGCCGCCGGTTCGAAGCCCACCACCGGGGCGACGCCCTCGGGCGGCAAGTCGAGCAAGCACCCCTGATCCTTCGCACCACGCATCTCCAGGAGCGCCCTTTGTCCCGCCACCAGCGCCGCCGGCATTCCCTGCTGAGGCCGCGCCGACTGGCCGCGCCGCCGCTGCGCTTCGTCATGCCGCTGTCCCTGCTGGCGTGTCTGCTGGCGCTGTTGGTGCTGCGCGGACTGGCCACCAACGAGGTGTTCCACGACACCCGGATCGCGACCTCGGTGGACAAGGACACCGTGCCGGAGAACCTGCTCAACGGCGGCCCGGTGATCGACGCGCGCGGCGACAAGAAGGCGAACCCGGTCAGCTACCGCATCCCCGACAAGACGGTGGTGCTGAGCTTCGACGACGGCCCCTCGCCGGAGTGGACGCCGAAGATTCTGGACGTGCTGAAGGCCCACGACGTCCGCGCGGACTTCTTCGTGACCGGCGCGATGACCACCCGCAACCCGGATCTGATCCGGAAGATCGTCGCGGGCGGCCACGAGATCGGCCTGCACACCTTCACCCACCCCGACCTGGTGTACCAGTCGCACTCCCGGGTCGGCTGGGAGCTGGCGCAGACCCAGCTGGCACTGGCCGGCGTCGCGGGCGTGCACAGTTCGCTGTTCCGGCCGCCGTACTCCTCGGAGGCCGCGGCGATGGACGACTGGAACTACCCGGTCATCCAGTACGTGGGCGCGCACGGCTACCTGACCGCGTTCATCGACCGCGACACCGACGACTGGAAGCGCCCCGGCGTCGAGGAGATCGTGAAGGCCGCGATGCCGGCCAAGCCGGGCGCGGGCGAGCTGATCCTGCTGCACGACGCGGGTGGTGACCGCGCCGAGACGGTCGCCGCGCTGGAGCAGATCATCGTCAAGCTCCAGGCCGAGGGCTACCGCTTCACCACCATCTCCGACGCGCTCGGCGCCTCCAGCGCGATGGTGCCGGTGCACGGCTTCCAGCTGTGGGCGGGCAAGGGGTTCATCTGGGCCACCCAGGTCGCCGTGTACACCCTGCCGGTGCTGGTCGGGCTGCTGGCGCTGGTCGGCTTCCTCAACTTCGGCCGGTTCGCGCTGATGATCGTCCTCGCCCCGGTGCACGCCCGCCGCTCCAAGCGGAAGGACGCCTGGGGGCCGCCCGTCACCGAGCCGGTCACCGTGCTCGTCCCCGCGTACAACGAGCTCGAGTGCATCGCGAACACCCTGAACTCGCTGGCCGCCAGCGACTATCCGATCGAAGTGATCGTGATCGACGACGGCTCCACCGACGGCACCGCGGACATCGTCGAGGCGATGGACCTGCCGTTCGTCCGGCTGATCCGCAAGGTCAACGGCGGCAAGCCCAGCGCGCTCAACGCCGGCATCGCGGCCGCCTCGTACGACATCGTGGTGATGATGGACGGCGACACCGTGTTCGAGCCGTCCACGGTGCGGGAGCTGGTCCAGCCGTTCGCCGATCCGCGGATCGGGGCCGTCGCGGGCAACGCCAAGGTCGGCAACCGGGACAGCCTGATCGGCGCCTGGCAGCACATCGAGTACGTCCTCGGCCACAACCTGGACCGCCGGATGTACGACGTGCTGAACGTCATCCCGACCATCCCCGGCGCGGTCGGTGCCTTCCGCAAGGAGGCGCTGCGGCAGGTCGGCGGGATGAGCGACGACACCCTCGCCGAGGACACCGACATCACCATCGCGGTGCTCTGCGAGGGCTGGCGGGTCGTCTACGCCGAGCGCGCCCGCGCCTGGACCGAGGCGCCCGCGAGCCTCCAGCAGCTCTGGTCGCAGCGCTACCGCTGGAGCTACGGCTCCATGCAGGCGATGTGGAAGCACCGCCGCGCCGTGATCTCCCGCGGCCCGGCCGGGCGCTTCGGCCGGATCGGGCTGCCGATGGTGGTGCTGTTCGGCGTGGTCGCGCCGCTGCTGGCACCGCTGGTGGACCTGTTCCTGCTGTACGGCGTGCTGTTCACGGACGCCCCGATCACGCTGGCCAGCTGGGGCGGGTTCATCGCGCTCCAGGGCCTGCTGTCCTGGTACGCCTTCCGGCTCGACCGCGAGAAGCCCTGGCACCTGATCAGCCTGCCGCTGCAACAGGTGGTGTACCGGCAGCTGATGTACATCGTCCTGCTGCAGTCCACGATCACCGCGCTCACGGGTGGCCGGCTGCGCTGGCACAAGCTCCGGCGCACCGGCGAGGTCGCTGTCCCCGTGGAGGCCTGACCATGAGCGACACCATCCGGCTGCGGATCCCCGAGCAGCTGCGCCGCGAAGCCGCCCCGGACACGCTCGTCTCGTCCGTGCGCAAGGCCGGCCGGGACCGCTACCTCGACCTGCTGCGCGCGATGGCGCTGGTCCGCGTGGTGCTCTACCACCACTTCGAGTGGTTCTGGCTGCCGCTGGTGTTCCCGTCGATGGGCGTGATGTTCGCGCTGGCGGGCTCGCTGATGACGCGTTCGCTGAGCCGCCCCGCCCTCGGCGTGATCCGCGGCCGGCTGCGCCGCCTGCTGCCGCCGATGTGGCTGTTCGGCGCCGTCGTGGTCACCCTCCAGGTCCTCGACGGCGGCGGCCCGGGCTCCGACGGCCACCCCACCTGGTGGTGGGCGAAGCTGGCGTTCTGGGTGCTGCCGCTGAGCACTCCCCCGTACGCGACGGAGCTGCACGGCTTCGGCGGCCACCTGGAGACCGGCTGGGCCTCCCAGCTGGTGGTGCCGCTGTGGTACCTGCGGGCCTATCTCTGGTACGTGCTGCTGTCGCCGCTGATGCTCAGGGCCCTGCGCCGCTTCCCGGTGGTGACGCTGTTCGCTCCGCTGGCGCTGGTGATCGTCATGAACGCGTTCTTCACCGGCCAGGACTTCCCCTACGGGCGCGTCTGGGAGACCGTCAACGACTTCGCGGTGTTCGGCTCCTGTTGGATCCTCGGCATGGCCCACCAGGAGGGGCTGCTGCGGCGGATCCCGCAGTACGTGCTGCCGTCGATCGCGCCGCTGATCATGGTGGCGGGCTTCTGGTACCTGCAGACCCGGCCGGTCGATCCGACCCAGCCGACCGACATCGAGGTCTGGCCGATCGCCCAGGCCCTGTGGTCCTTCGGCTTCGTCGCGCTGCTGCTGCACATCAGCCCGTCCTGGGAGCAGTGGCCGCCGCGGCTGGAGCGCTGGAACGGCCTGATCAGCCTGCTCAACTCGCGCGCCGTCACGGTCTACCTGTGGCACGTGCCGGCGCTGGTGCTGGCCTTCCCGCTGATCGACCCGCTGTGGAACATCGACTTCTTCTACCAGCACCTGCGGTGGCTGCTGACCAGCCAGTGGTTCAGCCTGCTGGTGGCGATCCCGCTGCTCGCCGTGCTGGTGACGGCCCTCGGCTGGGTCGAGGACGTGGCGGCCAAGCGCAGGCCGCGGCTGTTCCCGTACCCGCGCCGCCCGCGCGGCCGGCGCCGGAACGCCGCCTGACGTCCCGTCAGGCGAGTTCCAGCGCCAGGTAGAAGTCCACCCGGTCCTCCAGCCGGGACAGGTCGCGGCCGGTGAGTTCCTCGATCCGGCCGATCCGGTAGCGCAGTGTGTTGACGTGCACGTGCAGCTGGGCGGCGCAGCGCGTCCAGGAGCCGTCGGAGCGCAGGAACGCGGCCAGGGTGTGCAGCAGGTCGGCCTGGTGCTCCTGGTCGTAGGCGGTCACCGGGTCGAGCAGCCGGGCCCGGAAGGCGCGCCGGACCTCGTCGGGGACGGCGGCCAGCAGCAGGACGTGCGAGGCGAGTTCCTCGGCGCCGGCGACCCGGATCCGCCCGGCCCGGGCGGCGGCGATCCGGCGGGCGTGCCGGGCCTCCTCCAGGGCGCCGCGCAGGCCGCCGGGCTCGGCGGCGGGGGCGCACACGCCGACGGTGATCCGCCCGTCGGCGCCGAGTCCGGCCTCCAGCGGGGCCAGCAGCGCGCGCACCGCGTCGGCGGGGACGGCGGCGTCGGGGGCGGGCAGGACGGCGACGGCGCCGGTCCGGCCGCGGGCGGCGACCAGGGCCGTACCGGGCAGCGCCTCTTCGAGGACCGGGCGCAGCGCGCCGTCGGGCAGGCCGGTGGCGTCGGCGGACAGCACCAGCCACTGCGGGTGGCCCGCGCCGTCGGTGGTGGAGGCGCGCAGGGCGCGGACGGTCTCGGCGGGGTCGGTGCCGTGCCGGAGCAGGTCGAGGAGTTCCTCGGCGAGCCGGCGGCGCAGTCGGCGGCCTTCGTCGCGGCGGGTGCGTTCGGCGGCGACCAGGCGGGCCAGGTTCTCGGCGAGCTGGCGGCGTTTGGCGGGCCATTCGGTGAGGTCGCCCGCGACGGCGAGGATCCAGTCGGCCAGCGGGGTGCCGCCGGCGTCTTCGGCGGCGGGCAGCAACGAGTAGGCGCCGTCGGCGAGTTGGACCCGGTGCGGGGGCCGGTGGCCGCGCTGCTGGGCGGTGAGGTGGGCGCGGGCGAGGCGGTCGCGGTCGGCGGGGGCGAGGCGGTCGGCCGGTCCGGCGATGACCTGGCCGGTGGGGGTGAGCACCCAGCAGTCCAGGTCGAGGTCGCCGCCGAGCAGGTCGAGGACGGCGTCCAGGCCGCCCGCCCCGGCCGCGGAGACCAGCAGCCGGTGCCGGTCGACCAGGGCGGCGAGGTCGGCGGCCCGCCCGGCGGAGACGTGCCGGCCGACGTACTCGGTGACGGTGCCGAAGGCGATGTCGTCGGGGACGGCGAGCAGCGGCAGCCGGTGCCGGCGGCAGGCCTCGACCAGGTCGCCGGGGACGGGCCCGACCTCCACCTCGCCGGCGCCGAGCGCGGCGGCGCCCCCGGCCACCAGGGTCCGCACGAAGCGCGCGGAGTCGGCGGGGGTGGTGCGCCACAGCATGCCGGTGAGCACCAGCTCACCGCCGTGCAGGAACCGGCCCGGGTCCTGCAGGTCGGTGGTCATCACGCCGGTGACCTGCCGGTCGAGCTCCTCCTCGCCGGCGAGCAGGCGCAGCCGGGGTGCGCCGGGGGCGAGCAGGTCGCGGACGCGCATGGACGGGGCCCTTCGTGACGGTGCGGCGGGTGCTGCGGGTGCTGCGGGTGATTCGTGGGGGTGATTCCGGGGCGAGGACGGCCCAGGGTGACCCGGGTGGGCTGGAGGATCGTCCACATTGGACGAACGTACAGGACAGCGCGGCAGGTCACCGTCGGCCCTCATGCCATCGGTGACTGCCCGTGGTCCCGGTGACGGCGGTTCACTGGCCTGCACGCCACCGGGCACCCGGCCAGGGCGCCGGGCTCTCGTCCGTCGGCGAAGAGAGGAGGCACCGCATGGAGTTCCTTCGACCCGCGAGCTGGGGAGAGGCCCTCGCGGCGATGGCCGGTCACCCGGGGGCGCTGCCGGTCTCCGGCGGCACCGACGTCATGGTCGAGCTGAACTTCGACCTGCGCCGGCCGTCCGCGATCCTCGACCTGAACCGGATCACCGAACTGACCGAGTGGAGCAGTGACGGGGCGTCGGTGCGCCTGGGCGCGGCGGTGCCGTACGCCCGGATCATCGAGGAGCTGTCCGGCCCGCTGCCGGGGCTGGCGCTGGCGGCGCGGACGGTGGGTTCGCCGCAGATCCGCAACCGGGGAAGTGTCGGCGGCAACCTGGGCGCGGCCTCGCCGGCCGGCGACGCCCATCCGGCCCTGCTGGCCGCCGGGCGGGGGGTGCGGGTGGAGGCGCATTCGGTGCGCGGGGTGCGGCTGATCCCGATCGACGAGTTCTACCTCGGGGTGAAGCGGCACTGCCTGGCCCCGGACGAGCTGATCCGCGCGGTGCGGATCCCGGTCGCCGACGGCCCGCAGCAGTTCTCCAAGGTCGGCACCCGCAACGCGATGGTGATCGCGGTGTGCGCGTTCGCTCTCGCGCTGCACCCGAAGGACGGCACGGTCGGCACCGGCCTGGGTTCGGCCGCGCCGACGCCGCGCCGCGCGGAGCAGGCCGAGGCGTACCTGGCGGCCGTCCTGGACTGGGCGTCCGGCGACCCGCCGGCCCCGCGGGTGGTGCGGCGCTTCGGCGAGCTGGTCGCGGCCGCGGCCGATCCGATCGACGACGTCCGGGGCACGGCCGCGTACCGGCGCCACGCCCTGGCCGTGCTGGCCCGGCGCACCCTGACCTGGTGCTGGGACGACTACCGCGAGCAGTTGGGGAGGGCGGCATGAGGGTGGTGTTCACCGCGAACGGGCGGCCGGTGGAGGCCGAGGACGTGTGGGAGGGCGAGTCGCTGCTGTACGTGCTGCGCGAGCGGGTCGGCCTGCCGGGCTCGAAGAACGCCTGCGAGCAGGGCGAGTGCGGCTCCTGCACCGTGTACCTGGACGACGTCCCGGTCTGCGCCTGCCTGGTGGCGGCCGGCCAGGTGCAGGGCCGCGAGGTGCGCACCGTGGAGGGCCTGACCGGCCCGGACGGCGAACTCGGCGCCGTCCAGCAGGCGTTCCTGGACGCGGGCGCCGTGCAGTGCGGCTTCTGCACGCCCGGCCTGCTGGTGCAGACCGACGCCCTGCTGGCCCGGGACCCGCGGCCGTCCGACGCCGACATCCGCGAGGCGCTGTCGGGCAACCTGTGCCGCTGCACCGGCTACGAGAAGATCATGGACGCGGTGCGGCTGGCCTCGGCCCGCATCGCGGGGGCGGAGGGCGGGGAATGACGACCCGTTCGATCCAGGCCGAGAAGAACCTGCAGAAGATCAACCAGGCCTCCCGGGACGGCATCGGGCAGTCCCCGCTGCGCCCCGACGGCACCTTGAAGGTGAAGGGCGAGTTCGCCTACTCCTCCGACCTGTGGCACGAGGACATGCTGTGGGGCACGGCGCTGCGCTCCCCGCACCCGCGCGCCACCATTCGCTCCGTCGACATCTCCGCCGCCCTCGCCGTCCCCGGGGTGCACGCGGTGCTCACCCACGAGGACATCCCGGGCAGCAAGTTCTACGGCCTGGACATCGCCGATCAGCCGGCCCTGGCGATCGACAAGGTCCGCTACCAGGGCGAGCCGGTCGCGCTGGTGGCCGCCGACCATCCGGAGACGGCCCGCCGGGCGGCGAAGAAGATCGCCGTCGAGTACGAGGTGCTCGCCCCGATCACCACCGAGCGGCAGTGTCTCGATCCGCAGACCTACGGCTACGTCCACGAGCCGCACGAGTACAAGGCCGGCGCGCACGGCAACCTCTGCCACGAGCAGCGGCTGGTGGCGGGCCGGGGCGTCACCGACGAGGTGCGGGCGCTGGCGGACGTGATCGTGGCGGGCGAGTACGAGGTCGGCATGCAGGACCAGGCGTTCCTGGGCCCGGAGTCGGGCCTGGCGGTGCCCGCCGAGGACGGCGGCGTGGACCTGTACATCGCCACCCAGTGGCTGCACGTGGACCGGCAGCAGATGGCGCCGGTGCTGGCCCTGCCGGAGGAGAAGGTCCGCCTCACGCTGGCCGGGGTGGGCGGCGCGTTCGGCGGCCGCGAGGACCTGTCGATGCAGATCCACGCCTGCCTGCTGGCGCTGCACACCCGACGGCCCGTCAAGATCGTGTACTCCCGCGACGAGTCGTTCTTCGGACACGTGCACCGCCACCCGGCCCGGATGCGCTACGAGCACGGCGCCACCCGCGACGGCAGGCTGGTGTTCGCGGACTGCCGGATCGTGCTGGACGGCGGCGCGTACGCCTCCACCTCCCCCGCCGTGGCGGGCAACGCCGCCTCGCTCGGCCACGGCCCGTACGTCATCCCGAACGTACGGATGCACGCCCTGGCGCTGTACTCCAACAACCCGCCGTGCGGGGCGATGCGCGGCTTCGGCGCGGTGCAGGCCGCGTTCGGCTACGAGTCGCAGATGGACCGGCTGGCCGAGGCGCTCGGCATGGACCCGGTGGAGCTGCGGCAGCTGAACGCCCTCGCGCAGGGCGACCTGATGCCGACCGGGCAGCAGATCGACGCGCCCGCGCCGGTCGCCGAGCTGCTCCAGCGGGTCAAGGAGCGACCGCTGCCGCCGCCGCTCGACCCGTCCGACCAGCGCGCACTGCCGGGGGCGCTGTCCAACACCTCGCACGGCGAGGGTGTGGTGCGCGGCGTCGGCTACTCGGTGGGCATCAAGAACGTCGGCTTCTCCGAGGGCTTCGACGACTACTCCACCGCCCGGGTACGGCTGGAGCTGATCGGCGGCGAGCCGGTCGCCCTGGTGCACACCGCGGCGGCCGAGGTCGGCCAGGGCGGCGTCACCGTGCACGCCCAGATCGCCCGCACCGAACTGGGCGTCGAGCACGTCACCATCCACCCCGCCAACACCGAGATCGGCTCGGCCGGTTCCACCTCCGCCTCCCGGCAGACCTACATGACCGGCGGCGCGGTCAAGCTCGCCGCCGAGGCGGTCCGCGAGGAACTGCTGGAACGGGGCCGGCGCCGCCACGGCTGGACGCACCCCGACCTGGCGCTGGTCGGCGGCCAGGTGGTCTCCGCCTCCGCCGGGGTGCTGGCCCCGCTGGCCGCGCTGCTCGGCGACGAGCCCGTCGAACAGACCCGGGTGCACCGCCACCGGCCCACCGTGCCGCTGCACCCGGAGACCGGCCAGGGCTTCGGCCACGTCCAGTACTCCTTCTGCGCGAACCGCGCCGTGGTGGACGTGGACGTGGAGCTGGGACTGGTCAAGGTGGTCGAGTTGACGGCCGTTCAGGACGTCGGCCGGGCGCTCAACCCGCTCGCCGTGGTCGGCCAGATCCAGGGCGCCTGCACGCAGGCGCTGGGCCTGGCGGTGATGGAGGAGATCGTGCTCGCCGACGGCAAGGTCCGCAACGCCTCCTTCACCGACTACCTGATCCCGACCGTCCTCGACACCCCGCCGATCCCGGTGGACCTTCTCGAACTCCCCGACCCGCACGCCCCGTACGGGCTGCGCGGTGTCGGCGAGGCCCCCACCGTCTCGGCGACCCCTTCGATCGTGGCGGCGATCCGACAGGCCACCGGGAAAGCCCTCACCCGCATCCCGGTCCGACCGGAGCACCTCACCGACACGCCCTGACCCTTGGGACACGACATGGCACAGACCCCTGCGGAGCCCGGCCCCACCTCGCGCGGCGCGCTGGACAGGTACTTCAAACTCTCGGCGCGCGGATCCACCGTGGGCACCGAACTGCGCGGGGGCCTCACCACCTTCATGGCGATGGCCTACATCATCCTGCTCAACCCGGTCATCCTGAGCGGCGCCGACATCACCGGTCACCGGCTGAACCACGCCCAGGTGACCACCGCCACCGCGCTCGCCGCCGCCGTCACCACGATCGTGATGGGCGTGGTCGGCAATGTGCCGCTCGCGCTCGCCGCCGGCCTGTCCGTCTCCGGCGTGATCTCCGCGCTGGTGGTGCCGCACAGCACCTGGCCGCAGGCGATGGGCCTGTGCGTGATCTACGGCCTGCTGATCGTGCTGCTGGTGGTCTCCGGCCTGCGCGAGCGGATCATGCACGGCATTCCGCTGCCGCTGAAGTTCGCGATCACCATCGGCATCGGCCTGTTCATCTCGATCGTCGGCTTCGTCAAGGCCGGATTCGTGCACACCGGCGGGCCCACCCCGCTCTCCCTCGGCCCGGCCGGCGAACTCGAGGGCTGGCCGGTGCTGCTCTTCTGCCTCACCCTGCTCACCATCTTCGTGCTGCTGGCCCGGCGCGTGCGCGGCGCGATCCTGCTCGGCCTCGCGCTCGGCACCGCGGCCGCGATGATCGTCAACCAGGTCGCCGACCTGACCGCCGAGGACTGGGGCGGCTCCGCGCCGGTCTGGCCCGGATCGCCGGTCGCCGCACCCGACTTCGGACTCTTCGGCCACGTCGACCTGTTCGGCGCCTTCGGGGCGCACAGCATGGGCGCGATCAGCGCCTCCGTCGCGGTGTTCACCCTGGTGCTGGCCGGGTTCTTCGACGCGATGGCCACCATCATCGGCGTCGGCACCGAAGCCGGACTCACCGACTCCAAGGGACGGATGCCGGGCCTGTCGAAGGCGCTGTTCATCGACGGCGCGGGCGGCGCGATCGGCGGCGTCGCCGGGGCGTCCGGGCAGACCGTCTTCCTGGAGTCCGCGACCGGCGTCGGCGACGGCGCCCGCACCGGACTGGCCTCGATCGTCACCGGCGGCGTGTTCACCCTGATGCTGTTCTTCTCGCCCGTCGCCGCCGTGGTGCCCGTGCAGGTCGCCGCCGCCGCACTGGTGGTGATCGGCTCGCTGATGATGAGCCAGGCCCGGCTCATCGACTGGTCGGACAGCGAGATCGCCGTCCCCGCCTTCCTCACCAGCGTGGTCATGCCGTTCACCTACAGCATCACCGCGGGCGTCGGCGCCGGCGTCATCTCCTACACCGTGGTCAAGGCCGGCACCGGCAAGTGGCGCGAGCCCGGGGCGCTGATGTGGATCCTCACCTTCGTGTTCGTCGTCTACTTCGCGCTCGCCCCGATCAAGACCTGGCTCGGCGTCCACTAGGGAGCACTCGTGCAGGACATCGCCGCGCAACTCCACACCTGGCACACCACCGGACGCCCGTTCGCCGTGGCCACCGTCGTCCGTGCCTCGGGCAGCGCCCCGCGCGGGCCGGGCGCGGCGCTCGCCGTGGACGCGTACGGCGAGGCGGTCGGCTCGATCTCCGGGGGCTGCGTGGAAGCCGCCGTGTACGAGGCCTGCCAGGAAGCGCTGGCCTCCGGCACCCCGGTCCTCCAGCACTTCGGCTACAGCGACGAGGACGCCTTCGCCGTCGGACTGACCTGCGGCGGCTCCCTCGACGTCTTCGTCCACCCCGTCGTCCCGGGCTCCTCCCCCGGCCTGGACGCCGCCTTCCCCCTGGTCCTATCCGGCACACCCGTGGCGGTGGCCCGGATCGTCGACGGGCCGTCAGCCCTCCTCGGCGCCACCCTCACCGTCACCCCCTCGGACCAGTACGGCTCCCTCCCCCTGGCAGCGCCGATGGTCGCCGAGACCCGCGAGATGCTCTCCGCCGGCCGCACCGGCCTCCTGCGAGTCGGCTCCGCCACCCTGTTCGTCGAGTCCTACGTCCCACCGCCACGCCTGCTGATCTTCGGCGCCATGGACTTCGCCACCGCCCTGGCCCGGATCGGCAAGTTCCTCGGCTACCACGTGACGGTCTGCGACGCGCGGCCGGTCTTCGCCACCCGCCGCCGCTTCCCCGACGCGGACGAGATCGTCGTGGACTGGCCGCACCGCTACCTCGACGCCCAGGCCCCCCACCTCGACGCCCGCACCGCCCTGTGCGTCCTCACCCACGACGCCAAGTTCGACCTGCCCCTGCTGGAACGGGCCCTGCGCCTCCCCGTCGCCTACATCGGCGCGATGGGCTCCCGCCGCACCCACACCGACCGCCTCACCCACCTCCGCGAAGCCGGCCTCACCGAAGCCGAGCTGGCCCGCCTCCACTCCCCCATCGGCCTCGATCTCGGCGCCCGCACCCCGGAGGAGACCGCCATCTCCATCGCCGCCGAACTCGTCGCCCACACCCGAGGCGGCACCCACCTCCCGCTCACCACGACGACGGGGCCGATCCACCACGACCCCGCCGCCGGCCGCGCCCCGCACACCGGCCGCCCCACGACCTGGTGACCGCGTTTTCACAGCGTCGCTCCCAGTGGCCGGTCCGGGTGGGAGCCCGGGAGGACCCAGGCCACTGCTGACGCGTTGTGGGTGAGGAAGGGGTTGAGGGCGTCGTTCTCGGCGAGGCGGTTCTGGACGCGGGTGAAGAGGGCGGGGTCGCGCATGAAGGCGCAGAAGAGGAGGCCGCGGTCGTCGGGGGCGTCGTCGTAGGAGTAGCCGCGGCGGAGCATGCGGGCGCCGCCGTCGAGGCGGGGGCTGCTGAGGCGGACGTGGGCGGTGGCGGGGATGACGTAGGAGCCGTCGGGGTGCTTGATGTAGATGTCGGGGTCGTCGTGCTCGGCGGCGCCGCTGAGGGGGGCGCCGGAGGTGAGGTGGCGGCCCATGGCGAGTTCTTGACGGTCTGTCGGGAGGGCGGCGAAGGCGGCGGTGTCCATGCGTATCCGGCGGTAGACCAGGATGGTGCCGTCGGCGTTCCACAGGCCGGGGTCGGCGGGGTCGGGGTTGGCGCTGCCGTCCTTGAAGCCGAACAGGTTGCGCGGGGTCTCCCCGTCGGGGACGGACGGCAGGAACCCGGCCTGGTTCCAGCGGAGGGTTGCCCCGGAGGGCTTGGCGGCGGCGAGCAGATGTTCCGTCAGGACGCCGGTGGTCCACGGGTGTTCGGCCGAGACCTGGAGGAGGAGGTCACCGCCGCTGCGCTTGGCGTCGAGCTGATCGCCGGCGAACGAAGGCAGTTCGGCGAGTTCGGCGGGCACGGGGAGCTTCAGCCGGGCGGCCGGCGCCGGGCCGATCGCGGCCAGCGAGGAGATCGGGGTGGCGGACAGCCGCGGGTCGGCGAGGCTGCCGTCGGAGGCGGCCGCGAGCACCTTGTCGAGCCCGGCGAGCAGGCCGCGCAGCGCCTCGCGGTCGGCGGAGGCGGGGAGGTCGAGCGCGAGCAGCCTGGTGGCGGGGAGTTGACGGTACGTCAGGCCGGACTGTCGCGCGCCGTGGTGGGGGACGGCGGCGGGTGGCGGAGCGGTGGCAGGCCCACGGCCCGGGTCACGGCCGAGGGCGGTGGCGGCGGCCGCGCCCGCTCCGGCGGCCAGCACGGCGCCGGCCGAGAGCAGTGCCCGGCGGCCGATCCGGGGCCGAGCAGACGCGGTGGTGTCCTGCGGGTTCCCCGATTCGATGTGCATGGGCGCTATTGGAGACGATAGAACACGTTTCATGCAACTCCTCCATGGTTTCCACCTGTTGGTACGCCGACGGACCGGTCCGCGCCGGTTCCGGACCGGCCTGATGGCGCTGGGGCTGCTGCTTCCGGCGCTCGCCGCCTGTTCCTCCTCGGCGTCGCCGTCCGCCGACCGTCACCCGCCGGGCACGGTGATCCAGGTGCCCGAGGACGTCCCGACGGTGCAGCGCGCGGTGGATGTCGCCAACCCCGGTGACCTGGTGCTGGTGCACCCGGGCGTGTACAAGGAGAGCGTGCGGATCACCAAGCCCCGTATCGTGCTTCGCGGTTCGGACCGCAACACGGTGATCTTCGACGGCGATCTGAAGCTGATCAACGGGATCACCGCGACCGGCGCGGGCACCGTGGTCGAGAACCTCACCGTGCGCGGCTTCCTGGCCAACGGCGTGCTGTTCACCGGCGTCACGGACGAGAAGCTCCAGCGTCACGGCGCGGGCGGTTCCGCGTACGACCCGCTGGACACCACCCGCTTTCCCGCGGTGCAGGGCTTCCGGGCGAGCAAGGTGACCTCGTACGGGAACGCCCTGTACGGCATTTACGCGTTCGACGCGCGCGACGGGATCATCGAGGAGTCCTACGCCTCGGGGCAGGCCGACTCGGGGATCTACGTCGGGCAGTGCAGGCCGTGCAACACGCTGGTGCGGGGCAACACGGTGGAGCGCAACGCGGTCGGCATCGAGATCACCAACGCCTCGGAGAACCTGACGGTGGTGGGCAACCGGGCGGTCAACAACCGGGTCGGCGTGACCATCAACTCCAACGACCTGGAGTCGCTGGCCCCGCAGCACGCCGCGGTGATCGCCGGCAACGTGGTCGCGAACAACAACTCGGCGGACTCGCCGCAGCAGGCCGACGGCGGTTTCGGCATCGGGATCGGTATCGGCGGCGGCACCGACAACCGGGTCGAACGCAACCTCGTCCAGGGCAACCGGGCGGCGGGCGTGGTGGTGACCGACCCGCCGGGGCATCCCGCCTCCAACAACCGGGTGACCGGGAACAAGGCCACCGGCAACGGTGTGGACCTGGTCAGTTCGGCCGCCGACCCGGGCAACTGCTTCTCCGACAACAGCCCGGGCACCCAGAGCCCCGCCGAGCTGGAGCGGCTGGCCGCGTGCGGGGCGAGCGGCGGCGGCAAGGTCCCGGCGGGCCGGGCCGCCGGGGTGCAGGCGCCGCCGGGGATGCCGTTCAACGCCGTGCCGGTGCCGCCCGCGCAGCCGTCGATGGCCGACCCGAACGCGCCCGCCGTTCCCGCCGTCGATCTGCCGGGCAAGGTCGATCCGGACAGCTACCCGCTGCCGACGGCCGTCTGACGGCAGCTCAGCCGGCCGTCGCCCAGGGCGCTTCCGGGAGTTTGGCCCCGGCGTCCTGACCGCCGAGTTCCAGGGTGGTCGGGGTGCCGAGGCCGGCCATCCGCATGGTGACCCGGCGCAGGCCGCCGTCGGAGTCGATCCAGTAGGTGATCGGCGAGGTGGCGCCGCTGTCCTTGTCGGCGGCGTCGCGCGGGCGCGGGCCCGCGATCCGGTCGTAGTCGCGGCCGTCGATCCGGTCCCGGCCGAGCCAACGCGGGCCTGCCTGGGCCAGCAGCAGGGGGTTGTCGGGCCGGTCCGCGCCCAGCTGGATCAGCATCTGGAGCCCGGCGTCCAGCGGGTCGGTGCCGTAGCTGCGCGAGGTCCAGCCGGTGCGCGGCACGTGCTCGGCCTGCTCCCAGGCCGAACCGTCCACCCCTGCGGGCGCCTTGGCCAGGCCCAGCCCGCCGGCGTCCCACACCACCAGCCCCTGGTCGAGGGTGCTGCCCTTCTTGGTGACGGTGTAGCTGCCCGCCGCGTGCTTGCTGCGGTAGTCCACCACGCCCTGCACCTCGACCACCATGCCGTCGCCCTCCTGTGCCTTCAGCGTCACCCGCAGCGGGCTGGCCTGATAGACCTTCAGCCGGGAGAGCGCCAGCCGGGACGCCTCCTCGGTGGACAGCGGACGGCTCTCCTCCTGACCGCCCACCAGCTGCCAGGCCGTCACGCCGCCGCCCGCAAGCATGGCCGCCGCCACGGCGGTGACGATCAGCGTGCGCCGGGACGGGCGCTTCTTGTCGGATGCCATCGGGTCGTCTCGCTCCTCGGTGCGGGAAGTTCTGTGGGAAGGGCCCCGGGAGAGTATCCCGGGGCCCCGTTCACCGCTGTCGCTGCTGTCGCGGCGTCAGCTGTTGTGGCGTCAGCTGTCGCGGCGCTTGCGGACGGCGATCAGCAGTCCGGCGCCGACCACCAGCAGGATCGCTCCGCCGACCAGGGCGTAGGTCAGCACGGTGTCGTTCGTGCCGGTGTACGCGAGGCCGCCCGAGGGCTGTGACGACGGCTCCGGGGTGGGCGTGGGCGCCGGGGTGCTGGGCGGCGGCGGGATCAGCCGGTTGACGGCGGTGGTGGTGATGCCGTCCTCCAGGTGCTCGTCGTCCAGCACGACCGGGCCGAGGACCGGCTGCTCCGGGGCCTGGTAGCCCTTGGGCGGGGTGACTTCCTGCCAGTAGTAGGTGCCCTTGTCGGCGGTGCTGGCGCAGCTGCCGTCGTCGCCGGTGGTGCACGGGTCGCCGACCTTGGTGTCCGCCTTGTCGCCGTCGGCCTGGAGGCCGTCGGTGCCGTTGGTCTCGCGCCACAGCTGGAACACCGCGCCGGGCAGCGGCTTGCCGTCCTGGTCGTGCTTGACCAGGCGCAGCGCGCCCTGCTGCTGCATGAAGCCGAAGTCGAAGCTGTGGTCGTTCTGGCCCGGGCCGCCGGTGGTCAGGGCGCGCTCGACGTAGGTGCCGCCCTTGGGGACGGTGCCGTCGGAGTCGAGCAGGCGGCTGTCGCCGACGTTGTCCTTGGTCGGGACCCAGTGGTACAGCGGGCCACCCTTGGCGTAGTCGGCGGGGTTGTCGAGGCGGATGGTGTACTTGGTGTTCGGCTTCAGCCCGCCGGTGACGTTGCTGTTGTCGAAGTAGTACTCGCCGCGCGGGGTGGTCTTGGTGGTGCCGACCTTCTTGCCGTCCGCGTCGTACAGGTTGACGGTCGCGCCCGGAACCGGCTTCTGCTGCGGCAGTTGGAGGCCGGAGCGCTCCGGGTCGTACCAGACCCGGTTGCCGATCTGCAGCGGCGCCCGGTCGCAGAGCACTTCGAGGTCGGCCATCGCCGCGCCCTTGCCGAAGCGCGAGCGGCCGTCGGAGAGTTCGTTGCCGAAGCCGGGGTCGATCCCGCCGGTGCGCAGGGTGAACATGGTGCCGGCGGTGACGACGTTGTTGGAGACGTCGTAGCCCGAGGTGGCGATGGAGTTCTCGACCTTTGACAGCGCCATGCCCGCGAAGGACGCGTACGGATGGCCGGCCGGGGCGGGGCGGTTCAGGTTGAAGAAGCCCTTGCCCTTGGTGGTGATCCCACAGCCGAGATTGATGTCCATCACGTAGGTGTCGCCGGACTTGCAGGCCTTGTTGAGGTCGGCCGAGGCGAGCACGTAGACGAAGCCGTTCGGCAGCGGGCCCTCGGGCGGGGCGGCGGCGGCCTGGTCGGCGTACCGGTCGCGGAACGAGAGCAGCATGGAACCGTCGGTCTCGAAGCCGATCTCGCCGAGTTCGGGCTCCGGGTTGAGCCCGCAGACGTCGCCGTTCGGCGTCCTCGGCACGGTGTCCTGCCACGGGTACCAGAAGTAGGCGTTGCAGCCGGCCGGCGTGCCGTGGTAGTCGAGCGGCTGGTTGAGGACGGCGGCGCCGAACTTCCCGGTGGCCGGGTCGAAGGGCAGCACGATCGCCCGCAGATCGCCGATCTTCTGGGTGGACTGGCCGGAGCAGACGCCACCGACGTAGCCGACGCCGTCCTGCATGCCGAGGCCGAAGGGCCGCCAGTCGTCCGCCGACGGGCAGTCGGCGGGGGTGGGGATGCTGTACACGGCCTTGGGCGCGGAGGCGGTCTTCGCCGTGGCGTCGTAGCGGTACAGCTTGCGGTCGTGGAGGTTGACCACGTACAGGTCGCGGCCGTCCTCGGTGAGCTTCAGCCCGCCGAGGCTCTCCTTGCCGACCGGGGCCACGAAGGCGTCGTCCTGGGCGTTGCCGGCGTGCGTGGTGCTGCCGGCGTCGGGGACGGTGGCGAACAGCGAAGTCGCCTTCGTCGCCGGGTCGGTGACGTAGATCGCGCCCGGTCCGCCGGGGCCGTACACGGTGGCGCGCTTGGCCTGGGCGGAGCTGAACAGGCGCCGGTCGTCCCGGTTCCAGGCGATGCCGAAGACGTTGCCGGTGTCACCGGTGGTGCTGATGTCGGTGACGTCCTTGTTCACGCCGCGGGAGCGGTACGGGAAGGTCAGCAGGGTGCGCTTGCCCGCCGGGTCGAGGGAGGCCGGCTGGCAGGCGGTGGCCAGGGGCGCGTTCTGCTGGCAGTAGTCGGCGGGGTTCCAGAAGCCGGTGGTGAGCTTGGCCTGCTTGCCGGCCGAGAGGTCGACGAACTCCTCGTTGCTGCTGAGCTTGTCCGGCGCGCCGGTCAGGCCCTCGCGGGAGGCGAAGGCCGGGAACAGCACGCCCGGCTTCGGATTGACCACCTGGACGCGGTGCTTGCCGCCGGCGGTCGACTTGGACGGCTTGAGCGTGACCGTGCCGTCGGCGGCGGTCACGGCGGCGCTGACCGCGCCGTCCTCGCCGGTCAGGGTGACCGTCACTCCGGCCATGCCCGGCTCCAGCGCCGGGCCCGACCACGTTCCGCTCTCGTCGACCGTCCGCACCACCTGCACCGTCACCGAACCGTCGGCGGTCTGGGGCGAGGCGGAGGGGGCGGCGACAGCGGTGGCGGCGGCGAGGGCCGCCACCACGGCGGCGGCCCGCTCGGCCGTCCGCCGGCCCGCGCGGGGCGCGGACGCTCGGGTTTCCTGTTCTGTGTGGGTCATGCCCTGCTCTCGTCGTCAGGAAGGCACGCCGAACCCCCGCAGTAAGATCACCGATTCGGTCCCGCGCGCCCCTCGTTTGGCCGAATAGTAAGCGGAATGGACACATCATGCTTACCAGGCCACCAAATTGACGTCCCGTCATGGAGCACGAGCGATCGGTTCCGTGCGCTCCCCACGCCCCGGCAACCCGGCCGCGCGCCCTGTCTCACGCCCTCGGGCCGAGCCCCGGCACCTCGCCGACGTGCGCTTTCCGGCCACCGCCCCCAGGTGGCCGCACCTGTGGCCCTGGACTCCCGACCAGGGCGCGCACCGCCCCTGCCGCGCCCTCCCCCGATTCCCGCACGCCCGGCGCACGGCCGGAAATCCCCCGCCGCCGAATTCCCGGGGACGCCGGGCGTGCACGACCGCAGATCATCACGGTCCGGCCGGGCCGCTGTCAAAGAGTGGCATCCTCGCCAAGTCGACTTTGCGCCAAGCACTCCGGTGTTCCGGCGGCCGGCCGACCGGCGGCCGACCGATCGGCTCGCCACTGGTTCGGGGACATTCCGTAGGTCTCCCGGAACGCACGGCTGAAGTGCGAGGCGCTGGCGAAGCCCCAGTGCGCGGCGACCGCGGCGATCGTCCGGCCCGGCGCGTCGGGGCGGGCCAACTCCCGCTGCGCCCCTGCCAGTCGGCGCCCCCGGATCCACCCGCCGACCGTCTCGCCCCGGCGCTGGAACAGCTGGTGCAGGTAGCGCAGCGAGACGCCGTGCCGGTCGGCGATCGACTGCGGGGACAACTCGGGATCCCCCAGCGAGGCCTCCACCGAGGCGGTGATCCGCTCGAACAGCGAGGGCGCGGCGAACCGCCCGTCCGGGCCGGTCCGGGCCGCGTGGTCGGCGGCCAGCGCGGCCAGCAACTCGGCCACGGCGCGCGCCATCTGCTCCTGCACCGCGAACGACGCTCCGCCGAGCGCCGCCCCCGCGTTGGCCAGCAACGGCAGCAGCAGGGCCCCGGCACTCCCCTCGGCCGAATCGACCGGCGTCGCGGTGAACCGGCGCAGTGCGCTCTCCTCCAGTCCGAGGACGGACCTCGGCACCAGCAGGGTCCTGGCCCGCTGGAGCGGCGGGAGGACGAGCCGGAAGGGCCGGCTCAGGTCGAGGAAGGTGAGCGAGCACGGCGGCAGCTCGACCACCCGGCCGTCCTGGAACACCCGCGCGGTGCCGTCGAGTTGCAGCCGGGCGGCGACGTCCCCGCACGGGTCGGCCGCGACGGCCGCCGCGTCCCGCAGGACGGTGGCCGGCCCGGAGCTCTCCTCGGACATTTGCAGGCTGCCCAGGCGCACGGTGGCCAGCGAGCCCGTCCAGGCCGGGTCGTGCACGGCCACCTCGACCCGGGCGAAGGCCCGCGACAGCGCCAGCTGCCAGGCGGCCGCCCGCCGCGCCGGGTCGGGGGCCGTCACCGGAGCTCCCCGGTCGCGCGGCGGTGGCGTTCGGTCAGCAGCCAGTCGGTCGGCGACTGGCCGTAGGCGCTGCGGAAGGCCCGGCTCAGCTGCGCGCCGCTGGTGAAGCCCCAGCGGCGGGCGATGCGTCCCAGGTCGACCGAGTCGGCCGGGGCGGTGGCGAGCGCCCGGCGGCACTCCTCCAGGCGCTGTCCGCGGATCCACTGGCACAGCGTCCGGCCCTCGCCCTCGAAGAGCCGGTGCAGGTACCGCACGGAGATGCCGTGCGCCCGGGCGATGGCCGCCGGGGTCAGTCCGGGGTCGGCCAGGTGCCAGCGGACGTACTGCTGCACGCGCAGCAGAACGGCGTTGTGCGCGCCGGGCAGGTCCTGCACGGGCCGGCCGAGTTGCTGGGCGGCGGTGGCGGCGATCAGGTCGATGGCGCCCCGGGCCAGTTTCTCGGCCAGCGGCGCGGCGTGGGCGTCCGCGGTGTCGGCCAGCCGTTCGAGGAACGGCGAGAGCAGCCGGCCCAGGGCGTGGCCGCTGTGCAGCGGCCGGGCCGTGAGCCGGCGCAGGTCGCCCTCGTCCTGGCAGAGCAGGGCGCGCGGCAGGGTGAAGAGCTTGAGCCGGAAGCGCTCGGGGTAGCGGCTGCGGAAGGGCCGGATGGTCTCGAAGAAGCCGATGTCGCCGGCCCTCAACTCGTCGGTGCGGCCGTCCTGTTCGACCTGGGCGATGCCGGTGCTCTGGAGCGCGACGAACACGTACTGTCCGTCTCCGCGCGCGATGGAACGCGGCGAGCGGCGGACGTCCGCGGGGTCGCATTCGAGGGTGCTGATCCGCAGGTCGCCGACCGTCCGGTTGTGCATGGCGGCGTCGTAGCTGTGGCCGTCGGTGCGGATGTCCATGCCGACCAGGCTGGCGAGCACCGCGTCGTGCCAGTACTCCAGGCTCTCGGCCGCCGGGACCGAACGGGTCGTCAGCAGCCGGGCGGGCGCGGTCGGGGAGGTGGGAGCTGGCATGCGGCCAGCATGCCGGGGCAGTGGGCTCCGGCGCATGAGTCGGACGACTGGTCTGCCGGGGTGGTGCTGCTCAGGCGAGGTGCGCGCGCAGGAAGTCGCAGCCCTGCTGGACGGCCGCCAGCGTCGGGGGGCTGTCGCGCAGCGCGTTCAGCGAGACGAAGTCGTGGACGGTGCCGAGGAAGCGCACGGCGGTGGTGGGCACACCGGCGGCGCGCAGGCGGGCGGCGTACTCCTCACCCTCGTCCCGGACGACGTCCGCCTCGGCGGTGACGACCAGGGCCGGCGGCAGTGCGGCAAGCAGGTCGGGGCCGGCCCGCAGCGGGCTGGCCGTCGGCCGGTCGCCGTCCTCGGGCGAGCCGAGGTACTCCTGCCAGTAGCGGCGCATGCCCTGGCGGCTGAGCAGGTAGCCGGCGCCGAAGCGGCGCTGCGCGGCGCTGCCGCAGGCGGGGTCCACCAGCGGGTAGTAGAGGAGTTGGGCGCGCAGGGCGGGGCCGCCGCGGGTGGTGGCGAGCATCGCGACGGCGGTGGCCAGGGTGGCTCCGGCGCAGTCGCCCGCGACGGCGATGCGGTCGGCGGTGATGCCCAGCGGTTCGGGGCGGGCGGCGATCCACCGGAGCAGGGCGTAGCACTCCTCCAGCGCGACGGGGTAGCGGGCCTCGGGGGTCCTGCTGTACTCGGGGACGACGGCGACCGCGCCGCTGCCGTTGACCAGGTCGGTGATCAGGCGGGCGTGGGTCTGGGCGTCGCCGAGCATCCAGCGTCCGCCGTGGACGTAGAGCACGGCGGGCAGCGGGCCCTCGGCGCCGAGCGGGCGGAAGGTCCAGAAGCCGACCAGTCCGCAGGGCCCGACGGGTGCGACCCGGAATTCGGCGTCCACCTCGCAGTCCTCGATCAGGTCGCCCTGGGACTCCAGCAGGGCCTGACGGCCGGTCACCGGCCCGAGCTCGTCGAGCCCGGGCGGGACGGCCGAGGCCGCGACCAGCCGCGCCACCGCCGGGTCCAGCACGATCCGGGAAGGCCGCAGAAGGTCCTCCTCCGGCCACGCGTCGGGCTCCACGCCACCTCATCTCTCGTTCTGCTGTGCCACCGCGGTCGGTGCGCCGTGTCCGGCGTCGCCGGGTGACACCGTAGCCGTGCCCACGGTGAACGACCAGGGGCTGCTCAGGCGCTGGGGAGCAGGTCGCGCAGTTGGTGGCGGCTGCTGACGCCGAGTTTGGGATAGACGTTGTACAGGTGGGTGCCCACGGTGCGCGGGGAGAGGAAGAGCTGTTCGCCGATCTCGCGGTTGGACAGGCCCCGGGCGGCCATCCGGACGATCTGCTGCTGCTGGGCGGTGAGCCCGCCCAGCGCCGCGCCGGAGCCGGTGGCCGTGGCGACGCCGGTGGCGCGCAGTTCGTGGCGGATCGCCTCGGCGAGCGGCCGGGAGCCGAGGGTCTCGGCGGTTTCGAGCGCCGCGACGAGTTGCTGCCGAGCCTCCGAGGGCCGCCGGTCGCGGCGCAGCCGGATCGCGTAGCTGAGCCGGGCCTGGGCGCGTTCGAGCGGCCAGCGTTCGCCGTCCGCGTTCACCAGGGCGAGGCGGAAGTGGTGTTCCGGGTCGGGGCCGGGATCGAGCAGCGCGGTGGCGTGGTGCAGCAGGAGCGTCATCCGGGTGGTCGGCCGTTCCTCGTGAGCGTCTCGCACCCGGTGCAGGACCGGTGCCGCCCGGTCGGCGAGGCCGGCCCGGTGGGCGGCCAGGGCGAGGTCGGCCAGGCAGCGCGAGGAGAGGAAGGGGTGGCGGGGGGTGCCGTCCTCGGCGAACAGGGTGCGCAGCCGGCGGTAGGCGTCGGCCCATTCGCCGTGGGCCATCGCGACCTGGGCGCGGGCCCGCACCGCCCGGACCTGGGTGGCGAGGTTCTCGTGCACGTCGAGCGGGACGGCCGGTCGCAGGGGCGCGTCGGCGGGTGCGGTGCCGCGCAGGGCGCGCAGCGACAGGTCGAGGGCCTCCAGGTCGGCGCGGATCCGGGTCAGGCGCAGCACGGCCGCCCGGTCCTTGGCCTCGTCCAGCAGGGCGGCTGCCTCCGGCCACTGACCGGTGGCCAGCAGGGTGTCCAGCAGGGGCGCCGCGTACCAGGCGCGGAGGCCGAAGGCGCGGCGGCCGCGCAGGTGGCTGTCGGCGGCGCGGAAGTGTGCCAGGCAGTCGTCGGGTTCGTCGGAGAGGTAGGCGACGGATGCGACGGCGAGGCGGCGGATCAGCGGTTCCGGGCTGCCGATCGCGGGGGTGCTGCCGATCGCGGGGGTGCTGCGGCGGGCGGGGGCTCGGCGGGCGCCTGCGGGCCGGGTGGTCAGGGCCTGCACGAAGCCCGCGAGCACGCCGGGCTCCTCGGTGCCGGGCCGCGCCTCCGGTCCGGGTGCGCGGAGGGCGGCGAGCAGCTCGGCGAGCCGGTTGCGGTGCTCCGGCAGGCCCGACTGGTCGGCGATGGCCGCTGCCAGGGCGGCCAGTTTCGTGTCGTGCGCGGTGTCGAGTGCGGTGTCGGCCGTGGGCTCGGCCGTGGGCTCGGCCGTGGCGTCCAGTAGCAGGTCGAACGCCTCTTTCTGCCGGGAGGTGTGCGAGAGCGCGGCCGCCGCGGCGACGGCGGCCCGGCGGGCGAGCCGGGGGTCGCTGTTGACGCTGCGGAAGCGGGTGTGCAGGTTGCGGACCCAGTCCGGGTCGCCGACGGCGGCGGCCGCGGCCATGGCCTCGGTGAGCAGGCGGGCCTGTTCGTCGGGGTCGGTGCTGACCCGGGCGGCGTCCTCCAGGGCCTGGGCGAGGGTGAACTCGTCCGTGGCGCGTTCGACGGCGGGCCGCAGGTTCTCGGTGAACGCGGCGTCCGGGCCGACGGTGGCGGCGACCAGGTGGCGGACCCGGTCGAGCGGGCGGGCGGAGGCCCGCTCGGCGAGGGCCCGGTGGGCCCGGGTGAGCAGGACGGCGGGCTGGCCGCCGACGGCGGCGACCCGGGCCAGCGGGTGCCGGAAGACGAGCCGGCCGTCGGTCAGGGCGAGGATCCCGGCTTCCTCGGCGGGGGCCCAGATCCCCAGGTCGGTGGTGCCCAGGGCGGCCATCACGGCCGAGGCGTCGTCACCGGGCAGCGCGAGCGCGGCGTGGAGGAGGGCGTGGCGGGTCGGTGCGGGCAGCCGGCCGAGCAGGGTGTCGAACCTGGTCCGGACGGTGTGCAGGCGGGGTGTGCGCGGACGGGCGGCGGCCGGGTCGGTCCGAAAGGACCGTCGGCGGCAGAGTTCCAGCAGGGCGGAGGGGTTGCCCTCGGCCTCCTCCAGCACCTCCAGGCGGGTGCGTCCGACGGGTGCGCCGGGTACCGCGTCCAGCAGTTCGGCGCAGGCGCTCGGCGGGAGCGGGTCCAGGTGCAGCACGGCGGTGTCGGCGGGCAGCGTCCGCAGCGCCTCCTGGTCGCGGGCGGCCAGCAGCACCGAGATGCGGCCGCCGGGGCGGCGGACCAGCGAGCCCAGCAGTTCCAGGGTGGGGCGGTCGCAGGCGTGTGCGTCGTCCACGGCGATCAGCACCGGTGCGCCGTCCAGCAGGGCGGCGACGGCGGCCGCCGGCTCGGGCCCGGCCGGCGTGCCGGCGTCGAGTGCGGCCGGGGCCTGGATCCGCTCCGGCGAGGACGCGAGCAGCTGCCGGAGCAGCCCGTAGGGCACCTCGCGCTCGGGTGCCCAGCCCTGGGCGGTGAGCACCGACTGCCCTGCCTGCGCGGCCTGTTCGCAGGCGGAGCGCAGCAGCCGGGACTTGCCGATGCCCTCCTCGCCGAGCAGCACCAGCGCCCGGGGCGCGCCGGGTTCGTGCCGGACCCAGCGGCGCAGCGCCGCCAGTTCGGCGCCGCGTCCGACCAGCCGGTCGATGCCGTGGGTGGGGGCGTGGGTGGAGTGGGTGGAGGCCGCCCGGTCGCCGAAGTCCTCGGGGTTGTCCCGGTGCGTCCCGGTGCTCGTCATGTCCACTCCGCTGTGCCCGCCGTGGTCGTCACGGCACTTCTCCCCCCTCCCTGCCGATGCTGTCCGGGGCCCGGCCGGTCGCGCTTCTGTCAAATGACCGGTCGTCGTCCGGACACCGGTCTCCGGGCCCGTCCCGGGGGCTGACAGGATGGCCGCACCGCGTCGGGGTATCAGGGCCCTGACCTGGCAGGACGGGACGAGATGGTGCACACGGGCGGGAACGGGCCGGCCGCGCCGGCGATCTTCGGGCGGGCGTCGGAGCTGGCCCGGATCGATGGCCTGCTCGATGCCGTGCGGGGCGAGGGCACCCATGTGCTGGTGCTGACCGGGGAGCCGGGTGCGGGGAAGAGCACGCTGGTCGACTGGGCCGCCGGGCAGGGCGCCGCCCGGGGGTTGCAGACGCTGCGGGTGCGCGGCAGCGAGGCGGAGAGCGGGCTGGCGCTGGCGGGGCTGCACCAGCTGCTCCGTCCGCTGCTGGCGGGTCTGGACGACCTGCCGGAGCGTCAGCGTGCGGCGCTGCGGTGCGCGTTCGGGCTGGCCGGCGAGGACGCGGGGCCCGCCGATCCGCTGCACCTGTGCGTGGGGGTGACCACGCTGATCACCGAGGCGGCCGCCCGGCAGCCGCTGCTGCTGCTGGTGGACGACCTCCAGTGGCTGGACCTCGGCTCGCTGGACATCCTGGCGTTCGTCGCCCGCCGCTTGGACGGGGAGGCCGCGGTGATGCTGCTGGCCGCGCGCGAGGCGGGCGTGCCGGGTCGGTTCGACCGCGACTTCCCGCACCTGACGGCCGGTCCGCTGGCCAGGGCGGACGCGGGGCTGCTGCTGAACGCCCAGCCTGTCCCGCCGACCGGGCGGGCCCGGTCGCAGGTGCTCCAGGAGGCGGCGGGCAACCCGCTGGCGCTGATCGAGCTGTCCCGGGCCGTCGCCCGGGGGGCGGGCCGGCCGGGGGCGGCGCAGACCCTGCCGCTGACCCGCCGGCTGGAGGACCTGTTCGCCGCCGAGCTCCCCGGTCTGCCGCCGAAGACCCGCGCCGCGCTGCTGCTGGTCGCGGCCGCCGGAACCACCGGGCTCGGGGACATCGTGAACGCGTCCGCCGGGAGCGACGTGGTCGGGGCGCTGCTGCCCGCCGAGGAGGCGGGGCTGCTGCGGCTGGAAGGCGGGCAGGTGCTGCTGCGTCATCCGCTGGTGCGCTCCGCCGTCTACCAGGCGGCGAGCTTCGCCGAGCGCCGGGCGGCGCACCTGGCGCTGGCCGACGCGGCCGGCGCCGAGCCCGACCGGCGGGCCTGGCACCTGGCCGCCGGGACGGTCGGCCAGGACGCGGCCGTGGCGCAGGCGCTCGCCGAGACCGCCGAGCGGGCCCGTGCCCGGGGCGGCTTCGCGGCCGCGGCGGCCGCGCTGGAGCGGGCCGCCGAGCTCACCCCGGACCCGGAGCTGCACGCGCGGCGCCTGCTGGCCGCGGGTACCGCGGCGATGCTCGCGGGGCACCCGCAGTGGGCGGGCGACCTCACCGCCCGGATCGGCGGCCTGACCGCGGACCCGGTCGCCCGGGCCGAGGGCGAGCTGATGCGGGGGTGGGCGCTGGGTCTGACGCTGCGCCACCAGGAGTCGCTGGCGGCGTCGCTGCACGTCGCCGAGTCGATGGTCGAACTGGAGCCGTCGCTCGGCGTCGGCGCCCTGGCCACCGCCGCGACCTCGGCGTACAACACGGGCGACCCGTTCTACGGCAACGAGCTGCTGCGGATCGGCCGGCTGATCCCGCAGGAGGCGAACCCGGCCGAGCGGGTCTGGTCGGCGACCGCCGTGCGGCCGTTCGGCGACCGCCGGCAGGCGCTTTGGCAGTTCCGTCGCGCCTTGGCGCTGGCGGCCCCGGACTCGCTCGCCGATCTGGGTTTCCTCGGTGCCACGGCCTGGGTGCTGGACGAGACGGACGAGGCGGTCCGGATCCTGTGCCACGCGACGGACCTGCTGCGCCGGGCCGGTACGGCCGGCTCGAACGCCACGTTCACCCAGGCGCTGGCCCTCGCCGAGGGCGAGTCGGGGGCCTGGGCGGCGGCGCAGGCCGCGGCCGAGGACGCGTACTGGATGGCCGCCGAGGCCGGGGCGGACAACGTCACCTTCGGCTCGCTGATCCTCCAGGCCACCCTCGGCGCGTTCCGGGGCGACCACCAGGGCGCCTGCGCCCGCGCGCAGGAAGCCCTGTGCGGGGTGGATCTGCGCAACTCCCGCAGCCTGCGGGCCCGTTACCACTACGCGCTGGGCATGGCGAAGGTGGTCGAGGGCGACCACGAGAGCGCCTACGTGGAGCTCCGCAACACCTTCACCCACGACTACCGGCCCGCCCCGGTGCACTACCACACCTCGCTCTACTACCTGGCCGACCTCGCCGCCGCCGCTGTCCGCGCGGGGCGGACCGAGGACGCCCGGGATGTGCTGGCCGCGGCGGAGCGCACCCTCGGCGACGGAATCTCGCCGCGCCTGCACGCCGTCACGCAGCGCGCGGCGGCCCTGGTCGGGGAGAGCGACGAGGCCGCCGAGCGGCACTTCCGTTCCGCGCTGGCCGATCCCGCCGGCGGCCGGTGGCCCTTCGAACGGGCCCTCGCCCAGCTCGACTTCGGCGAGTGGCTGCGCCGCCGGCGGCGCTCGGCCGAGGCCCGCGGGCTGCTGATCACCGCGCTGGAGACGTTCCGGCGGCTCGACGCCCGGCCGTGGACCGAGCGCGCCGCGGCGGAGCTGCGCGCGGCGGGCGCCGCCGTCCCGCAGGGCCCGGAGCCTGCGGCGAAGGCCGAACTGACGCCGCAGGAGTTCCAGATAGCGGAGCTGGCGGCGCAGGGGCTCACCAACCGGGACATCGCCTCCCGGCTGTACCTCTCGCCGCGCACCGTCGGCTACCACCTGCACAAGATCTTCCCGAAGCTGGGCATCAAGTCCCGGGCCCAACTCCGGGACGCCCTCTCGGGGTGACCCTCCGTCGGCGGGCGGCCACGGGCGGTCGAGAACGCCACCGCCCGCATGCCTGAGCGCGCACAGCACCGTGCACGCCGTGCCCGGCCGGACCCGCGACGGCCGGGCGGGCGGATCGGCCGGGGGACGCTGGGTGGCGAACGAGGACCGCGCCCCGCAGCCGTGGGCGTCCGGTCAGGCAACGACGGAAGGTGGGGACACCCATGACCCTCGTCCTGGACACCCGCGATTTCCCCGAGGACACCCGCCACGAGGTGTGGAGCGAGGCGCTGTCCCGCGCGCTCGTCCCGGTCAGGGTGACGGCCGGCGCGCCGGGCGGGCCGCGCGGCCGGGTCCGCTCCCATCGCCTGGGCCACCTGCGCACCGTGTCGCTGGACGCCGGTCCGCAGCGGATCAGCCGCCCGCCGAGCCTGTGCCGCCCGGAACCCGCCGAGCGCTTCGCGCTGGCCCTGTGCCTGCGGGGCGAGGCGGTCTTCTCGCAGTCCGGGCCCTCGCTGCGGCCCGGGCCGGAGGAGATCATGGTGGTGGACCTGGCCCGCCCGTTCGCCCTCCACTTCCCCGAGCCGTTCCGGCTCCACCTGATCCACCTGCCGCAGCGCACCCTCAGCGGCCCGCGGACGCTGTCGCGGCTGGCGGGCTCGACGCTCCGGCCGGACGACGGGGCGGTGACGATGCTCGGCCTGCTGCTGACCCATGTGCTGAGCGACGCCGCGCAGTTCGGTCCGACCGCGGCCGCACGGCTGGCCGGGCACGTCGCGGACCTGGTGGACGCGATCGCCTTCGACGAGGAACGGGAACCGGCCACCGCCCGCGAACTCCTGGTGGCCCGGGCGCTGGCCCACGTCGATGCCCACCTCGGCCGCCCGGACCTGGGCCCGGAGTCGGTGGCCCGGGCGCTGCGGATCTCCGTCCGCTACCTCCACCGCCTGTTCGAGGACGAGGAGTTGACCGTCACCCGGCTGATCCAGCAGCGCCGCGTCGAGGCCTGCGCGCGGGCCCTGGAACGGCACGGCCCGTACGGCCCGACCCTCGCCGAGGTGGCCCGGCGGCACGGCTTCGCCAGCGCCTCGCACTTCAGCCGCGCCTTCCGGGCCGCGTACGGTGTCACCCCGAGCGAGTGGCGCAGCCGGCGCGGCCGGCTCGCCGCCCTGCCCGACAGCGGCGCCGCCTGACCCGCGCCGGAGCGGGTGATCTCAACCTGTCCTGGTCACCTGCCGGTCGGCCTCGGTGAGTCCGCCCCAGATGCCGAAGTCCTGGCGGGTGCGGACGGCGAAGGACGCGCAGGCCAGGCGGACGGGGCAGGCGCCGCAGACGGACCGGGCCCGGCGCTCGCGACTGCGGCGGGCCTCGCCCTGTTCGCCGCAGGGCGAGAAGAACACGGCGGTGTCCATGCCCCGGCAGGCCGCCCGGGCCTGCCAGCCCCACTCGCTCAGCAGCGGCGCGGTGATCGGCGGCTTCATCGCGGCCTCACCCCTGGTGCAGGGCGTCGCGCAGGACCTGCACGGCCAGCCCGATCGCGGCCCCGGCGGCCCGGGTCGGGCGCAGCGCGTTCAGCATCACGAAGTCGTGGATGACGCCCTGGAACCGCACCGCCGTGACCTGGACGCCCGCCTCGCGGAGTTTCGCCGCGTACGCCTCGCCCTCGTCGCGCAGCACGTCGGCCTCGGCGGTGACGACCAGCGCGGGCGGCAGGCCCTTCAGGTCCTCGACGGTGGCGCGCAGCGGGGAGGCGGTGATCTCGGCGCGCTGGGTGAGGTCGGCGGTGTACTGGTCCCAGAACCACTGCATGGCGTCGCGGCGCAGGAAGTACCCGGTCGCGAAGCCGCGGTACGACGGGGTGTCGAACGACGCGTCGGTGACGGGGTGGAACAGCACCTGGTGCACCAGCGGGACGCCGCCGCGCTTCTTCGCCATCAGGGTCAGCGCGGCGGCCAGGTTGCCGCCCGCGCTGTCGCCCGCGACGGCGATCCGCTCGGCGTCCAGCCCCTTGCCGCGGCCGTCCGTGACCACCCAGCGGGCCACCGTCCAGCTCTGCTCGATCGCGACGGGGTAGCGGGCCTCGGGCGAGCGGGCGTACTCGGGGAAGACCACGGCGGCGTGGGCGCCGACGGCGAGTTCGCGGACCAGCCGGTCGTGGGTGTGCGCGTTGCCGAACACCCAGCCCGCGCCGTGGAGGTACAGCACGACGGGCAGCGGGCCGCTCGCGCCGGCGGGCCTGACGACGCGCACCTCGACGGCGCCGGTCGGGCCGCCCGGGACGGTGAGCCACTCCTCGTCCACCGCCGGCTTGGCGATCTCCCCGGACTGGGCCTCGTCCACCACCCGGCGGCCCTCGGCCGGCGTCAGCTGGAACAGGTACGGCGGGTTCGCCGTCGCCTCCGCGAAAGCCTGCGCCTGCGGTTCCAGGACCGGCCGCCGGCCGACCGCGTTCGTGTCGGTCACGGCGCGCTCCCTCGAAGTTGGGCTTGGATCTCGCCCCACCCTAGGAACGCCACGCACCCCCACTTGCCCGACGACGCACCCGCCCCGCACGGTCCGTGCACACCTGTCGCGGGCCCGGGCCTTTCCCGGCGGCCTAGCTGTATTGACCACAAGCGTTGTTGACGGTGCAGGGCTTGATCAAAGTGAAGACCTCCGGTGTGGTGGAGGTGTCTAGGCTCCACACCACACACGGA
>NZ_JBHWEN010000012.1:0-209368 GCF_042734215.1 Kitasatospora sp. NPDC059673 | reverse complement strand
CCCCGCTCCGAAAAGCGAATCCGCCGCAATCTCCGAAAACGCGCACAGCAAATACGAACGGAGACGCGAAAGGACGCGACCCGTCACGGATCAACCGAATGGTTCTCAAGGATTGGCCGCCCCGGGACCGTCCACACAGACGCGTGTCCGGTGCTCCCTGCCGAGCGACTAGACAACACTACGCCGATCGGTGGGCAGGTGCAAACGCGTCGGTACGGACCACCCAGTCGCAGACCGACCGGGCCGTCTCCACGTATGCGGCGTTGGGCTGGTCGTTGGTGTCGATCCGGTGGCGCGCGGTGGAGGGGTCCTGGCCGCCGGCGGTGTGGCGGGCGAGAAGGCGGGTGTCCCGGGCGGTGCGGTCCGCGTCGACGTACCAGAGCTCGCGCAGCAGGGCCCGGGCGTTCGTCCACGGGGTGACGGGGGACGCGAGGTAGTTGCCTTCGGTCACGACCAGGCGGGTGCAGGGGCGGATCAGGTGGCGGGCGGCGACGGGTTCGTCCAGCGTGCGGTCGAAGTCGGGGGCGTAGATGTCGCGGAAGCGATCGGCGGCGACGCGCTGTACGAGGGCGAGGTAGCCGAGGGCGTCGAAGGTCTCGGGGGCGCCCTTGCGGGAGCGCAGGTCGAGGCGGTCGAGCTGGGCATTGGAGAGGTGGAAGCCGTCCAGCGGGAGGTAGGCGGCGGTGTCGGGGCCCTCGTGGCGGTTGATCTCGTCGATCAGCAGGCGGGCGAGGGTGGACTTTCCGGCTGCGGGTGGTCCGGCCAGGCCGAGGAGTACTCGGCCGGTTCCGCTGCCGGGGCCGCGGAGCAGACCGAGCGCGCGGACCACTGCCGCCGCCGTGGGGTCCGAAGTCCGGTCCTCGGCCGGTGCGGTGGTGAAGGTGCCTGCGGCGGGAATGCCTTCGACGTGCATGGCCCGCAACCCTACGCATCAACAGGGGCGATGAGAACGGGCGCGTCGAGTGTGAGCGTGGCGGCGTCGGCGTCCAGCGTGGCGGGTACTCCGAGCGGGACGGTGATGGAGGACGGTCCGTGTCCGAAGCCGAGCTCCCAGACCACTGGGATTCCGAGGTCGCCGAAGTGGTCGAGCATCACGGCGCGTACGCCGTCGGGCGGTCCGCAGAGGTCCCAGGAGCCGAGGACCACGCCTGCCACTCCGCCCAGGGCTCCGCTGCGTCGCAGCTGGGTGAGGATGCGGTCGAGTTGGTAGGGCTGCTCGTTGGTGTCTTCCAGGATGAGCAGGCCGCCCGCGAAGGACGGGCGGGCGCCTGAAGTGCCGCGGTCGGCGGCGAGCAGCGAGGCGCAGCCGCCCATCAGGACGCCGTGGGCGCGGCCGGGTACGAGGGTCTCGGCGGCGGGTCCGGTGAGGACGGTCGTGGTGGCGGGTTCGAACAGGGTGCGGCGGAGGTGTTCGGCGGTCGGAGCGTCGGTGCTGAAGACGCCGACACCGGGCATCGGGCCGTAAAGGGTGGGAACGCCGAGCTGCTGCGCGACGGCCTCGTGCAGGACGGTGATGTCGCTGAACCCGATCAGGGGTTTGGGTGGGACAGCGCGCATCGCGTCCCAGTCGAGGAGGTCGACCATCCGGTGGACCCCGAAGCCGCCGCGCACGCAGAGAACGGCGGCAATGTCGGGGTCGAGCCAAGCGGCTTGCAGGTCGGCGGCGCGGTGGGCGTCGGTGCCGGCGAGGTGCGGCAGGGTGGGGTGGGTGTCGTGGACGTGCGGGAGGACGACCACTTCCAGGCCCCAGGAGCGGACGATGTCCGACCCGATGGCGAGCCGGTCGGGGTCGACGACCGCACCGCTGGGGGCGACGAGGGCGATGCGGTCACCTGGGCGGAGCGGGCGCAGCGGCATCAGGAGCCTCCTTCGGGTGTGGGGCGCCGGTGGGCGCGGGGCTCGGGGCACGGCGCGTGGGCCGGCGGGTGGTCTGCCTGCTGACGGTATCCCCCGGTCGTGAACTCTCCACCCTGGTGCGGTTACTGCCGATCCACTGGGGCGCGGCCCCGGCGGGCGTGGTGTGCGGGCCGTTCCCGGTGGACGGCCCGCACACCGACCGCGAGGCGGGTCAGAAGGTGCCCATCGCGGTGCGGACTTCGGTGAGGGTGCGGTCGGCGATGGCGTTGGCCTGGGCGTTGCCTGTGTGCAGGACTTCGCGCAGCAGGGCGCGGTCGCCGGCCAGCTCGGCGCGACGGGTGCGCAGGGGGCGGAGGTGTTCGTTGACCGCCTCGGTGGCGGTGCGCTTGAGCCGGACGGCGCCGCCGGAACCGATCTCCTCGGCGACGGCGTGCGGGTCGCGGTCCTGGCAGAGGGCGATCAGCAGCACCAGGTTGGAGACGCCGGGACGGGTCTCGGGGTCGTAGCTGATGTGCCGGTCGTTGTCGGTGACCGCGCCGCGCAGCAGTCGGGCGGTCTCGTCCTCGTCGGCGCCGAGAGTGATGGCGTTGCCCCGGCTCTTGCTCATCTTGCCTGCGTCGGTGCCGAGAAGCAGCGGGGCCTCGGACAGCAGCGCCTGCGGCTCGGGGAACAGCGGGGTGTAGCGGTCGTTGAAGCGGCGGGCGATGGTGCGGGTGGTTTCCAGGTGCGGCAGTTGATCCTGACCGACCGGGACCAGGTCCGCCTTGCAGAACAACAGGTCGGCGGCCTGGTGGACGGGGTACGTGAACATCAGTCCGCTGACGGCGGCCTGCCGGGAGTGGGCGATCTCGTCCTTGACGGTGGGGTTGCGGGAGAGTTCGGCGACGCTGATCAGACTGAGGAAGGGCAGCATCAGCTGGTTGAGGGCGGGGACGGCGCTGTGGGTGAAGATCGTGGTCCGGTCCGGGTCGACCCCGGCGGCCAGGTAGTCGAGGACCAGGTTCTCGGCGTGCTCGGCGATCCGGTCGGCCCGATCCCGATCGGTGATCACCTGGTAGTCGGCGATCACGATCATCAACTCCAGCCCCTGGGACTGGAGTTGGACCCTGTTGCGAAGCGTGCCGAAGTAGTGGCCGAGGTGCAGCGGCCCGGTCGGGCGGTCGCCGGTCAGGATGCGGCGGTGGCCTTCGGCGGTGGGGGCGATCAGTGGGTTCGCGGTGCCGGGCTTGGTGTCCGCGATGGCGGTCATGGCGGTCATGACGGGGACGGCGGTCATGGCGGGAGTTCTCCTCGGTTGCGGTTTTGACCGCCCGCCGGGTGGGCCCGTTTCCGTCGGAGATGATCGCGCCGGGGCCGCCCGTACGGACGGCCCTGGAGTCATGCAAGGGGATCGGCCGTCCTAGGACGGCCACCAACGCAGGCATGACGTAAGAGACATGCGCTCACCCTAACGCGGCGCGACGGCCGGCGAGCAGATTTCCGGCAGGGCGGGAGGGAACCGCCAGGCTGTGCAGACACGTCCCTTGGCCCGGCGCGCACTGGTGGTGCAGGATCGGGCGAGCCGAATATCGGAGGGTTGCAGCCATGACCTCGCTCGACCAGAACGCGCCGAACCGGCCGGACGCGGATGCCAACCGCGTTGCGGCGAGCGCGAATTCGGCGGGCCCCGGTTCGGGATACGGCTCGGCACCGTCCGGGTCGGACCCGGGCGGATGCGCGGACACCGACGCGGACGGTCACAGAATGCCGGACGGCCACGACGGGGCTCGCACAGGGCTGCCGACGGTTCCCGGACCTGCGCGGGAGGCCGGTGGTCTCGGGGCGGCGGGCACGGAGGGTTTGGTCGCGGGTGAGGCTATGGGCACTCCTGGGTCTCTCGGCTGGTCGTCGGGGGTCTGGGGCGGAGGCGTGGTGGCGGGGCGGGTGCGGCCACCACGGCGGCCGACGCCTTCGCGGCGGCTGAGACAGGTGCGGGCCGTTCCGCCCACGTCGGCGCCGTTCGGCGACGCGGTGATGAACGGGCCGGGCGCCTCCTCGATGGAGAGCGTGCCGGTTGCCCCGGTGGGTGTGCCGATGGGCGTGCTGATCGGCGGGTCGCCCGGGCTGCTCGACAGTGCCGGCCCCGGCGTGGCCCAGGTCGCGGAGCGCCGGGTGTCCGCCCAGTTGCTGCGGTTCGGCTCCGGGACCTGCCAGGTGGTGCTGCCGGAGTGGCGGTCGGCCATCGCGGTGTCGGTTCCCACCGAGCAGTTGCAGCGCTCGACCGGGATGAGCCCGGAGGAGTTGCGGTCCGCCCTCCTGTCGGTGGTGATCAACCCGGAGGCGGTGCACGACCGTGAACTGGGGCTGCGCGACTGGCAGGCCGAGGTCCCGGCGGCTCGTGGACGCCGGAGGGGTCGGCGCCAGGTCCGCTGATCGGGCTCGATCGGCGTCAGCTGGGTGCGGGTGCGGATGCGATGCTTCGGGGGCGACTCCTCTCCACGGGCTGCCGGAGCTCGGTGCGGCCGAGGTGTTGCGGCTCGCAAGCCATTCGGTCAGCTGCTGTGGGTCGTGGTGGTGTTGGGCACGTAGCCGAGATGAACGGGAACGATCGGACCGGGTTCCGCGGTACGGAGTCCGGCGAGCAGGGCCGACAGGTTCGGTGGCCAGAGCGGATCGGCGTCCGGCGCCGCCAGCTCGGAGGGCGTCCACCAACGCCACCCGAGGATGCCGTCGGCGCGGTGGACCGCCGCCACATCTCCGGGCTCACGTCGCGGGCCGTGACTCAGGAATATGTGTTCGTGCTGGCGGACGGGTGTGCCGTGCCAGGTGAAGTCGTGCTCCCACGTGCAGAGGAGTTCACCGGGCCGGAGGTCGGTCCAGCCGGTTTCCTCGCCCAGCTCGCGGAGCGCTCCTTCGGCGGGCGTTTCGTCTGCCTCCAGGCCACCGCCCGGAGCGTTCCAGTGCACCCCGATTTCGGAGTTGTCCGATCGGAACAGGAACACCTCACCCTCCGGCGAGAGCACCACCGTTCGCGCCGCTCGACGGGGTAGCCGTTCGCCCTTGGGCTTCTGACGTCCTGTGATCCATCGCACACGGAAAGCCTGTCAGCGCAACTGACGGACTGTCGATCGAATTTTCGGCCACGGCGGCGGGCGCTGCACCAGCGCGTGGAGCAGAGTGCCTGGTCAACGCCGGGTCAAGGAGGGCGCCTCAACCGATCGGTGGACCTAATCTGAGCCCCATGGCCGACCCCATCGTCATCCTTCCCTCGGACCCGCTCCTGCCGCGTCGGACGGACCCGCACTTCGCCTGGGAGGCCGGGCTGATCCGGGCCGCCGGCGGCAGTTCGGCGTTGCTCGACCACGACGCCCTGTTGGCCGGGGACGCCGAGGCCGCCGTCCGACGCGTTCCCGTCGGTTCGGGACCGCTCTGGTACCGGGGCTGGATGATTCCCGTCGCCCGGTACGCCGAGCTGGCCGACGTCCTCGCCGACCGCGGCTGCGCGCTGCTGACCGGGCCGGACGAGTACGCCACCGCGCATGAACTGCCCGGCTGGTACCGGACTTTCGAACCCGTCACACCCGCCAGCACCTGGCTGCCCGGCACCTCCTGGGACCGTCCCGCCCTGGCCTCGGCTGCTTCCGCCCTCGGCGGGCGCGGCCCCGCGATCGTGAAGGACTACGTCAAGTCCCGTAAGCACGAATGGCACGAGGCCTGTTACGTGCCGGAGTTGGCCGATCTTGGTGCTCTGGCGAGCGTGGCGGCGCGGTTCGCCGAGTTGCAGGGCGAGTTCCTCGCTGGCGGGTTGGTGCTTCGCCGCTTCGAATCCTTCGCGCGGATGGCAGACGGCCGCTCGGAGGAGGCGCGGGTCTGGTGGCTGGACGGTGAGCCGGTGTTGATCGGGCCGCACCCCGACTGCCCGGCGAGCCGGGTCGAGCCCGACCTGTCCGCCGTCCGCCCGCTGGTACGGGAGTTGGGGTGCCGCTTCGTCACCACCGACCTGGCGCGACGGGCCGTGGGCAGCAGGGACGTCGCCGAGGAGAACACAGGCGGCCGGGACGGTGCCGATGGCGGATGGCGGGTGGTGGAGGTCGGGGACGGTCAGGTCAGCGAGCTGCCGTCCGGGGTGGATGCCACAGTGCTGTTCCGGGCTCTGCTGGGTGCCGCGGAGTCTGCGCGGGCCTGAGGAGGCCGGCTTCGGTTCCGGACGGTTCCCCGGGCCTGGCGGTGTGCCGGGCCCGGGGGCTGTCCGGGGTGATCAGCCAGGTACCGGGGCGGGGTGTCCCTCCGCGATGAAGGCGTTCCACAGCTTGGCGTAAGTACCGTCGCGGTCGAGCAGTTCGGCGTGGGTACCGTCCTCCACTATTCGCCCGTGGTCGAGGACGACGATCCGGTCAGCGCGTTCGGCGGTGGTGAGCCGGTGGGCGATGACCAGGGTGGTGCGTCCGCCACTGAGCTGGTCGGCAGCGTTGTTGACGGCTGCTTCGGTGGCAAGGTCGAGGGCGGCGGTGGCCTCATCGAGGAGCAGGATGTCGGGGTTGACCAGCTCGGCCCGGGCGAGGGCGATGAGCTGGCGCTGACCGGCTGAAAGGTTTCGGCCGCGGGCGGCGACGGTGTGCTGGTAGCCCCCGGCAAGCCGGGTGATCATGTCGTGCGCTCCGACCGCCTTGGCCGCGGCTTCGACTTCGGCGTCACTCGCCCCGGGGCGGCCGTAGGCGATGGCGTCGCGGACCGTCCCGGCGAACAGGTAAGCCTCCTGCGGGACAACGCCGAGCCGGTGCCGGTAGCCCTCCAGGTCGTAGGCGGTCAGGTCGGTGCCGTCGACCCGAACGGTGCCGGCGGTGGCGTCGTAGAACCGGGCGACCAGTTTGACCAGGGTGGACTTGCCCGCGCCGGTCTCGCCCACCAACGCGACGGTCTGGCCGGCGGGTATGTGCAGGTCGATCCCGGTGAGCACCTCGGCGTTGCCCTCGCCCCCGCCGTTGTAGGCGAAGCTGACATTCTCGAAGGCGATCTCACCGCGCAGTGCCCCGACCGGAACAGGCTGTTCGGCCTGGGGCGTGCTGGTGGGGGTGCGCAACAGTTCGCGGATCCGGCCGAGGCCGACGGCGGCCTGCTGGTAGCCGTCGAAGATCTGCGAGAGCTGGTTGACCGGGGCGAAGAACAGGTCGATGTACAGCAGGTACGCGACCAGGGCGCCGATGGTCAGAGTGCCGTCGTCGACCCGGGAAGCGCCCGCGATCAGGACCAGGGCGGAAGCAACGCTGGACAGGAACTGCACGAACGGGAAGTACAGCGAGATGTACAGCTGGGCCTTGGCCCGGGCGTGCCGGTAGGCGAGGCCGCGCTCGACGAACCGGTCGATGTTGGCGTCCTGGCGGCGGAACGCCTGGACGATCCGCATGCCGGCGACGTTCTCCTGCAGATCGGCGTTCACGGTGCTGATCAGATCGCGGGAGATCTGGTACTGCTGGGCGGACTTCTTGCGGAACACCAGGGTGGCGATGATCAGCGGCGGCAGCACGGCAAGAACGACCAGGGCGAGGCCCGGGTCGATCACGACAAGGGCCACGAAGATGCCGAAGAAGGTGAACACGCTGACCACGGCGGTGACCACGCCGGTCTGCAGGAACGAGGAGATGGAGTCCACGTCCGTCGTCATGCGGGTCATGATCCGACCGGTCAACTCGCGCTCGTAGTAGTCGAGGCCGAGCCGGTTGAGGTGGGCGAAGATCTTCAGCCGCAGCGTGTAGAGGACGCGTTCGCCGGTCCGCCCGGAGACCTTGCTCTCGGTAGCCTGCACCAGCCAGTCGAGCAGGACGACGGCGAGCGCCAGCAGGGCGGCGACCGCGACGCCGCCGATGGCGGCCTTGCTGACGCCGTCGTCGATGCCGTGGCGGATCAGCACCGGCAGGGCCAGGCCGGCGGCGGTGTCCAGCGCGACCAGCAGCAGCGCGAGCAGCAGGGGACGGCGGAACGGGGCGAGCAGCCGGGCCAGGTTGAACCTGGGGTCAGCGGTCTCGGCCTGCTCGACCGGGAGGTCGGGGGTGTCGGTCGCGGGTGGCAGGGCGGCGACCTTGGCGAGCAGCTCGGCGTCGACGGCGGGCTTCGCGGCGACCGCCTGGGTGTTCGCATTCGGTGCGGGTTCCGCGTCCTGCACGGACTCGGTGGCAGGGGCGGCCAGTGCGTCCGGGTCGGTGATCAGCGACCGGTAGCGCGGACAGCGGGAGGTGAGCTCCTCGTGGGTACCGATGTCGATCAGCCGGCCGGCTTCCAGGACGGCGATGCGGTCGGCGAGTTGCAGAGTGGAGCGGCGGTGCGCGATCAGCAGGGTGGTGCGCCCCGCCATCACACTGTTCAACGCATCGTGGATCTCCGCCTCGATCTGCGGATCGACCGCGGAGGTGGCGTCGTCGAGCAGCAGGATGCGCGGGTCGGTGAGCACGGCACGGGCCAGGGCGATGCGCTGACGCTGGCCGCCGGAGAGGGTGAGGCCCTGCTCGCCGACCTTGGTGTCGTAGCCCTCGGGGAGTTCCTGGATGAAATCGTCGGCCTGGGCGATCCGGGCGGCGGCGAGGATCTGTTCCTCAGTGGCCTCGGGGTGGCCGTAGGCGATGTTGGTGCGGACCGTCTCGGAGAACAGGAAGCTCTCCTCGGGCACGATGCCGATGGCAGCGCGCACCGAATCGAGGGTGGCTTCGCGCACGTCCTGCCCGAACAGTCGGACGGTGCCTGAGGTGGGGTCGTAGAAGCGGGGCACCAGTTGGGCAACGGTCGACTTGCCGGAGCCGGACGCGCCGACCAGGGCCAGGGTCTCCCCCGGCGCGATCCGCAGGCTGAGGCCGTCCAGCACCGGAACGCCCTCGGGGACGCTGCCCGGCTCAGGATGTTCCTCGGCCCGGTAGTGGAAGCCGATCCGATCGAGCTCCAACGCGGGTGTGCCGACCGGGGCCGCGTCCGGGTCGAGGGGCCGGGCGTCCGGGGTCTCGGCGACCAGCGGGCGCTGGTCGATCAGCTGCAGGACTCGTTCGACACCGGCACGGGTCTGCTGGGCGACGGTGATCACCACCGCAAGCATCCGGACCGGGCCGGTCATCTGTGCCAGGTAGGTGGAGAAGGCGACGAAGGTGCCGAGGGTGACATCGCCCTGGACAGCCAGCCAGCCGCCGATGGCGAGCACCGCAACCTGCCCGAGTGCGGGGACCGCCTGCATGGCCGGGGTATAGCGGGCGTTCAACCGGATCGACCGGAGCCGGGCCGCGAACAGCTCCCGCGAGACCCGCTCCAGCTTGCCGCGCTCCTGGGCCTCCTGGCCGAAGCCCTTGACGACCCGGACGCCGCCGACCGCGGCATCCACCACGCCGGCGACCTCGGCGGCCTGCTGCTGGGCGGCCCAGGTGGCGGGGAAGAGGCGCTTGCGGCTGAGTGTGGACAGCCACCACAGGGCCGGGACCATCACCAGCGCGATCAAGGTGAGCGGCAACGACAGCCAGAGCATGACCACCATCGACATGCCGAACATCAGGGCGTAGCCCGTCATCATCGGAATCATCGAGAGCAGGCCGTTGACCAGTTGCAGATCAGAAGTGGCGCGGCCGACCACCTGGCCAGTGTCCAGCCGGTCCTGGCGGTGCCCGTCGAACCTGGTCAGCGAACGGAACAGGTCGGCGCGCATGTCGTGCTGGACGTCCAGCGCGAGCTGCCCACCGTAGTAACGCCGGACCTGCGTGCACAGGAACACCGCGGCGGCCGCGACCAGCAGCAGTACCGCCCAGGGCATGAGCGGGCGGCGGTGCGTGGTGATCACGTCGTCGATGATCAGCTTGGTGATGAGCGGGACGATCGCGGTGATCGCCATACCGGCGAGCGACGCCCCGAAGGACAGCAACAGGTTGCGACGGTAGCGCCAGCAGTAGCCACCGAGCCGGCGGAGCCAGCCTTGCTCTGGGAAACCATGAGTCTCGGGCATATTTAGTGATGCTAACCATTCGGCCGATTGAGCGTCCATCGGATTCGACGGGCGCATAGGAGGCTGAACGACCCGGGGCCGCGCTTCCTTCCCGTCTACAGACTGCCCACGGCACGCGGGGGTGCGCCTCCAACGATCGGCTTCTTTCGGGTCGTCCGATCGTCCTAGGCGGGGGTGCAGCCAGCTTCAGCCCGAGCATCGGGCTTGCCTGAAACCTGCAGGTCAGGCGGCCGAACTCGACTCAACAATCGCTGCGGAGGCCGCCACGAACGCACCCTGGGCCAGCGCGCGCAGCAGCGCCGCCATCGCTTCCCGGGTCAGGCCGGTCCGCTCGGCGGCGAGGTCCGCGGGAGTGGCCTGCGGCGCAGCGCTGTGCGGGGTGGAGTTCAGCAGACCGAAGACCGCGTGCACGGCGGCACGGGCGGTCGGTTCCGCCTCGGCGACGGCCAGCGCGCCGAAGGCCTCGCGCACCACGGTGACCCACAGCTCGACGTACCCGCGCTGCAGCCGGCGGACCCGGCGGCGGTCCTCCTCCTTGAGGTGGAGCAGTTCACGGTCGTGCAGGATGATCAGGTCGCGGTCGTCCAGCGCGAAGTCGATGTGACCGTCGATCAGGGAGTCCAGCGCGGCCTGCGGCCCGGCGGCCGCGCCGACCCGGCGGCGGCCCTCCTCCAGCAAGCGCTCGCTGATGCCGACCAGGAGGTCGGCGAGCATCGCGTCCTTGCCGGCGAAGTGCCGGTACAGGCCAGGTCCGCTGATGCCGACCGCCTTGCCGATCTCGTCCACGCCGACGCCGAGGAAACCGCGGGCGGCGAACAGCCTGGCGGCCTCCTTCCGGATCTGGTCACGGCGTGGGAGCGCAGGGGCGGCGGGGCGGTTGGGCATGCTGCCCATCGTAGACAGTCGGGTTATCGCTGGTTAACCTGACGGCAGAGTTAACGCTCATTAACACGGGCTGGCCGGCTCGCCCTTCGGCCTGCCCGGATCCGAATCCGAGGGCAAGGGAGCTCGTGGGATGGTCCCCTCTTCGGCACCGACCTCATCGTGGTCTCCGGCTTCGCCGCGAAACGCTGCCGCATCGACGCCGCCGGTACCGCTGTTCGGCGCGGCCGCCGCACCGGCGCCCCGACTGGAGAGCGCGGTCGATCCGGCATCACCCGCCGGACTCGCCAACGCGCAGGCCCACCGGGAGCTGGTTGCCGAGCTGCGCGACAAGCTCGCGGCGGCGGCGCTCGGCGGCGGCGAGAAGGCGCGCGCCAAGCACACCGCCCGCGGCAAGCTGCTGCCTCGAGACCGGGTGGACACCCTGCTCGACCCCGGCTCGCCCTTCCTGGAGCTGGCCCCACTGGCGGCCGACGGCCTGTACGACGGAGCCGCCCCCGCCGCCGGTGTCGTGGCCGGCATCGGCCGGGTCGCCGGGCGCGAGGTCCTGGTGGTGGCGAACGACGCCACGGTCAAGGGCGGCACCTACTACCCGATGACAGTGAAGAAGCACCTGCGCGCGCAGGAGGTGGCCCTGGAGAACAGGCTGCCCTGCGTCTACCTGGTGGACTCGGGCGGTGCCTTCCTGCCGATGCAGGACGAAGTGTTCCCCGACCGCGACCACTTCGGCCGGATCTTCTACAACCAGGCGCGCCTGTCCGCCGCCGGGATCCCGCAGATCGCGGCGGTGCTCGGCTCGTGCACCGCGGGCGGCGCCTACGTTCCGGCGATGAGCGACCAGGCAGTGATCGTCCGCAACCAGGGCACCATCTTCCTCGCCGGCCCGCCGCTGGTGAAGGCCGCCACCGGAGAGGTGGTGACCGCCGAAGAACTCGGCGGCGGCGACCTGCACTCGCGGACCTCCGGCGTGACGGACCACTTGGCCGAGGACGACGCGCACGCGCTCTCCATCGTCCGCACCATCGTGGCCGGGCTGGGCCCGCGCCCCGCAAAGCCCTGGCCGCTCGCCCCGGTCGAGCCGCCCGTGGTCGACCCGGCCGGCCTCTACGGCGCGGTGCCGGTGGACCCGCGCACCCCTTATGACGTACGCGAGGTGATCGCCCGGCTGGTCGACGGCAGCCGCTTCGCCGAATTCAAGGCGGAGTACGGCACCACCCTGGTGACGGGGTTCGCCCACATTCATGGGCACCCGGTCGGCATCGTCGCCAACAACGGTGTGCTGTTCGCCGAGTCCGCGCTCAAGGGCGCACATTTCATCGAGTTGTGCGACCAGCGGGGCATCCCCCTCCTCTTCCTGCAGAACATCACCGGCTTCATGGTGGGTCGCCAGTACGAGGCCGGAGGCATCGCCAAGCACGGCGCCAAGATGGTCACCGCGGTGGCCTGCACCCGGGTACCGAAGCTGACCGTGGTGATCGGCGGTTCGTACGGCGCGGGCAACTATTCGATGTGCGGCCGGGCCTACTCACCTCGCTTCCTGTGGATGTGGCCGAACGCGAAGATCTCCGTGATGGGTGGGGAGCAGGCGGCCTCCGTCCTCGCCACCGTCCGACGCGACCAGTTCGAGGCCCGGGGCGAGGACTGGTCGGCCGAGGCCGAGGACGAGTTCAAGCGCCCGGTCCGCGAGCAGTACGAGCGGCAGGGCAACGCCTACTACGCCACCGCACGGCTGTGGGACGACGGCGTGATCGATCCCATGCAGACCCGTACCGTGCTCGGTCTGGCGCTCACCGCCTGCGCCAACGCCCCGCTCGCCGAACCCCGCCCGTTCGGGGTCTTCCGAATGTGACGCCCCGCCGGAGGGCCGAGCCACGGACCGGTCACCACTTCTGATGCATCGTCAATTCGCTCACCCGTTCTTCTCGTAACGGAGGCACACCTCCATGTTCGACACCGTGCTCGTCGCCAACCGCGGCGAGATCGCGCTGCGGGTGATCCGCACCTTGCGACGGCTGGGCGTGCGCTCGGTCGCCGTGCACAGCGACGCGGACGCGGACGCCCCGCACGTCCGGGCCGCCGACTTGGCGGTCCGGCTCGGGCCCGCCGACCGGAGCGACAGCTCGGCCGCCGAGACCTACCTGCGCACCGACCTGATCCTCGACGCCGCCCGCCGTACCGGCGCGCAGGCCGTCCACCCCGGCTACGGGTTCCTCGCCGAGAACCCCGCGTTCGCCGAGGCCTGCACGCAGGCCGGGCTGGTCTTCATCGGCCCGCCGCCGGCTGCGGTGGAGCTGATGGGCGACAAGATCAACGCCAAAGAGGCCGTTCGGGCCGCCGGGGTGCCAGTCGTCCCCGGCAGCGAGGACGGCGCGCCCAGCGACGAGCAGCTGATCGAGGCGGCGGCCCGGATCGGCTACCCGGTGCTGCTCAAGCCTTCGGCCGGCGGCGGTGGCAAGGGCATGCGCCTGGTCCGCGACCCGGCCGAGCTGCCCGCCGAGCTCGCCGCCGCCCGCCGGGTGGCCCGCACCGCGTTCGGCGACGACACCCTGCTGCTGGAGCGCTGGGTGGACCAGCCGCGCCACATCGAGGTGCAGGTCCTGGCCGACACCCACGGCCGGACCGTGCACCTCGGCGAGCGCGAGTGCAGTCTTCAGCGCCGCCATCAGAAACTCATCGAAGAGGCTCCTTCCGTCCTGTTGAACGCCCCGACCCGGGCCGCGATGGGTGCGGCCGCGGTGCGTGCCGCCGAAGCCTGTGGTTACACCGGCGCCGGCACGGTCGAGTTCATCGTTCCCGGCGGGGACCCCGCAGGGCCCGGCACGGACGACGTCCTCGACTTCTTCTTCATGGAGATGAACACCCGCCTCCAGGTGGAACACCCCGTCACAGAACTGGCCGTCTCGGTCAACGGCCCCGATGGCCCGCAGCGGCTCGACCTGGTCGAATGGCAGCTGCGCATCGCTGCGGGCGAGAATCTGTCCTTCACACAGTCCGACATCTCCTTCCTGGGCCACGCGATCGAGGCCCGCATCTGTGCCGAGGACCCGGAACGGGACTTCCTGCCCACCGGCGGTGAGGTCCTGCTGCTGGACGAGCCCTCGGGCGAGGGCATCCGGGTGGACTCCGGAATCGCACCCGGCGACCGGATCGGCAGCTTGTACGACCCGATGCTCGCCAAGGTGATCGCGTACGGGCCCGACCGTCCCACCGCGATCCGTCGGCTGCGGGCCGCACTTGCCGAGACCCGCATCCTGGGCGTCACCACCAACACCGGCTACCTGCGCCGGCTGCTGGCTCAGCCCGAGGTGGCGGCAGGTCGGCTCGACACCGGCCTGGTGGAACGCAGCGCCCAGCAGGACCCCTCCCAGCTGAGCTCTCCGTACACCCGACCCGAAACGATCGACCTGCTCTACTTCGCCGCCGCACTGGTGCGACAGCTCGAACTCGGTCACGCCGACGCCTCCGACGGCTGGACCGATCCCTTCTCCCTCCCTTCGGGGTGGCGACTTGGCGGCGAGGCCGCATGGACCACGCACCGACTCCGGCTTGCCGGCCACGAACCGGTTGCCGTGCGTTGCCGAATGACTACCAGTGGTGAATTCGAGAGCGCTATCGGTTTTTCCGCCGCAACCACTCCCGAGTGGGAGATCCGGCTCGACGAGGGACCGACCCGGAAGGCTCGAGCGACCCGGGACGGAAGCCTGCTCCGCCTTGCGGTTGACGGCCTGCAGGCCACTTTCACAGTCGCCGAGGAACGCACCGCGGGTGGCATCACGCACTGGCTCGGCGCCGACGGAGACGCCTGGCCCGTTCACCCGTTCGATGCAATCGCCGAGCGCGCCGCCGCCGGCACCGCCCACCACGGCACCCTCACCGCTCCGATGCCCGGCACCGTCACCGTGGTGAAGGTCGAGGCCGGCGAGCGGGTCCGCCGCGGACAGGCATTGCTGGTGCTGGAGGCCATGAAAATGGAACACGTCATCTCCGCGCCGCATGACGGCACCGTCGAGGACCTGCGGGTCACCGCCGGTGCGACCGTCGCGATGGACGAGCCCTTGGTGGCGGTCGCCCCCGACGACGAGGAAGCCGCCGCCATCGGGATCGGGGCGGCAGCCGGAGGCAGCACCGGAATGGACGCCAACGCCGGAGCGGAACCCGGCCCCACCGCGAAACTGCAGGAGGCTGCAGGATGACCACCGCTCCCGACCGGGCCACCCCCGAGCCGACCGTGCTGGAACTCGGCCTGCCGGATCCTGTGCGCGACCCCGATCTGCCCGCCCGAGTACGGATCCACGAGGTCGGTGCGCGCGACGGGCTGCAGAACGAGAGCAGCCTCGTCCACGTCGAGGTCAAGGCGGAGTTCATCGCCCGGCTCGCCGCCGCCGGACTGCGCACTGTCGAAGCCACCAGCTTCGTCCACCCCAAATGGGTGCCGCAGCTGGCCGATGCCGAGGAGCTGATGCCGCGGCTGGCCGATCTGTCCGCGAGGCATCCGGGCCTGCGCCTGCCCGTCCTGGTGCCCAACGAGCGCGGGCTGGATCGGGCGCTGGCCCACCACGTCGGCGAGGTCGCGGTGTTCGCCAGCGCCACCGAGACGTTCGCCCGACGCAACCTCAACCGCTCTGCGGACGAGGCGATGGCCATGTTCCGGCCCGTGGTCGAACGTGCCACGGCGGCGGGCGTCCCAGTGCGTGGCTACCTGTCGATGTGCTTCGGCGACCCGTGGGAGGGGCCCGTCCCGATCCCCCAGGTGGTCCGGCACGGCCTGACGCTGCTGGAGATGGGCTGCGCCGAGCTGAGCCTCGGCGACACCATCGGCGTCGCGACGCCCGGCCAGGTCAAGGCACTGATCGACGAGTTCACTCGTTCCGGCGTACCGATCGGCCAGGTCGCGGTGCACTTCCACGACACCTATGGGCAGGCACTGGCCAACACGCTGGCCGCGCTCCGCTCCGGCGTGACGGTGGTGGACGCCTCCGCCGGTGGCCTCGGCGGCTGCCCGTACGCCAAGAGCGCGACCGGCAACCTGGCGACCGAGGACCTGGTCTGGATGCTGCACGGCCTGGGCATCGAGACCGGCGTCGACCTGGCGGCGCTCGCCGACACCAGCGGCTGGATGGCGCGTCAACTCGGCCGCCCCAGCCCCTCGCGGACCGTCCGCGCCCTGCTCGGGCCCACGGCCTGACATCCGATTCCACAACCCCCACCCGGCCCACCAGGCCTCGATCCCGGGAGGATCACCCGTGCTCGACCACCGGCTGAGCAGTGACTACGAAGAACTTCGCCGCACCGTCGCGGAGTTCGCCAACGACGTGGTTGCGCCGAAGATCGGCGAATACTACGAGCAGAATGAATTCCCGTACGAAATTATTCGGGAAATGGGGCGAATGGGCCTGTTCGGGCTGCCCTTCCCCGAGGAGTACGGCGGCATGGGCGGTGACTACTTCGCGCTCTGCCTGGCCCTGGAGGAACTGGCCCGGGTCGATTCCTCGGTGGCGATCACCTTGGAAGCGGCGGTCTCGCTCGGCGCCATGCCGATTCACCTCTTTGGCACCGAAGAGCAGAAGCGCGAGTGGCTGCCGAAGTTGACGTCCGGCCAGATGCTCGGCGCATTCGGCCTGACCGAGCCCGAGGGCGGCACTGACGCCGGTGCTACGCGCACCACCGCGCGCTACGACGCGGCCACCGACGAGTGGGTGATCAACGGCAGCAAGTGCTTCATCACCAACTCCGGAACCGATATCACCGGGCTGGTGACCGTCACCGCACTGACCGAACCGATCGCACATTCGAGTGATGAGGGCGTAAATAACTCGCCCACGAGGGAAATCTCCTCCATTATCGTCCCCACTGGAACTCCCGGGTTCCAGGTGTCGAAGAAGTACTCGAAGGTCGGGTGGAACGCCTCCGACACCCGCGAACTGTCCTTCACCGACTGCCGAGTTCCTGCGGCCAACCTGCTCGGTCGCCAGGGCCGCGGTTACGCCCAGTTCCTTCGCATCCTCGACGAGGGCCGCATCGCCATCGCGGCCCTGGCCACCGGCCTGGCCCAGGGGTGCGTCGACCAGTCACTGTCCTACGCCAGTACCCGCCGCGCCTTCGGCCGGCCGATCGGCGCCAACCAGGTCATCCAGTTCAAGCTCGCCGACATGGAGATGCGCGCGCACACCTCCCGCCTGGCCTGGCGGGACGCCGCCTCCCGGCTGCTGCACTCCGAGCCCTTCAAGAAGGAGGCAGCCATTGCCAAGCTGTACGCCTCCGAGGCTGCGGTCGACAACGCTCGCGAGGCGACCCAGATCCACGGTGGCTACGGCTTCATGAACGAGTACCCGGTCGCCAGGTTCTGGCGCGACTGCAAGATCCTTGAGATCGGCGAGGGCACCTCGGAGGTCCAGCGCATGCTGATCGCGCGCGAGCTCGGCGTGAACTCCTGAACCCCGTACTGAAACAACCCTGTTGACGGCCCAACACCTGCAGGAGCGTCCGGACCCGCCGCGTCCTGGTCCACCCGCAGGTCGGTCCGCCGGCCAAGGTTGAAACGGCGGCAGAGCCGACGTCCTGGCGTCGGTGTCGATCTGGTCGAAGCGCTCCAACGCCAGTTGGAAAGCGGTCGGCTGGATCCGCACCGCGCCGGAGAACGGCCCGCTCATCACCGCCACCATGCTCACCCCGAACGCCACGGAGGCTCCCACGAAACACATCAGCATCAGATTGCGCGTGTTGGCCATCAGGCCGATCACCGGCGGCGTGGCCAGGACCAACACCGCGCCCACCAGAAGGCAGCCGATCGCCACCACCGGCACGGACGCACGAATATCACCCAGTCGCGCGTTCCGCATGGCGTTGACCTCGGACAGGCTGCGCAGCACATCGGTCCACGCGCTCGTTGCCGCCGCGGTCTGCACCGTGGCGTGATCGACTGCGGCCCGCACCTCGTCGACCGCCTGCCAGGCGACCTGGCTTTGCCGGTGTCGTGCTGCATCGCCTTCCACTCGTCGTCGATCACCACCCTGGTGTAGTTCCGTAGCCCGTCCCGCACCAGCGCCCGGTCAGCGGCCGGCAGAACGCCGGCGTTCCAGTAGGCCTCGCGAGAGCCCGCGACTCCTCGTAGGTGTGCTGGCGGGCCGAGTTGAGCTGGTGTCAGGTGCCGGCGATGCTGAAGCCCAGGAAGAGCGCGAAGAAGCCGAGGATCGCCGCCCCGGCGAAGGACAGCGCCTGCGGTGTCGTGGACCCCTCCCGCGCCCGCCTGGTCTGCCCCGACAGCAGGCCGATCACCAGCGCGAGCGCCGCACCCGACACGGCGGCAATCGCGACGATCAGCATCGCCACCGTCCGTTCCCGCCACCCTGGCCCCCTGCACCGCGCCGATCCGGCCGCCGTGGACGGTCGCAGACGGCCGGACGGCAAGCGCGGCCGTCTGCTGTGCACCGTTCCTTGACTCGACAACAGTTGCGCCATCGACAACCCCGGACATCACCAGATCGGTCACGGTCCCGCCACCGGCCGGTCGGATCATCTCTCCGTGCGCGCTCACCGTCGCCACCACCCCCGCGCGGAGAACGCTGCCGCCAACACACACAGCACAGGAAGGAGGATCGCCAACGGCAGCATCATCACCTCGGTGTCCCACGGGTTGCCCTCCCCCCCCTGAGGCGTCCAGTCCTCGTTCCCGGGCTCGGCCTGCATCTGCCCGCCAGGCGATTTGCCCGCCGGCCGACGCTTTCGATCCGGGGCTCGCGCCCGTAAGCGCACCCTGGTTCGGCCCGGAGGCTGTCCCCTCACTCCGTCCGGCAGTCGCGCCCGAGACCGGACCGAGTGCCGCCCCACCACTCGCCAAGCCCTCGCCCCGGGTTGGCCGCACCGACCCCAACCCGGCTTCCGCCAAGGCCAGTTGCGGCGCCGACAGTACCCGGCACCGCAAAGGGCGAGGCCGGAAGCGCGAAGGCCGTCCCACCGGGCAGCAGTGCTGGTGCTGTCCCGGGCAGGAACGGCGACAGCACCTGGCCCGCAGGGGCCGCTGCTGCGGGCTGGCCCGGGGTCGCGAGGGGTTGCTGACCGGGCGCAGCCGCAGCAGCAGCCCCTGCACCCAGAACGGGCACAGGAAGTAGCCCCGCCGGAGCCGCCGCCACTCCAGCAGCCGCGCCGACGCCTCCGGCACCGGGAACGGCAGCGCAAGGAACGGCAGCGCCAGGAACGCCGGCCGAGCCCGCAGCGGCTCCTGCCCCTGCCCCCGTACCGGTGGCAGTGCCGACGCCTGCTCCCGTACCAGTGGCCGTTCCCGGTCCCAGTGCCAGTGCCCGTACCTGTGGTCACGCCGGCGCCTGGGACTGTTGCTCCGCCAGGTGTGGTGGGTGCCGGTTCCGCGGCCGACGGGGTGGCACTGAGCCCGTCGTACGCTCCGGCCGCGTCGGCGGAGACCTGGCGTGGTGCTTGGAGCTTGCCGTCCGGTCCGACGGTCGCGTCGTCCGCCAGACCCTGGGCGTGCGCCGTGCCTGTCTGGTGGCCCAGGAGGGCGGTTCCGGAGGCCTGACAGTCGACGCCCCCCGGGGGCGAGGGTGCGGCCGCCGTCGGGGCCCGAACAGCTCACTGCTCCCATGCCGGGCAGCCCTCGACCACGGAGATGTCGGTGATCGGAACATCGCCGAACGTCTCCAGGCGGTACCGGAGGTCAACGGTCCCGCCGACCGTGGTCAGCGCTCTCGGCGAGGCATGGCGGGTACCCATGGTCGGCACCCCTCCAGCACGGTCGGCGCCGCCTCCGGCACGGACCGGTGGGACAGGCCGGTGCCGCTGGGCACTCCCACCCGGGTGAGAACAAGACCGGCGGTGATGCCCAGGTAGCCGGCGGTTGCATCGGCGTGGGCCTGCGGCAGTCGGCCGGGGGCCTCGGCGACGGCCTCGGCAGTGGCGGTGACCTGAACGATCTGGGATCCGCCGGTGGCCGTGAACGAGGCGGTGCAGTCGAGGCTGCCGCCCGGCGGGATGCTTCGGCCGGCATCGCATTGGGCTTGGCCACCCGGCAGTTGGGAGTCGCTCAGCACGAGGTCGGCGAGCTGGTACTCGGCGTGGTTGGTGAGGCGGTAGGTCCGGGTGGCCATCTCAGGCGCGGAGCCGCACGCCGAGGTCGGTACTGGTGTTGGTGCTGATGCTGAGCATCAGGGTGTCACGCGACCTCCCCGCCTCAGGTGGTGCCGGGGCCCGAGGTCCAGGCCCCGAGGACGGCCGGCACCAGGAGGGCAGCTCCGATTACCGGGGACATGTGACGGCGAGTCGTGGCTGTGGCCGCGCCACTCCACAGCCAGTAAGAAGATATGACGACTGGTCGCCTGCGAATGGTTCACCACACCCCGGCCCGATAACCGATGTGACGCACACCCCGACGCCGGAACGATCCATTCGGCTGTATCCGGCTGCCGGGCGCCCCCGCGCCGCGAGCCTTCCCGAACCCCAGGTGGCCGGTTCCTCCCACCCGCATCCGGCCATGATCCGACAGCGGCGCCGACAGGTGCGGGGCGAAAGATCAGAGGGCGCGGCCAAGATGCGACGGGCCCGGGCGGGCGGCCGCGCGGGCAGGGCAGGGCAGGGCGGAAACGGAGCAAGTCGGGTCGGTCAGGGGATGACGATGACCGGGCGGTTCGCGCGGCGGGCGAGGCGGCCGGAGACCGAGCCGAAGATCTTCCCGAGCAGCCCGTGGGTACTGCCGACCACGATGGCATCCGCGGCGTACTCGCGGCCGACCTCCTCGATCTCGTGGCAGATGTCCCCACCCCGTTCAACCAGGATCCAGGGGACGCCGGAGAGGAAGTCGGCGCAGGCGAGTTCGAGGCCGAGGATCTCGGTGCGCTGGTCGGGGAGGTCCACGAAGACCGGCGGTTCGCAGCCGGCCCAGACGGTGGCGGGAAGACGGTTGGCGACGTGGACGATCACCAGGCCGCACTGGGAGCGGCGGGCCATGCCGACGGCGTAGGCCAGGGCGCGTTCGCTGGAGAGCGAGCCGTCGAAGCCGACCACCACGCCGTGTTGGAACTGCGGGTCGCAGGCACGGGAGCCGTGTTCCTGGAGCTGCGGTTCGCCTTCACCATCACGGCGGCCGACGGTCGGACGGGAACTGTCGGTCATCGCGTCCTCCGCAGTACCGGATCGTGGGGCGGCGGCGGGATCAGCCGCCGAGCCGGGAGTGGCAGGGGTCGGGTGCCTTGGCTCGTCGGGCCCCGGCCGGTCCGGACGCCGTCGGCGGGCGGGGCGTCCGAACACGCCCGCACGCCCCCGTGAAGCCGCCCAACTCGTCCAGCCAGAAGGGACGGAGGGGCCAGCGGCGCCCGTCCGGTCAGAACGCTCGGGCACGTCCTCGGCGATGCTGCGCCCATCGGCCTCACTTCGCCCGCGTACGTCGGTGCCACCGCGGCCGCGTCCATCGGCCGCACCGCGACCGCGCACGTCGGTGCCACCGCGCCCGCGCCCATCGGCCGCACCGCGACCGCGCACGTCGGTGCCACCGCGGCCGCGCCCATCGGCCGCACCGCGACCGCGCACGTCGGTACCACCGCGCCCAGCGGCGTCAGCGTCGCCGGCTCGGCGGCTGCCTTCGTCAACGGTGGCGTCGGTGTTGGGGCGGCGCGCCGGGTCGGCTCCCGGCGGGGTGCCGAGGAGCTCGGCAGCGGACCTGTCGTCCCGCGAACTGCCGTGGGCAGAACGGGAAGGCTCTCGACCAGCCATGGCTCAAAACTCTTCAACCGGGATGGGCCTGCACAGGGGGACACGGCGGCGGACCGCCCTGGCCCGGGGGGAGGCACGACCGCGGTGGCGGACCGTTCGGAAACGACTACCACCGTTGGCGACCTGTGCCTTTCAGAGTACGGCGCGGATTGGGCCGCACCCAGCGGCGAAGCCCTCGGTACGACCAGGTTCCCGCTTGTGGGGGAATCACACGCCGGCGTGCGCGCCCCTTCTGCGGCGAGTTCCATGGAGCTTGACCGACGAGCCGCCGTACGCGCAACAGGGCAGGCACACAACGTGATCCGACTGTCATCGCCAGAGATCGCGCCTGCCCGTGGACGGTGCAGGTGAATGGTCAACATGGGCCGCGCAAGGCAGTTGGGGGGCGCAGAAGGGGGATTCGGGCGATCATGACCCGAGTTGGGACCGTAGCGGCCGGATTCGGCCAATTCGTGGGAATTCAATTCGCCTTTGGCAATTGCCACCTGCATATGGGGCGCCCGCTGGCAGCATGCTCGACATGCCGCTGCTGCTGCTCGACCTCGACAACACCTTGCTGCCCAGGGATGCCGCGTTCCGGGCCTGGGCGGAGGACTTCCTCGCCGAGAACGGCCTGCCCGCCGGTGACCTCGACTGGTTGGTCATGCTCGACGGCAGTGGTTATGTGCCGCGCAGCACCGTACTGGGCGCGGCAAAGCGCCGCTACGGCATCGATCGCTCGGTCGAGTCGATGCTCGGGCATTATCGCCGCGGTATCAACTCCCATATCAGCTGCCCGGATTCGCATTCGAGTGTGTTACGAGCGGCCCGCGAGGCAGGGTGGACGCTGGGGATCGTCAGCAACGGCGGGACGCTGCCGCAGTTGGAGAAGATCCGACTCACCGGGCTCGCCGCCCTGGTGGACGGCTGGGTCATCTCGGAGGAGGCCCGCTGCGTCAAACCTGATCCGCTGATCTTCGAAATCGCGGCCCGGCGCTGCGGGTTCCGCCCGGCGGGGGACTGGACCGCCCAGACCTGGATGGTCGGTGACTACGGTCCGTCCGACATCGCCGGGGCGGAGGCCACCGGGCTCCGCAGTGTCTGGCTGCACCACGGCCGCCCGTGGGCCGAGCGCGGCTACCGTCCGACCGTCAGCGCACCGGACCTTCCGGAGGCGGTGCGCCTGGTCCTCGGCACGGACGAACGCCCCACCGCCGCACGGAACTTCGCCACCGGGACGCCCGGCCGCAAGCGGCCGCCCCGGACCCGTATCGCCGTCCCGGCCTCCCGACTGGCCCCCTCCCCCGCCCCGAGCGGGCCGACCGCGCCTGCCGCCCAGCCCGCATCGTTCACCCGGGCAGTGCCGCTGACACCTCTTGGCCCGGCCGCCTCCACCGTCACACCATCCGTCCGGCCGTCCATCGCCCAGGAGCGGGCCCAGCCTCAGGCCCAGTCCTCGGTCCAGGGCCACTGGAGCGACACCTCAGCGGCCGCCGGATGAGCTCCTGAGGGATCCCGAACTCCCGTCCACCGAGGTCGAGTTGCCCACCCGACTCGGCCGCGCAGAGACCAGCCGCACGGAAGAGCGGCAGCGCAGAGGCCAGCCACGCAGAAACCGGCCGCACAGAGACCAGCCGCGCGGAGACCAGCCGCGCGGAAGAGCGGCAGCGCACGCGGCTGGCCCCGCTTCTCGCGAGCGGTCAACCCGCCCGCCCGGCAAGCAAGTTGAGCCCGCACAGCACGCAGTCGCGAGAGCGCCCGGCAGGGCAACCCAAGGGCGCAAGCGGCCCTCCCTGCAAGGGGGTTGGATTCGGACGAATGTGCGGCGCACGCCCCGACGGCATGTGGCGCCGGAGGGGTTGGCCGGCCGATGGCGGTGGTGGGGCGGGTGGGGCCCATGGGGCTGGAGTGATGGGAGGGAAATGGGGGGTACGAAGTGACGGAGTGTGAGGTGGGAGGCGGTCGGAGGTGGCCGATTCGGGTTGGGCCGGGGGGCTGACGGGGCGCGGGGATCTTGGCTCAGGTGTGCGCTGTGGCGCGTGGGGAGTAGGTTCACGCCCCCGATTTGAACCGTACGTTTTCGGCCAACTTGCGGGCCCGGCCCGCTGTTCGGGCAAAGCCGCAGCACACAGCGGCCGACAGGTGTGTCGGCGGCGGGTGAATCATGAACAGGTCGTGCGACAACCAGCCACGGTTGTCCGCGCCCCCTTCACAGCGGGGTCGACGGGTGCCACGCTTCGTGATCGAATGCTTCACGCCAAATTGCCATGTCGACATAGCGTCGGATGGTGAACTTGTCACAACAGCAACGGTCCACCAAGTAGATTCGATCTTGGCTCGCAGAGCGGCAGCCGAGACCACCACACCACCGAGGGGGCTGGAGCGCCTTGAGCAGGGTGAGCAGGAGCGACGCGGGTCCTGAAGGCGGCCGCCAGCCGTCGGTCCTTCCCGGTGGCGGAGCGAGACTCGGCAAGTTCGGTGGTACGGCTCCCGGTTCACTCGCTGGTGGTTCGAACGGCCATCAACCCCAGGGCAGCTGTGGTGCGCTGACTTCGAATCAGTACACCTCGGCTCCGGTCCAGCAGCCTGCCGCCCCGCTCGCCGGTCACGGCAGCCTCGCCGCCGGCCCGTCCAATCCCTCGTCCGTGGGGGGCAGTTCGGGATCCGGCTCCGGGTCCGACGCACTCGCCGCCACCGGCCCGGGCGTGCTGGGCGCTCCGCGCAAGCTTGCCGGGCGGCGTCGGCGTGAGACCGTCGCGGTGCTGCTGTTCAGTGGGGCGCCGATCTTCGAGAGTTCGATCCCGCTGTCGGTGTTCGGCGTGGACCGCCAGGACGCCGGAGTCCCCCGCTACCGGCTGTTGGTGTGCGCCGGCGAGGAGGGGCCGCTGACCACCACCGGCGGACTGACCCTCACCGCACCGTACGGGCTGGAGGCGCTGTCCCGGGCCGGCACCATCGTGGTGCCCGCCTGGCGTTCGATCTCGCAGCCTCCGCCGGTCGAGGCCATCGCCGCCCTGCGCAAGGCGCACCACGAGGGGGCCCGGATCATCGGCCTCTGCACCGGCGCCTTCGTCCTGGCAGCCGCGGGGCTGCTCGACGGGCGCCCGGCGACCACCCACTGGATGTACGCGCCGACGCTGGCCAAGCGCTACCCGCGGGTCCACGTCGATCCGCGCGAACTGTTCGTGGACGACGGCGATGTGCTGACCTCCGCCGGCACCGCGGCCGGCATCGACCTCTGTCTGCACGTGGTCCGCAGCGACCACGGCGCGGAGGCCGCCAACGCGCTCGCCCGCAGGCTGGTGGTGCCCAACCGGCGCGGTGGCGGAGGTCAGGCCCAGTACATCGATCAGTCTTTACCTGAGGAGATCGGCAACGACCCGCTGGCCGAGGTGGTCACCTGGGCGTTGGAGAACCTCAACCAGCAGTTCGACGTCGAGGTCCTGGCGGCCCGCGCCTACATGTCGCGGCGCACCTTCGACCGCCGGTTCCGCACGCTCACCGGCAGCGCCCCGCTGCAGTGGCTGATCACCCAGCGGGTGCTGCAGGCGCAGCGGCTGCTGGAGACCTCCGACCTGTCGGTGGACGACGTCGCCCGTCGCTGCGGCTTCCGTTCCCCGGTGGCGCTGCGCGGTCACTTCCGCCGCCAGCTGGGTGTCTCCCCGGCCGCGTACCGGACCACCTTCCGGGCCCGGCGTCCGGCGGCCGGCAGCTCGACGGTGCCCTCGGCGGGTGTTCCGGCCGAGCGCGCGGCGGGTGCGCTGGGCAATGGGCCGGGCGGGGCGGGTCCGGGCGGGCACGGCCAGCACGGCCAGGGTCCGTCCGGGAACCTCGGGATGGCGCACGGTCAGGGCGCGGCCGGGGTGAACGGCCCGGGCGTGGGCGGTTCCGGCCTCGGCGGTCCGGGCCTGGGTGGTCCTGCCGGTGCGGCGGGGCGGCCTCGGCAGCGGCCGCTGGTGCCGCCGCAGGCGGGTCCGCCGGCGGGGGTGCTGGGTTCGCGGCTGAACGAGCGTCCGGGCGACCCGCGGTACGCCGCCCGCCCCGCCGGTGGCGCGGGTACGGCGCAGCTGGGCGGGCAGCCGGGCGTCCCGTACCCGAGTGCCCATCAGGGCCCCCCGCCCGCGCATGCGCACGCGCAGCCGTCGCCCGGCCAACCGGTGCGGCCGAGCGCGGCATACCCGGGAGGTCGCGGCTCGTCCCCGGCCGACCGTTCCGACCGTGCCAATCCGCTCGACGGTGCGGAGCGAAAGGACCGGCCCGTGGAGCATGCGATCGCGGAGGACCCGGACGGCCAGCAGCCGAGCGCCCGCGGTCAGCGGCTGGCACACCGTCCGGAGACCGGGCCGGAGCGCGGGGCGCGCGGGACGGCGGACTTCGGTCCGGACGGCGCGCGTGCGGTGTCGGGGGCGCGCGACCGCGCCGTAGGCTGAGGGGCGTGAATGACCGCTTGGTATGGATCGACTGTGAGATGACCGGCCTCGACCTCGATCGGGACGCCCTGATCGAGGTCGCCGCCCTGGTGACCGACTCCGAGCTGAACGTGCTCGGCGAGGGTGTGGATGTGATCATCCGCCCGCCCGCCGAGGCGCTGGAGAACATGCCCGAGGTGGTGCGGGAGATGCACACCGCCTCGGGCCTGCTCGACGAGCTCGCGGACGGCCTGACCATGGCCGAGGCCCAGGAGCGGGTGCTGGCGTACATCCGCGAGCACGTGCCGGAGGCCGGCAAGACGCCGCTGTGCGGCAACTCGGTGGCCACCGACCGCGGCTTCCTGTCCCGGGACATGCCGGAGCTGGAGGGGCACCTGCACTACCGGATAGTGGACGTCTCCTCGATCAAGGAACTGGCCCGCCGCTGGTACCCCCGCGCCTACTACAACAGCCCGCAGAAGGGCGGCAGCCACCGCGCGCTGGCGGACATCCGCGAGTCGATCGCCGAACTCCGGTACTACCGCGAGGCGGTGTTCGTCCCGCAGCCCGGTCCGGACGGCGACACCGCCCGGGAGATCGCCGCCCGCCACCAGGTGCCCACCACCTGACCAGGGCTCGGGTCCGGGCGCTCCGGGAAACCGTGGCGCAAGCACTGCTCAGCATCCTGTAGAGTTCTTCCTGTCGGAGCGGGAACGCGAAAGCGGGAAAGCGCCGGACAGATGGTGGGCGTAGCTCAGTTGGTAGAGCACCTGGTTGTGGTCCAGGTGGTCGCGGGTTCGAGTCCCGTCGCTCACCCCATCGAAGAAGGGCTCTGGCCAAGGGAATTGGCCAGGGCCCTTCTTGCATGTGCCAACACCGGCCCCCGGCTGGCCCGTACCGATCGTCGGCCGGCCCGCACCGGTCGTCAGCCGGTCCACTGCGGCCGTCGGCCCGCTGGGCCCGAATCCCCACTGGCCCGGCCCGGCCGGACGGACACACACCTGACAGGGCATCAGCGGCGCATCGGCCCGCACGTCGGCCCGATCCACCGTGGACGCCGAAGCTACCTGTCAGTAACATCGGCGCCATGACCACTACTGCGATCGGCCAGCTGCTCACCGACACCGTCCCGATGGTGAAGACCCTGCAGCTGGAGTACCTGGAGACCACCCCGGAGCGGGCCGTGCTGCGGCTGCCCGACCTGCCGGAGTACCGCAACCACGTGGGCGGGCCGCACGCGGGCGCGATGTTCACCCTGGCCGAGTCGGCGAGCGGCGCGATCGTGCTGGCCGCGTTCGGCGACCAGATGGGCCGCGCGGTGCCGCTGCCCACGGTCGGCGAGATCTCCTTCAAGAAGCTCGCCCGCGGTGTGGTGACGGCCACGGCCACGCTGGGCCGCCCGGCCGCCGAGGTGCTCGCCGAGCTGGACGAGGGCAAGCGCCCCGAGTTCCCGATCACCGTGGAGATCACCCGCGAGGACGGCGCCGTCACCGGCGTGCTGGAGATCCTCTGGACGCTGCGCCCCAACTCCTGACCCGCCCCACACACAAAGGCGCGGGCCGCAACGCCCAGCGGCCACCCGCCCCGGCGGTCACCCGCCCCACACACAGAGGCGCGGGCCGCAACGCCCAGCGGCCACCCGCCCCGGCGGTCACCCGCGCGAGCAGTCACCCGCCCCGGCGGTCACCCGCCACCAACCACCCTCCCCAGCAGCCACCCGCCCCGACGGTCAGGCGGATTCGCGGACGATCAACTCGGTCGCCAGCACCACCTGCCGCCGGGCCCGGCCGCGTTCGGCGATCTCGTCCAGCAGCAGCCGGGCCATGGTGCGGCCCATCTCCTCGATCGGCTGGCGCACGCTGGTCATCGGCGGGTCGGTGTGCCGGGCCACGATCGAGTCGTCGAAGCCGATCACCGCGACGTCGTCGGGGATCCGCCGGCCGGCGGCCCGGAGCACCTGCATCGCGCCGGCCGCCATCACGTCGGACGCGCAGAACACACCGTCCAGTTCGGGCCGCCGTTCCAGGAGTTCGCGCATCGCGACCCGGCCGCCCTCCTCGGTGAAGTCGGCCAGGCCGACCAACTCCTCGTCGTAGGGGTGTCCGGACTCCTCCAAGGCCCGGCGGTAGCCGCCGAGGCGGGCCTGGGCGACCTCCATGTCCAGCGGGCCGGTGAGGGTGGCGACCTGGCGGCAGCCGCGGCGCAGCAGGTGCCGGACGGCCATCCGGGCGCCACCGGCGTTGTCGGCGTGGACGTAGCTGAGCGGCTCGAGGTCGCCGCGCCGGCCGGCCAGCACGGACGGGATCTCCAGGCTCTCCAGCAGGGCGGGCAGCGGGTCGTCGCGGTGCACCGAGACGACCAGGACGCCGTCGACCCGCTGGGCCGTCAGGTAGGCCGAGAGGCGTTCGCGCTCGCGCTGGTTGCGGACCAGGATCAGCAGCAACTGCATGTCGGTCTCGGCGAGTTCGGCCGAGACGCCGCTGATGATGTCGGAGAAGTACGGCTCGGAGAACAGCCGGGTCTCGGCCTCGGGGACGACCAGCGCGATGGAGTCGGTGCGCGAGGTGACCAGGGTGCGGGCGGCCCGGTTGGGGACGTAGCCGAGTTCCGCGATGGCGTTCTGGACGGCCTCGCGGGCCTTGGCGCTGACCCGGGGCGAGCCGTTGACGACCCGGGAGACGGTGCCGCGGCCGACGCCGGCCAGTGCGGCCACCTCCTCCAGGGTGGGGCGCGCGGTGGCTCTGCCGCCGGCGCCCGGGTGGAGCGCTTCGGGGCGCTGTGCGGTCGGGCTCATCGCTGCACCTCTCGGTCTCTGTGACGGATGGGACGGACGGGGCGGGCAGCACGGTTCCGGTGGAGTCCGTCCGGCGCCCGCACGGACTGTTCATTGTGGCCGGTCCCGCGCCGTTCACGACCCTCCTGGGCGCACCGCGCTTCGGCTTCCGGGCAGCCCGAAGCCCGGCCCCGCGCCGGGCCGTCGCACCGGAAACGCTCCGGCAACGTTTGCGTCGCCATGTCTTGACACTCACCCCGGCGACCCAGCAACCTTCCGGCATGCCAAGTGTGGGAGCGCTCCCACAGCACTCCCGCACTCTAGTCGGAAATCAGCGCACGAAGAACATCCCAGAACCTCCGAGAACCTCTCCGCTCCACCCCGGAAGACCCGGATCCACCACCCGGACAAAGGAGTTCACCCCCATGCGCACCACCTCCCGCCCCCGCAGAGCCGCCGTCCTCGCCACCGCCGTACTGGCCACCTCCGCCCTGCTGCTCACGGCCTGCTCGTCCGGCTCGGACGGCGGCAGCGGCAGCGGCAGCGGTTCGGGCGACGCCAACGCGAAAATCACCCTGACCGTCGGCGACTTCGGCACCTTCGGCTACAAGGAGGCCGGCCTGTACGACGAGTACATGGCCGCGCACCCGAACGTCACGATCAAGTACGACACCGTCCAGGACGGCCAGAAGTACTGGGACGCGCTGACCACCCACCTGGCGTCCGGCAGCGGTCTGGCCGACATCCAGGCGGTCGAGGTCGGGTACATCGCGCAGGCCGCCAACACGCTGGGCGACAAGTTCGTGGACCTCGGCAAGTCCGAGGGCGTCAACCCGGCCAACTGGCTGGGCTGGAAGGCGAAGCAGGCCACCACCCCGAAGGGCGCGCTGATCGGGCTGGGCACCGACATCGGCCCGATGGCGATCTGCTACCGCACCGACCTGTTCCAGCAGGCCGGTCTGCCCACCGACCGCGCCGAGGTCGGCAAGCTGTGGGCCGGCGACTGGTCGAAGTTCGTCGAGGCGGGCAGGAGCTACCAGTCGAAGGCTCCGGCGGGCACGTTCTTCACCGACTCCGCCTCCGGCCTGTTCAACGCCGCGCTGTCGGCCGAGCCCCTGCAGTACTCGGACGCCGAGGGCAAGCTGGTCTACAAGGCCAGCCCGGGCGTCAAGAAGGCCTGGGACCTGGCGGTCTCCGCCTCGCAGGCGAGGATCAGCGCCGGTCTGCGCCAGTTCCAGGACCCGTGGAACGCCGCGTTCGCGAACGCCAAGTTCGCCACCGTGGTCTGCCCGTCCTGGATGACCGGCATCATCAGCAAGTACTCCGGCGACGCCGGCAAGGGCAAGTGGGACGTCGCGGCCCCGCCGCTCGCCTCAAACTGGGGCGGCGCGTTCCTGACCGTCCCGAAGTCCGGCAAGCACACCAAGGAGGCCGCCGCGCTGGCCGCCTGGCTGACCGCGCCGGAGCAGCAGGCGAAGGTCTTCACCAAGGTCGGCAACCTGCCGTCCACCGTGGGCGGTCTGCAGCAGCCCGCCGTCCAGGGCGCCAGGGCCGAGTACTTCAACAACGCCCCGACCGGCCAGATCTTCGCCACCACCGCGCAGACCGTCACGCCGGCGCCGATCGGCGAGCAGGACGGCAACGTGAAGACGATCATCACCGACAACGGCGTCCTCGACATCGAGGAGCACGGCACCGACCCGGCCAAGGCGTGGAGCAACGTCACCAAGCTGGTCGACGACAAGGTCGGCCACTGACCCGGCCGCTGCCCCGGTCACCGACTGCCCGGCCGGGCTCCGCTCCGCCGCCCCTCGCCACCCCGGGAAGGAAGCCCCACGTGGCCACCAACGCCCCCGCCGCGACCCCACCCGTCCCCCCGGGGCGCCCCGCCTGGCGCTCCCGCCTGTACCGGCTCGACCTGAAGGCCTCGCCATACGCCTTCATCGCCCCGTTCTTCCTCTGCTTCGCCGCCTTCGGCCTGTTCCCGCTGATCTGGACGGGCTGGCTGTCGCTGCACCACGTCGATCTGCTGAAGCCGGACGTGATGGAGTGGAAGGGCCTCGGCAACTACACCCGGCTGTGGTCCAACGACCAGTTCTGGACGGCGCTGCGCAACACCTTCACGATCGGGGTGATCTCCACCGTCCCGCAGTTGCTGATGGCGCTGGGGCTCGCCCACCTGCTGAACCACCGGATGCGGGCCCGCGGCTTCCTCCGGGTCGCGATCCTCGCCCCGTACGCCACTTCGATCGCCGCCGCGACCCTGGTGTTCGTCCAACTGTTCAACCCGGACCACGGGTTCATCAACTGGGCGCTGGACGCGGTCGGCATCCACCACATCAACTGGTACGCCGACACCTGGCCCTCGCAGATCGCCGTCTCCGCCATCGTCACCTGGCGCTGGACGGGCTACAACGCGCTGATCTACCTGGCCGCGATGCAGGCGGTGCCGAAGGACCTGTACGAGGCGGCGAGTCTGGACGGGGCCAATCGCTGGCAGCAGTTCACCCGGATCACCGTCCCGTCGATCCGGCCGACCATCCTGTTCACCGTCATCGTCTCGACCATCGGCGCCACCCAGCTGTTCGGCGAGCCGCTGCTGTTCGGCGGCGGTGTGGGCGTCTCCGGCGGCTCCGCGCACCAGTTCCAGACGCTCGGCCTGTACATGTACGAACTGGGCTGGCCGTCACGGCAGTTGGGACGGGCCTCGGCGGTGGCCTGGACGATGCTGCTGATCCTGCTGGTGATCGGGCTGGTGCAGTTCCTGTTCGCCCGTTACCGCAAGCGCCACGAGCTGGGAGGCTGAGATGGCCGTCACCCTGTCCACCCCTTCGGCCCGCACCACGCGGCCCGCCCGGCAGGAACGTCCGCGAGGTCTGTTCCGGCGCGGCGCCGGCGACCAGGACAAGGCCGGTCCGGTCGCCCACCTGCTGCTGGCCGTCGCCGCGGTGGTCTCGCTGTTCCCGCTGTACTGGACCTTCGTCGCGGCCTCGCACACCGGCGAGCGGGTGGCCCAGTCGCCGCCGCCGATGGTGCCCGGCGGCCGGCTGTGGGCCAACATCTCCACCGCCTGGGAGCAGGCCGACATGGGCACCGCGCTGCTGAACTCCACCGTGGTGGCGGGCTGCGTGGCACTGTCCACGGTGCTGTTCTCCACGCTGGCCGGCTTCGCCTTCGCCAAGTTGCGTTTCCGCGGCCGGAACGCGCTGCTCACCCTGGTGGTCGCCACCATGACCGTTCCGCCGCAGCTCAGTGTGATCCCGCTGTACCGGATCATCACGAAGCTGGACTGGGGCAACCACCTGCAGTCGGTGATCCTGCCCTCGCTGGTAACCGCGTTCGGTGTGTTCTTCATGCGCCAATTCCTGTCCGAGGCACTGCCGTTCGAGCTGATCGAGGCGGCCCGGGTGGACGGGGCGCACAGCCTGCGGATCATCTGGCACGTGGTGTTCCCGGTGGCCCGGCCCGCGATGGCGGTGCTCGGCATGCTGGTGTTCGTCCAGTCCTGGAACGACTTCTTCTGGCCGTTCGTGGTCCTCACCCAGCAGAACCCGACCGTGCAGGTCGCGCTCTCGGCGATCGGCGGAGGCTCCGGGCACGACATCAACCAGGCCGTGATCATGACCGGCGCGCTGGTCGGCGCCCTGCCGCTGCTGCTGATCTTCGCCGTTCTGGGGAAGCACATTGTCGGCGGGATCACGTCCGGCGCCGTCAAGAGCTGATCCTCCGGAAGGCCCGGCACCCCCGCCCTGTCCACCCCTCAGCCATGGGAGCGCTCCCGAATGACCACGACCGATCCGACCACCGCCGCCCACGCCGCCGCAGCGACCGCCGGGGCCCCAGGGGTCGTCTTCCCGCCCGGCTTCGCCTGGGGCGCGGCCACCGCGGCCTACCAGATCGAGGGCGCCGCCGCCGAGGACGGCCGTACCCCGTCCATCTGGGACACCTTCAGCCACACCCCCGGGAAGGTCGCGAACGGCGACACCGGAGACATCGCGGTGGACCACTACCACCGCTTCCGCGAGGACGTCCGGCTGATGGCCGACCTCGGCCTCACCTCGTACCGGTTCTCGCTGTCCTGGCCGCGGATCCAGCCCACCGGCCGCGGCCCCGCCGTGGAACGCGGACTCGACTTCTACCGCGCCCTGGTCGACACCCTGCTGGAGCACGGCATCTCCCCCGTCGCCACCCTCTACCACTGGGACCTCCCGCAGGACCTGGAGGACGCCGGCGGCTGGCCGATCCGCGAGACCGCCCACCGCTTCGCCGAGTACGCGGCACTCGCCGCCCGCGCCCTCGGCGACCGGGTACCGCTCTGGAGCACCCTCAACGAACCCTGGTGCAGCGCCTTCCTCGGCTACGGCTCCGGCGTCCACGCCCCCGGGCGCACCGACCCGGCCGACGCGCTCAAGGCCGCCCACCACCTCAACCTCGGCCACGGCCTGGCCGTCGGCACGCTGCGCGAGCTGCTGCCCGCCTCCGCGCAGATCGCCGTCTCGCACAACCTGCACCTGGTCCGCCCGCTCACCGACAGCGCCGAGGACCGGGAAGCGGCCCGCCGGATCGACGCGGTCGGTAACCGGATCTGGACCGGCCCGCTGTTCGGCGGCGGCTACCCGGCCGACCTGCTCGCCGACACCGCCGCGATCGTCGACTGGGATGAGCTGATCCGGCCCGGCGACCTCGCGGAGATCGGTCGGCCGATCGACCTGCTCGGCCTCAACTACTACACCCCGACCATCGTTTCGGCCCCCCGCAAGGACGCCGAAACCCCGGACCCCGCGCACAACGGCGGCCACGGCGAGAGTGCGCACAGTCCCTGGCCCGGCGCCGAGGACGTGGTCTTCCACCTCGCCAACGAGGACGTCACCGCGATGGGCTGGCCGATCGACGCCACCGGCCTGTCCGAGTCGCTGATCGGCATGCACCGCGACTTCGGCCTGCCCCTGATGGTCACCGAGAACGGCGCCGCCTACGAGGACGTGGTCGGCCCGGACGGCGGGATCGACGACCCGGAGCGGATCCGCTACCTCCACCTGCACCTGGCGGCGGTGGCCGACGCGATCGCCGCCGGGGCGGACGTCCGCGGCTACTACCTCTGGTCGCTGCTGGACAACTTCGAGTGGGCGTACGGCTACAGCAAGCGCTTCGGCATCGTGCACGTCGACTACGGGACCCAGCGACGCACCCCCAAGTCCAGCGCCCGCTGGTACGCGGAGGTGATCCGGCGCGGAGGGCTCGGCTGAACGCGCCTGTTCACCGCCCGATGTGACGGAGTGTGAGCGGCGGGCGTGACCGTGCGGGGTCCCGCTCGTTCTCCCCTGGTGTGCGAACCAATCACGCGAAGCGGCCGCGACGTTCGGACACCCTCCGGCACCGGTGGGGCCGGCCCCGGGCGCTGGCGGCGAGCGGCATGCTCGCCGCCCAGTTACTGGGCCTGGCCCTCGACACCTCCGAGGCCCACGCCACCGGAACCGGCCGGGCCGGCCCCGCCACCCGCGCCCTCACCCCCGGGCCGGCCGCGCCCGCCGCCGAGCACGGACTGCTCGGCGGCACCGCCCCCACGCTGGACGGTGCGGTCGGCGAACTCGGCGCCGTCCTGCACCAGCACCTCGGCACCGGTGAACTCCCACTCCCCGGCCAGCACTCCGACGGCCCCGACGCCTTCGCCATCGCCACCCGCCTGCTCTCCACCGTCCCCCCGCAGGCCCGCCCCGAGGACGACCGCGCCTCCCGCGACCGCCCCGGCCGCCCCGGCGAATCCGCCGCCAAGGCCCCTGCCCCGCACACCCCCGACGACCCCGCCGCCGAGGCCACCCCGCTCCCCACTCGCCGGCACGTCGACAACCTCACCACCGCCACCCCCGACCGACTCCCCCCGCCCCCCGCCACCCCCCAGGACGACGCCGCCCTCAGCCTCACCGCCTCCCCCGCCGACCCCGACGACAGCGACTCCACCACCGCCGTCCTCCTCCCCATCGCCGCCGGCCTCCTCCTCACCGCCGCCGCCACGTACAAGCACCGCGGCCTCCCCGGCGGGCACTGATCGTCTCCCCAACAACCGGTATCGCCGACCAGTGCCGATGGCGACAATGGAGACGCTGCTTCATCGGCGCCGAAGGGAGGTAGGAAGGATCATGAGCGTTGCCCTTTCCGATCACTTCGGGCCGTGGACGGTCGAAGACGTCCTGGCCCTACCCGAGGACACCCGCCATCGCATCGAGTTGGTCGGGGGTGCGCTACTGATGAGCCCCAACCCCGGCGTCCCGCATCAGCGCGCCAGCTCGCGCATGTGGGCGCTCCTGGACGCTGCCATCGCAGCCGCCGGCGCGCCGTTCGAGGTGCTGGAAGCCGTCAACGTCCTCGTCCCGGACGGCCTGCTGATCCCCGACCTGGTCGTCGCCGACGCCGCCGCAGCCGCCGAGGCCGGTGCCGTCCTGCACGCGGACGATGTCGTGGTGGCCGTCGAGATCGCGTCCCCGTCCACCCGGATCATCGACCGCAGGACGAAGCCCGGCCTCTACGCGGCAGCGGGCATCCCGCACTACTGGCGGCTCGACCTCGCCCCCGCTCCGCGCCTCCACCTCGGACAGCTGGAACACGGCGACTACCTAGACCGGACCGTCCAGCCGGGCGAGAGCATCGCGCTCACCGACCCCTTCCGGCTCGATCTCGATCCGGGCTCGCTGCTGCGCTGACCGGTCAGCCGAAGGCCCTCGGGGGTGGGGCCGGGGACTGGACGGCTTCGGTGTCGGGGACGGGGGTGGCGCCGGCGACGAAATCGGTGAGGTCGCGGGCGTGGAGGAGGCGGGCCTGGGCGGGGTCGGCGGCCAGGCGGCGGGTGAGGTCGGTGAGCGGGAGGGGGGTGTGGGCGGCGGCCAGGACGAGGTTGCCGAAGCGCTTGCCGCGCAGGACAGCGGGGTCGGCGATCAGGCAGACCTCGGGGAAGACGGCCAGCAGGGTCGCGGCCTGGGCGCGGGCGAAGGCGAGTTGGCCGCCGTCGGTGATGTTGGCGGTGTAGCGGCCGGTGCCGGTGAGGGCGCGCGCGGCGAGTTGGGCGAATTCGACGGTGGCGCAGTGCGCGGGGACCCGGGCTCCGGCGAAGACGTCGGCGATCACCAGGTCGGTGGAACCCTCGGGGGTGCGGTCCAGGACGGCGCGGGCGTCACCGCCGCGGACCTTGATCTGCCAGGTGCGGTCGAGCGGAAGCTCGGTGCGGACGAGTTCGGTGAGCGCGGTGTCGATCTCGGCGACCTGCTGCCGGGAGCGTGGCCGGGTGGCGGCGGTGTAGCGGGCCAGGGTGAGCGCGCCGCCACCGAGGTGCAGCACGGATATCGGCTGCCTCGCGGGGGCGGCGAGGTCTATCAGGTGGCCGATCCGCCGCTGGTACTCGAAGCCGAGGTGGGTGGGGTCGGCGAGGTCGACCAGCGACTGCGGGGCGCCGTCGAGGACGAGCTGCCAGGCGTGCGGCCGGTCACGGTCGGGGCGCAGTTCGGCGGTGCCGGAGGCGACGGTCGCGGTCAGCGGGCCTTCGGTGTGCGCGCGACCGGGGACGGCGGGGGCGGGGGTGGTACGTGAACGGCCCATGCGGCCATTATCCGATGATCTCCCAAACCCTGATCGCGGAGAGCGGGGCCGGACCACCGGGCCTCACGCCGGAACGGCTCAGAGCGGGCCCAGGCCACCCGCGGTGAGGGTGGTGGCCGCCTCGCAGAGGGCCGAGCGGAGCACCCAGGCGTCGGTGGGGCGGGCGCAGGGCTGGGGGCCGGCGGGCGGGATGATCCAACCCGGATCGGTGGGCGGGAGCAGGTCTGCCCCTGGGGTACAGCTCGAACCGGGCAGATGCCAGCGCAGCGCGGTGCCGGCCGGGACGAGAAAGGCGATCGCGGAGCCGCCGGAGGTCTGCAGAACGGCCCCGCAGGCGCGCCGCAGCCGCAGGATGTCGACCGCTTCCAGCCCGTGCCGGACCTGCACCGTCACCGTGTCGTACTGCGCGACCCTCCCGACCACGCCACCGCCCGAACCACCGCCGGCACAGGCCGACACGGCCGGTACCGCCGATGGGACGGGCAGTACGGCGGAGGCGGGCAGCACGGCCGGGGCAGCCGGGCGGCGGTACTGGGGAACTCCGGTGGCCATGGGGGACCTCCTGTCACCTGGGGTCGCGTGGACGGCCGGATGGTGCTCCGCCACCTGGTCGGGCAGCGGGGGCCGGCACGGGAGGGGGCCCGTACCGCCGGCGTCCATGTATCAGGACAACGCGCGACCACCCCTCCAGGCCACGGCCTCCCTTACGGCAAGCCATGGCATTTCATGGCGGAACGCGGCAACTGCGTCCGTATTGTCCGCAATTGACCCGATCTCAGCCGACAACTCGCCGTGTACGCCGAGTGACTGCGGGTACTGTCGTGCCGACGCGACGGCCCTCGCACCGAGGCCGGCGCGACCGCGCCGGTACGACCTCGGAGTGCAGCATGGCAGCCACGCGGACCAGCGGGCCCCGGCCGGCGACCGTCCCCAACCAGGCGATGCGGGAGCTGCGCGGCGATCTCTCACCGAGGGAGTTCGCCACGCTGGTCCGCCGCGCCGCCCGGGAGATCGGCGAGCACGTGTCCTGCGACGCGCGCTACGTCGGGCGGGTGGAGGCCGGCGAGATCCGCTGCCCCAACTACGCCTACCAGCGGGTGTTCCGGCACATGTGGCCGGGCAAGTCGCTGGCCGACCTCGGGTTCGCCCCGCGCAAGGCGGTCCGCCGCCGCCCGCGAACCGCCGACCCGAACCCAGACCCGCACACGGCCCCGAACACCGCCCCGAACACGGACCCGAACGCGGACCCGAACGCGGACCCGCACACGACCCCGAACACGACCCCGAACACCGCCCCGAACGCGGACCCGCCCATCGGGCCGACGACCGAACCGACAAGCCACCCGGCTGCCTGCCCCACCGCGCAACCCCTCACCGATCCCCCCAGCGATCCGGCCGCCGGACCTGCCGCCCCGGTGGGCCCGCCGGACGCCTCGCATCGGCCTGACGAGGAGGACGACGTGCTTCGCCGTACGTTCCTGAACGGTTGCCCCGCCGCAGTGGCGACCGCGCTCGGCGTGAACGGGTCACCACAGCCCGCACCCACGCCCCCGACACTGCCCATCGCCCCACCGCCGGAGGAACGCCGCCGGGTCGGCGCGGCCGAGGTGCGCGGCGTCGAACAGGCGGTCCGCGACATCCGGCTGCTGGACGACGTGCAGGGCGCGGACGCCCTGTTCGAGCTGGCCGGCCAGTCGCTGCGCAGCGCCTACGTGCTGCTCAACGACGGCGCGTACAACACCGAGACCGAGCGCCGCCTGCAGTGCGGCGCGGGCGAACTCGCCATCTCGGTGGGCTGGTTGGCGCACGACTCGAACCGGCTGATGGAAGCCAGGTCGTTCTACTCGGAGGCGCTGGCGACCGCCCGGATGGCCCAGGACACCAACCTGGAGGCGCACGTGTTCAGCAACATCGCCTTCCTGGCCCGGGACTCCGGCCAGGCCCGGGAGTCGCTGCGGGCCGCCCAGGCCGGGCAGGCCGCGGCCGTCGGTCTGGGCTCGGAGCGGCTGCGCTCCTTGCTGACGCTGCGCGAGGCGAGCGCCTGGGCGCTGCTCGGCGACCGGGGGGCCTGTCACCAGGCGCTGTCCCGGGCGTACGCGCTGTTCGACCGGGGGCCGCGGGACGCCGATCCGGAGTGGATGTCCTTCTTCGGCGAGGCGGAGCTGGCCGGCCAGGAGGCGCAGTGCTGGTCGGTACTCGGCGAGTTCGAGCGGGCGAGTGTCCGGGCCGAGCAGGCGGTCGATCTGCAGCACCCGCACTTCGTCCGCAACCGGGCGCTGTACATCGCCGAGTTGGCGCACGACCGGCTGGGCCGGGGCGATCTGGCGGGCGCGGCCGTGCAGGGGGCGGAGGCGGTGGCGATGCTCGGCCAGGTCCGCTCGGCGCGGATCCGCGGCATGCTGGCGCACACCGCGGACCGCCTGCGCGGGCACTCCTCCGTCGCGGAGGTGCGGGAGTTCCTGGAGGGCTACGACAGCACTGTCGCGGCCTGACTCACCGCCGGCCCCGGCGAACGTCAGGCGTTCTCAAGGTGGCTGTGGTCGTTCCAGATCTCGACGGCGGGCAGCCCGTACTCCCAGGACAGCACGGAGAGCGAGGCGGTGCCGAGCTTGAAGCGCTGGGCGTGCTCGGGGGCGAGGCCGAGCCAGCGGGCGGTGAGGATGCGCAGCAGGTGGCCGTGCGCGAACAGCACGACCTCGCAGTCGGCGCAGTGCATCGTGGTGGTGTCGGCGTCGGGGACTCCGTGCCGCCCGTTGAGTTCGGCGAGGAAGGAGTCGACCCGGGCGGCCACCTCGGAGAGCTTCTCGCCGCCGGGGACGCCGTCGCGCCAGATCAGCCAGCCGGGCTGGTCGGTGGCGCGGATGTCGGCGCCGGTGCGGCCCTCGTACTGGCCGTAGTCCCATTCCAGCAGTTCGGGGCGGTCCACGGCGCGGTCGCCGAAACCGGCGAGTTCGGCGGTCTCGCGGGCGCGGGAGAGCGGACTGGTGTAGACGGCGGCGGTGGGCAGGCCGTGCCACGGGGAGCGGCCGAGGCGCTCACCGAGGGCGCGGGCCATGGTGCGGCCTGCGTCGGTGAGCGGGATGTCGGTGCGGCCGGTGTGCTGACCGGTGACCGACCAGGCGGTCTCGCCGTGGCGGACCAGCACGATACGGGCGGGCATGGGGGCTACCTCATTCGACGTGGGCGCGAAGGGAGCGCGAAGGGCTTCGAGGACTGCGGTGCGCGGCCGCGCCGTTGCGGACCACCGGGCCCATGATCCCCCACCGGACCGGCCGGATCGAGCGACCGGCTCCGCTTTGTCGGCACCGGATGCGAGACTGGGCCGCACCATGAACGTCTCGCACTTGGGGCAGGCTTCCCCGTCGCTGCGGCGGCTCTTCGAGCTGCGCGGCCCCGCGCCGCAGCGCAGTCTCGATGCCCGGGCCCTCGCCGCACTCGCCGCCAATCCCGGATGCCGTCGCCGCGCGCTGCTGGACGCGGCGGGGGTGGACAAGACCGCGCTGGCGCACCGGCTGGGCCGGCCCGCGCCGTTCGGCCAGTCGCCGTTCGCGATCCGCCGCGGCCTCCAGTTCGAGTCCCGGCTGAAGCAGGACGGCTACGCGGTGCTGTTGCAGCCGCTGCGCCGGCTGCTGGGGGTGCCGGAGGCGGAGGTGGCTTCGCTCGGGGTGCCGGATCTGCTGCCCTCGCAGTCCCCGGCGGTGCGCGCGGAGCGGACGCTGGCGGCGCTGGCCGAGGCGTCCGCCGATCCGGCGGCCTGGACGCTGCTGGACCATCCGATGCTGCGGCTGGAGGTGGCGGGCAGCCCGGCGTACCTGGAGCCGGACGCGGTGGTGGTGCACGGCGGCCGGTGCACCGTGGTGGAGATCAAGTCCTTTCCGGTGCTGGACGGTGCGGCCGATCCGGCGAAGGTGGGTGCGGCGGCCCGGCAGGCCGCGGTGTACGTGCTGGCCCTGCAGGAGGCGGCGGCCCGGCTGGCCGGCCGTGAGCCGTCCGCCGATCCTCCCCCAGCCTTCGGCCGGGGGTACCCCCATGCCGTGCAGGAACTGCCGGGCGCGCCGGAGTTGACGGCGCTGCTGGTCTGCCCGAAGGACTTCTCCAACCGTCCGGTCGCGGTGCCGGTCGATGTGCGGCGCGAGCTGTCCACCACCCGACGGCAGTTGTCCCGGATGACCAGGGTGGAGCAGTTGTTGGCGGCGCTTCCGGAGGGGGTGAGCTTCGACCTGGCGCGGGACGATTCGGGTGCGCCGACCCGTCCGGTGGAGGAGTTGGCCGAGGCGGTGGCGGCGGTGCCGGCCGCGTACGGTCCGGAGTGCATTTCGACCTGCGAGCTGGGTTTCCACTGCCGGGCGCAGGCCCGCTGCGCGGGTGCGGTGGAGCAGTTGGGCCGCGGGGTGCGCGGGGAGCTGGGTTCGCTGCGCACGGTGGAGGCGGCGCTGGCGGCGGCGGAGCGGGGCGTCGAGGCGGGCCTGGAGCCTTCGCTGCTGGCGGAGTTGGGCTTGGACGAGGCGTCCGAGCGGCTGGCGTACGCGGCCCGGCTGCGGGCGGAGGCCTTGGCGCTCGGGGGCGCACAGCTCGACAGCACACAGCTCGACGGCGCACAGCTCGCGGGCACGCAGCTCGGGGACGCACAGCTCGGGGGCGTGCGGTGAGCCTGCTGTCGACGCTGGCGCGGCTGGAGGCGGTGCGCGCCCAGCGGGCGGAGCCGGTGGCGACGGTGCGGCACCGTCAGCTGTCGGAGCGTCCGATGGTGCTGGTGCCGTTGGCGGCGGCGGGTGAGGCGGGTGCGCCGCTGGCGGTGCTGCTGGGCACGGACCGGGACGCGCCGCGGCTGCATCTGGTGCCGCAGCCGCTGAACCGTACGCAGCGTTCGGACTTCCTGGCGGCGATGGCGGCGGACGTGGTGCCGTACCTGGAGTCGTTCGGCGAGCAGGTGGAGCTGCTGGAGGGTTCGGAGAAGGACCCGGTGAGCGGCGAGAAGGTGCCGGTGGTGCGGGAGTTGTGCCTGGACGCGCCGCAGCTGATCGTGCCGAACGCGGCGGGGGTGGCGCATCTGGCGTTGCTGGGGCGTTCGACCCGGTTCCGCCGGACGGCCCAGGACCCGGATCCGGGCGAGTATCCGGCGCCGACCCAAGTCCCGTTGCTGGGGCGGTGGTTGACGCATCTGACGGACCGGGCGCAGGTGCCGGGTTCGTCGATGCTGCTGGCGATGACTGGTCTGTTGGCGCGGCACTGGGCGACGGGGCAGTCGAACCTGGAGGACCAGCACCTGGCGGCCCGGCTGGCCTGGCACCTGCCGCCGGCGGGCCTGGAGCCGGCGGTGACGGGTGCGGCGGCTGCGGAGTGGGTGGAGTCGGCGCGCGACGCGGACGGTCTGCTGGTGCATCCGCCGGCCGGTCCGGCGACGGATCCGCGGTTCGACGAGCACGTCCTGGCCCCGGCGATCCTGCGGCACGACGCCGCGGTGGCGGTGCGGGAGCGGGCCGAGGCCGCGCGGGACGGTGCGGAGTCGCAGCGGGCGGCGGGGCTGGTCGAGCGGGCCCGGGCGGAGCTGGCCCGGGTGCTGCTGGCGGCGACGCTGCCGACCTGGCACGACGTGTGGCGCGGGCTGGATCTGCTGCGGGAGCTGCCGCCGGCCGGTCATCTGGCGGACCGCTGGGAGGGCGACCGCTGGTCGTTCACCATGCACCGGGACCGGGTGGCGGCGGGTGAGCCGCCGCAGCCGCGCCGGGACGACGCGGTGACGGCGGCCCGCAAGCTGGCGCAGCGCGAGCGGGAGCAGGCGAAGCTGGAGATCCAGGAGGCGCTGGACGATCCGCTGGCGATGGCGGAGCGCCGGCTGGCGGGCGAGGCGTTCGCCGGCGAGGTGGTGGACGTGGTGCCGGAGTGGTCCGAGGGCCGTTCGCCGAAGCCGCGTCCGCTGCTGGTGGTGCGCACGGGCGACCGTCCGCACGCGGATCCGGGCCGTGAGGTGTACCGGGCGCACGCGGAGCCGGCGCAGCGGGCGGAGGTGGTTTCGTCGGCGCCGGGCGAGGTGGTGGTGCGGCTGCTGTCGGGCATGGGCCGGCGGAAGGATCCGGAGCCGGGCAGTGTGCCGGAGGTGGGCAGCCAGGTGGTGTTCACGCTGTTCGAGCTGACGCCGCGCCAGTCGGCGCCGTTGCCGGAGCCGGCGGACACTCCGTGGACGCACGGCGGTCCGCCGGTGGTCGGCGAGGATTCACCGGCCGGTTCGGACGAGTGGGAATGACGTGCGGATGAGTTTCTCTGGAGAGCTGGTGACCGACCCTCAGGATGCGGCGGCGACGGGCGCGTTGTCGCCGGGCGAGGCCGCGGACCGGGCCGTGGCGGGGATTCTGGACGCGGTCGTGCGGCCGCGGCCGGGTGCCCCGCGCGGGGTGGTGGTGGATTCGCCGCCGGGTGCGGGCAAGTCGACGCTGGTGGTGCGGGCGGCCCGGGAGCTGGTGGGTGCGGGCGAGCGGCTGATGATCGTCGCGCAGACCAACAGCCAGGTGGACGACCTGGTGGACCGCTTGGCGTCGAAGGCCCCGGACATCTCGATCGGCCGGCTGCACGCGAGCGACTCCAGGCCAGCGCCGGAGGCGCTGCGGCACGCGAATGTCACCGCGAAGGACAAGGTCGCGGACCTGCTGGAGCAGGACGTGGTGATTTCCACGGCGGCGAAGTGGCAGTGGGTGAAGACCGAGCAGCCGTGGCGGCAGGCGATCGTGGACGAGGCGTACCAGATGCGCTCGGACGCGCTGCTGGCGGTGGCCCGGCTGTTCGAGCGGGCGCTGTTCGTGGGTGATCCGGGTCAGTTGGACCCGTTCACGGTGGTGGGCACCGACCAGTGGGCGGGCCTGTCGTACGACCCGTCGAGTTCGGCGGTGGTGACGCTGCTGGCGCACAATCCGGCGATCCGGCCGCACCGGCTGCCGGTGTCCTGGCGGCTGCCGGCGTCGGCGGCGCCGTTGATCTCCTCGGCGTTCTACCCGTACACGCCGTTCCGTTCGGGCACCGGCCCGGGTGAGCGGACGCTGCGTCCGGGGGTGCGGGCGGACGGTTCGGCGGTGGACGCGGCGATCGACGAGGCGGCCGAGAGCGGGTGGGCGCTGCTGGAGTTGCCGGCCCGGCACACGGTGCGGACCGACGCGCAGGCGGTGGCGGCGGTGGCGCGGACGGTGCAGCGGCTGCTGGAGCGGGAGTTGACGGCGGTCTCGGAGCAGGGTTCGGCGCCGTTGACGGCGGGCCGGGTGGCGGTGGGGACGGCGCACCGGGACCAGGCGGCGGCGGTGCGGGCGGAGCTGGCCCGGCTGGGGGTGCCGGTGGATCCGGCGCTGGGCGAGGCGGTGACGGTGGACACCGCGAACCGCCTCCAGGGCCGGGAGTACGACGTGACGGTGGTGCTGCATCCGCTGTCGGGCCGCCCGGACGCGACGGCCTTCCACCTGGAGACGGGCCGGCTGTGTGTGCTGGCGTCCCGGCACCGGCACGCGTGCATCGTGGTGGCCCGGGCGGGCATCGCGGAGCTGTTGGACGAGCATCCGTCGACGGAGCCGGTGCAGCTGGGGGTGGCGGTGAAGTTCCCGGACGGCTGGGAGGCGAATCACGCGGTGCTGGCGCGGCTGTCCGAGCACCGGGTGCGCCTGTCCTGATGCCCCCCGGGCGCGTGTCGGGTGCCACGCGCCGGGGAGTGCGACGGGTGCCGCGCGCCGGTGCGCGGGAATAGCAACCGGGGGCGCACCGTTCCGCTACCTGCGGTCTTCGCGCGACAATGGACGACGGCCGTCTTCCCCTTCACCACCCCGGAGGTGCCCCGCCATGCCCGACTCGCACCCGCAGGCGTCCGACCAGAGCGGTACGCCGGTTCCGGCTGCCGTACCGGCCGTGCCGGGGCCTGGCGATCGGGGGCGCCGGATCCGCCCGGCCCAGTTGATCTTCGAACCGGAGGGCAAGGAGCCCGAGCCGGAGCGCTTCTTCGACCTGGAGTCGATCGCCGATCCGGCCGAACTGCTCTCCCGCTCCACCGAGTTGACGCTGGCGTTCCGCGCCGCGGCGGAGCGCGCCATGGACTTCCAGGCGATCGCCGCGGCCCAGCTCGCCGACCCGCGCCGGTTCGACGCGCTCTCCGTGGAGCAGATCGCCGAGCGCGCCGAGTGGGCGCCCGACTACGCGCTGAAGATGGTCGAGTACGGCCGCACCCTGCAGCGCCGCGGCCCGGAGGAGTAACCGCCACCAGGCCGCTGGCATATGCGGCGGGCGATGGTACGCCCTCGCCGCCGCCGGTGTGCGGTGAACGCGGTTTTCGGCGCGACTCCGGGCGTGGCAGGTCCAGGCTGGACGGGTGGACATCTGGACCTATCAATCCGTCGAGTACGTCAGTGTCGCCGGGGAGGCGTGGCTGGCCTCTGCCAGCGAGTACCCGAGCAGCATGCGCGCGCTGTGGGAGGCCCGTCCGTGGGTGCCCGCCGTCCTGCCGTGCGGCCGGGTCTTCGATGTGATCAGCATGCCGGCGGTGTTCGGCCGCCGGGTGCTCGACGAGCTGTGGGCGTCCGGCCCCGGCTGCGGCCCGGTGGCCGGCTTCCGCGGCCGCACCCTGCTGTTCGCGCAGCCGGGCACGGCGGCCCGGCTGCGCACCCTGCTGGCCTGGGAGGAGTGGGCCCGGGACGTTCCGCCGCTGCTCTGCCACGGCATCGGCGACGCGGTGACCGTCCCCCCGGTGCAGCGGGCGATGGACTCCACCGACCTGGCCGGCGGCCGCTGGATCGTCGCCCCGGACACCCGGGAGCCCTGGCTGCCGGGCGCGTCCGTGGTGCTGTGGGCCTGCGTCCGCGCCGCCCGCGCCCGCACCCCCCGGGAGGCGGGCGACCTGCTGCCGAATGCCCGCTGAACCCCCGGTGCCCGGCAGGCGGCACTCCGGCCGGAAACGGATTTGGGCTCCGGCGCCGGCCGCTGCTAAAGTCTTCCACGTCAGCAGGCGCCGCTAGCTCAGTTGGTTAGAGCAGCTGACTCTTAATCAGCGGGTCCGGGGTTCGAGTCCCTGGCGGCGCACAGACGGTCGAAGGCCCCTCGCGAAAGCGGGGGGCCTTCGGCGTTTCCCCGAGCAGGGTCTCGATCGTGTGATCGGTCCGGCCATGTCCCCGTACGGGTCCGCTCGTTGAGGAGTCCGACGAGACGGAAGACACGCAACTAAGTGGGATCTAAAGATCGTCTTAGGAGAAATAGGACATAGGTCCCTAACATCTGACAAGTCGATCGATCAAGCTGGCGAGGTTCATGTCATCGCCCGAGCGAGCAGCCCGTCCGGGGCCTGCGGGAAGGTCTCCGTTGCCTCGAAAGCCCCGTGAACGCACGAAACGAACCGGCTGGCGCCGGCTGATACCCACCTGGCGGATGACGCTGGTCGGCCTGGCCGCCTCAGTGCTGCTGGGAATCGGTCTGTTCGCCCTGGGAGTCGCCCTGGTCAAGGTGCCGGACGCGCACGCCCAGGCCACCGCCCAGTCGAACACCTGGCTGTACTCCGACGGCTCGCTGCTGGCCCGCACCGGGCAGACCAACCGGCAGAACGTGCCACTGGACAAGGTCTCCAAGGACGCGCAGCACGCCGCGCTGGCCGCCGAGGACCGCAACTTCTACTCGGAGGGCGCGGTCAACTTCAAGGGCATGGCCCGCGCCGCCTTCAACACCGCCTCCGGGGGCGCCACCCAGGGTGGTTCGACGATCACCCAGCAGTACGTGAAGAACGCGTACCTGAACCAGAAGCAGACCATCAGCCGCAAGGTGAAGGAAGTCTTCATCGCGTTCAAGGTGGACGCCACCCAGAGCAAGGACGAGATCCTCTCCTCCTACCTGAACACCTCGTACTACGGGCGCGGCGCGTACGGCATCCAGGCCGCCGCACAGGCCTACTTCGGGGTGGACGCCAGCCAGCTGAACGCCGCCCAGGGCGCGTACCTGGCGACCCTGCTGAACGCGCCCAGCGCGTACGACGTGTCCTCGGCCACCGAGAACGGCAAGCAGAAGGCGATGGCGCGCTGGAACTACGTGCTCGACGGCATGGTGACGAAGAACTGGCTGGGCGCCGAGGAGCGCAAGCAGCTGACCTTCCCGGAAGTGCAGTCGCCGAAGTCCGCGCCGGGCCTGTCGGGGCAGGCCGGCTACCTGGTGGCCGCCGCCACCTCGTACCTGACCGACAACAACATCGTCAGTGACGCCCAGCTCGCCCAGGGCGGCTACACCATCACGCTGACCGTGGACTCCAAGAAGCAGCAGCAGCTGCAGGACGCGGTGCAGGCCCAGCTCATCGACAACCTGAAGCCGGACAGCCGCAAGGTGGACGCGGCCGCGCAGGCCGGCGCGGTGTCGGTCGACCCGAAGACCGGTCAGGTGGTGGCGCTGTACGGCGGCACCGACGCCACCAAGCACTGGATCGACAACGCCACCCGCACCGACTACCAGGCCGGCTCCACCTTCAAGGCGATCGCGCTGGCCGCCGCCCTGGACTCCGGGGCGCGCACCCAGTACGGCGACCGGATCAGCGCCGACACCATCTACGACGGCACCAACCGGCGGGCCGTGCGCGGCGCCAAGGGCGTGCCCTACGCGCCGCCGAACGAGGGTGAGCGCTCGTACGGTCAGATAAGCCTTCAGCAGGCCACCGACTGGTCGGTGAACTCGGTGTTCGCGCAGCTCGCCCAGGACACCGGGCTGGAGAAGGTCCGCTCCACCGCGGTGGCGCTCGGCCTGCCCGCCGACACCCCGGGCCTGAAGGCCGTCCCGTCGATCCCGCTGGGCTCGGCCAGCCCCAGCGTGCTGGAACTCGCCGGCGTGTACGCCGCGCTCGACAACGACGGCCAGCAGATCACCCCGTGGCTGGTGAAGTCGCTGGAGTCCGGCGGCGAGCAGGTCTCGCTGCCCGAGCACAAGGCCACCCAGGCGATCTCCAAGAACGCCGCCCGCAGCACCACCGCGATCCTCCAGGGCGTCATCGACGACCAGGGCGGCACCGGCTACCGGGCCGCCGCGCTGGGCCGCCCGGCGGCCGGCAAGACCGGCACCACCGACGACTCCAAGTCGGTCTGGTTCGCCGGCTACACGCCCGAACTGACCACCGTGGTCGGCCTGTTCGGCCAGGACCCGACCACCGGCAAGCAGGTCACCCTGGACGGGGTCGGCGGCGCGGGCAGCGCGGCCGGCGGCAAGTTCCCGGCGCAGATCTGGACGGCCTACATGAAGTCCGCGCTGGCCGGGCAGCCGGTCAGCTCCTTCTCCGGCCCGGCCCGGACGCCGTCCACCACCGTCCCGTCCGCGCCGTCCGGGTCCGCCTCGCCCAGCCAGAGCCCGTCCACCTCGGACGGCGTGAGCTCGGCGCCGTCCCCGTCCGCCGGCGGGAGCACCGGCGACGGCAACGGCAGCCCGAGCTCGCCGCCCACCGACGGCACCGGCAACGGCAACGGCGGACAGCCGCGGCCCAGCCGCAGCCCGTCGGCCAAGCCCAGCGGGGGCCCCAGCTCGCCGCCCGCGCCGAGCAGTTCCCCGGGCACCGGCGGCACCGGCGGACTGCTCGGGACTCAGGACCAACCTGCGGGATAGCACCTTACGGCGGAGGGGTCCGGGCTGACACAATGCGGCGATGCACAGCAGCTCGGACCCCTCCGCCATGTCGCTCGACCCGCGCCCGGCGCCCGATCTCCCCCTGACGGAACACCGCTCCTCCCCCACCCCGACCCGCCGCACCGCCAAGCTGGGCCTGGTGCTGGCACTGGTCTCCGCGGTCGCCTTCGGCGGGTCCGGGACAGCGGCCAAACCGCTGATCGAAGCCGGGCTGTCCCCCACCCACACGGTCTGGCTGCGGGTCGCCGGAGCGGCCCTGGTGCTGCTGCCCCTCGCCTGGAAGCACCGCGACGCGGTGCGGCGCCGACCCGGCCTGCTGATCGGCTTCGGCCTGCTCGCCGTCGCCGGCGTCCAGGCCTGCTACTTCGCGGCGATCTCCCGCATCCCGATCAGCGTGGCCATGCTGATCGAATACCTGGGCCCGCCGCTGCTGCTCGCCTACGTCCGATTCGTGCAGCGCCGCTCCGTCTCCCGCCGGGAGATGGCCGGCGCGGGCGTCGCGGTGGCGGGCCTCGCCTGCGTCGTCGAGGTCTGGCACGGCCTCTCCTTCAACCCGCTCGGCGTCCTCTTCGCCCTCGGCGCGGCCTGCTGCCAGGTCGGCTACTTCGTCCTCGCCGACGCCGGCCGCGACGGCGAGGGCCCCGTCGACCCCCTGGCCGTCTCCGCGTACGGCCTACTGATCGGCGCGATCCTGCTCACCGCCTTCACCCGCCCCTGGACCGCCGACTGGTCACTGCTCACCCGCTCCGTCACCATGAACGGCCACCAGCTCCCCGCGCTCGTCCCCGCCCTCTGGATGATCCTGATCGCCACCGTCCTCGCCTACCTCACCGGCATCGCCTCGGTGCAGCACCTCTCCCCACCCGTCGCCGGCGTCATCGCCAACCTCGAAGCCGTGGTCGCCACCGTCCTCGCCTGGGTCCTGCTCGGCGAACACCTCGGCGTCCCCCAACTCGCCGGCGGCACCCTCGTCCTGGCCGGCGCCTTCGCCGCCCAATCAGCCTCCTCGGCCAAGCGCTGACGGCTGCCGCAACCACCAGCGCCCACCGGACCGCCAGCCACCCCACCCACCCGACCCCGGCAAGGCCGTCCGGCAGCGGCCCCCGGCGTTGCCGGCGTCAGGCCGGGAGGGTCTGGCGGTAGGGGGCGAGGGCATGGACCCCCAACTCCGCAGCCCCCCGCCGGAGGCATCCCCCGCCCAAAGGCCGCACGCCGCGCGAAGCCCCCGAACTCCGCCCGGCCACCCGCCGGAGGCGTTGCCGGCGTCAGGCCGGGAGGGTCTGGCGGTAGGGGGCGAGGGCATGGCCCCGAACTCCGCAGCCCCCGCCGGAGGCATCCCCCGCCCAAAGGCCGCACGCCGCGCGAAGCCCCCGAACTCCGCCCGGCCACCCGCCGAAGGCGTTGCCGGCGTCAGGCCGGGAGGGTCTGGCGGTAGGGGGCGAGGGCATGGACCCCCAACTCCGCAGCCCCCCGCCGGAGGCATCCCCCGCCCAAAGGCCGCACGCCGCGCGAAGCCCCCGAACTCCGCCCGGCCACCCGCCGAAGGCGTTGCCGGCGTCAGGCCGGGAGGGTCTGGCGGTGGGGGGCGAGAGCGGGGCCGGTGGTGGTGGGGATGAACTCGGTGATGCGGTATTCGGTGGCGTTGCCCTGGCTGAAGGGGTCGGTGGCGACCAGGGCCTCGATGGCGTCCCGGCTCTCGGCGACGGCGATGATGACGCCGCCGTCTCGGGGAACCTTGCGGCCGGAGGCGAGGAAGGTGCCGGTCGCGTAGTGCTGCTCCAGCCAGGCGACGTGGGCGGGCAGCAGCGCGTCGATGCGCTCCAGCGGGGCGGTGTAGGTCAGCTCAAGAATGAACACCCGATCATCCTAGGATGCGGCGGCACCGGGCCGGATCAGGCCCGACTCGTAGGCCGCGGTCATCAGTTGGGCCCGGTCCCGGGCGGTGAGTTTCTGGAGCAGCCGCCCGAGGTGGGTCTTCGCGGTGGACAGGCTGACGTGCAGGCGGGCCGCGATCTCCTCGTTGGAGAGGCCGAAGCCCGACCAGGACGAGCACCTCCCGTTCGCGTTCGGTGGTCCCGGCGAGCGCCGCCGGGACCACCGCGGAGGCGGGGCGGCGGGTGTACTCCTCGATCAGCCGTCGCGTCACCCGGGGTGCCGGCAGCGCCTGCCCGGCGGCCACCACCCGTACCGCTTCCAGGAGTTCGGCCGGCCGGGTGTCCTTGTGCAGGAACCCGGCCGCGCCCGCGCGGAGCGCCGCGAACGCGTAGTCGTCCAGGTCGAAGGTGGTCAGCACCAGAAACGCCGCCTGCGTCGTCCTGCTGCCCACCGGCCGCCGGCTGGCGGACCTGTACGACTCCAGCGGGCTGCCCGGCTGCGCCCGGACGTGCCGCTGCCGGGCGCCTGGGTGGTGTTGGTGCGGACGCTGGGCGCCGACGGCCGGCCGTTCACGCCGACCGCCCCCGAGGTGTGCGGGCCGTCCGCCGCCCCGCCGAGCGGTGCCTGGACGCGATCGACGCGATGCACCTGTCGCAGCGCGTCGCGTGTCAGCCGGCCGGGCGCTACTGGGCGTTCCAGTGGGCGGAGACCGGGGCGCCGGTGCTGCTGTCGGCGGCCGTCGTGGCGGGCTGCGCCGTCCGGCTGCGACACGGCGTGCCGACCTGACGGGCGGTCAGCGGCCGGTCCAGCCGAACCAGGTGAAGTGGTTGAGGGGCCAGACCACGGCGGCGGTCGGGCCGACCACGTTGTCGACGGGGACGGCGCCGCCGGCCGGGCCGTCGCGGTGGTAGCGGGAGTCGGCGGAGTCGCTGCGGTGGTCGCCCTCGACCCAGACGTGGCCGGCGGGGACGGTGATGGGGCCGAAGTCCAGGCCGGCGCAGGAGTCGTCGCCGGGGTGCAGGTAGGGCTCGGAGACGGGCTGGCCGTCGACGCTGAGGGTGGTGCCGCGGCAGGCGACGGTCTGGCCGCCGGTGGCGATGACCCGCTTGACCAGGTAGTCGTCGCCGGGTGGCAGCAGGCCGATCGCGCTGAGGCCGGAGTGGACGGCGCCGGTGAAGGCGTTGCTGTCCTTCGGGGCGGGCGGCAGCCAGCCGCCCGGGTCCTTGAAGACCACGGGCTCGCCCGGTTCGGGCTTCCAACCGGTGAGCGGGGCAAGCTTGTTGACCGCGACCCGGTCGCCGACCTGCAGGGTGTTCTCCATGGAGCCGGACGGGATGGAGAACATCTGGAACAGGCAGGACTTGATCACCACCGCGACCACCAGGCCGACGGCGATCATCACGGGCAGTTCCACGTACCAGGGCCGGCGCCTGCGCCAGCCCTGCTCCTGCGTCGTGGTCTCCTCGGTCACCGCAACCGACACCGACACCGCCTCCTTACGAGGAACAGCACGCTAACCCGCGCGCCGGGCGGGAGGAAATCCGGCCCTTACGCGGACCGGACACACCCGTTCAGTTCTCGGGGCGGCCGCTGTCGCCGGCGATCGCCTCGTGATGCCTGATCACCTCGGCGATGATGAAGTTCAGGAACTTCTCGGCGAACACCGGGTCGAGGTGGGCGCTGACGGCCAGTTCGCGCAGCCGCGCGATCTGCCGGCGCTCCCGCTCCGGGTCGGCGGGCGGCAGCCGGTGCTCGGCCTTGAGGCGGCCGACCTGCTGGGTGGCCTTGAAGCGCTCGGCGAGCATGTGGACGACGGCGGCGTCGATGTTGTCGATCGACTCGCGCAGGCGGGTCAGCTCCGCCCGCACGGCACCGTCGATCTCCGCCGAGGAGGTCTCCGCCGGGGAGGTGGTGGGCTGGTCCGTCATGGGGGCGGCTCCGATGCGGGTGCGGGTGGGCTCCGGGCGCGGCGGGGTGCGGCGGACGGGCCGTCCCGGGCGCGGGCGAACGGCCAATCTAACAGGGCAAACCCGTCGCTTTCGCCCTGATCACCGCCGCGTTCCGCGATGTGGGACGGCTCCCGGACAACCCCCCGGACAGCCTCCCGGACGGCCACCGGATGCCCCCCGGGCGCGGCGGCGCGCCGTTCGCCCACCGGGCGGCGGTGCGCGCCGTAGGCTGGGCGGGCCGCGGCCGCAAGTGCGGTCGTGGGTGGAGCAGTTCGACCGGCAGTTCCCCCAACAGGAGGTACCTGATCGTGGCAACGACCCGCATCGCGCACACCGAGTGGGAGGGCAACCTGCTCGACGGCAAGGGCCTGGTGACCTTCGACTCCTCGGGCATCGGCGAGTACCCGGTGTCCTGGCCGTCCCGGGCCGAGGCGGCCAACGGGAAGACCAGCCCGGAGGAGCTGATCGCGGCCGCGCACTCGGCGTGCTTCTCGATGGCGCTCTCGCACGGCCTGGCCGGTGCGGGCACCCCGCCGGAGAAGCTGACCACCACGGCGAACGTGACCTTCCAGCCGGGCACCGGCATCACCGGCATCCACCTGACCGTGATCGGCACCGTCCCGGGCCTGGACGAGGCGGGCTTCGTGAAGGCCGCCGAGGACGCGAAGGCGAACTGCCCGGTCAGCCAGGCGCTCACCGGCACCACCATCACGCTCAGCGCCACCCTCGGCTGACCTGCCCCGACCTGCCCTCCGTCACGGCGGGTAAGCAGGGGCGTACGCCCCCGGCGTGCACCGAATCCGGTGCCCGCCGGGGGTCTCGCACGTAATGTCGGGTCACATCTGCGGGCATTTCAACCAAATCGTCCCGCCGCCGGTCGCGCACAGTTACACCGGCGGCCTATGATCGGCGGACGTGGCCCGAGGCCGCCGACAGCTCCCCGGTCGCCGGCCGGGGTCCGGCGGACGGAGCGGGGCCGCGGGCCGGTCTCCGCCCGCAATGGGTGTCGGCCGTGAGTCAGTGGCAGCAGCGGACGGGAGCGTGCCGTGCCGGGCCGGAACGTCGGGGCCGACGCACACCATCGGGGTGGGCGGCCCGAAGCGCCGCACCCGCAGAGCGGTGCGCACTCCGCCGGGGTGGCCGAGGGCCCGCCCCAGACCTGCGCCGCCTGCGGCAGTTCGCTGAGCGCCGACGCGGTGCACCTGGCCGACGCGCTGCGGGCCAGCGAGTCGCGTTTCCGCGCCGCGTTCTCCGACGCCGGCTTCGGCATGGCGCTGATCGACGCCGACGACCTGGTGATCGAGGGCAATCCGGCGTTCGCGGCCATGCTCGGCCGGAAGACCGCCGAGCTGCCCGGCATGCACATCCACCGGATCATCGACCCCGAGGACCCGTCCCGGAAGCGCTACCGCGAAGTGGTGCGCGGCGAACGCGACCGGATGCGCACCGAGAAACGCCTCAAGCACCGCAGCGGGCGCGAGGTCTGGGGCCGGGTCACCGTCTCGCTGATCCGCGACGGGGCCGGCCACCCGTACTACACGCTGGTCATGGTCGAGGACATCACCGAGCAGCGACAGCTCGGCGACCGGCTCGCCTACCAGGCGCTGCACGACCCGCTGACCAGGCTGCCCAACCGGGCGCTGTTCTACGAGCGCCTCGAGGCGGCGTTCAAGCCGGACGGGCAGGCCGGGCCGGGCGTCCGGGACGGCGAGCGCCGGATCGGTCTGTGCTACGTCGACCTGGACGGGTTCGCCGCCATCAACGAGACCCTCGGCCACCACATCGGCGACCAGCTGCTGGTCGCCGTCGCCGCCCGGCTGGAGCACGGATTCGGCGACGGCGAAGGCCAGTTGGTGGCCCGTCTCGGCGGCGACGAGTTCGCCGTGCTGGTCACCGACAGCGGCGGCGACCAGCAGCTCACCCACCTCGCGGCCGGGCTGATGGACGCCCTGGAGCGGCCCTTCGAGGTGGCCGGCCACCGCCTGACGGTGACCGCCTCGATCGGCGTGGTGGAGCGCCCGGTACGCGGCTCCACCCCGACCGACCTGATCCGCGACGCCGACTCCACCCTGTACTGGTCGAAGGCCGACGGCCGCGCCCGCTGGACGCTGTACGACCGCGACCGCGGCGCCGACCAGCTGACCAGGCACCTGCTGGCGACGGCACTGCGCCCGGCCGTGGAGCGCGGCGAGTTCACCGTCGAGTACCAGCCGCTGGTGGGCCTGACGGACGGCACGGTGCACGGTGCGGAGTCCCTGGTGCGCTGGCGCCACCCCCGCTACGGGCTGCTGTCGCCGGACCGTTTCATCCCGCTCGCCGAGGAGTCCGGGGCGATCGTGCCGCTCGGCAAGTGGGTGCTGGAGGAGTCCTGCCGTCAGGCCCGGCGCTGGCTGGCCGAGTTCCCGGACGCGGAGACCTTCGTGTCGGTCAACCTGGCGGCCCGGCAGATCTGGGACTCCGACGTGGTCGCCGATGTCGCCGAGGTGCTGGAGCGCACCGGGCTGCCCGCCCGGCTGCTGCAACTGGAGATCACCGAGAGCGCGATCCTCGGCCCGAGCGGACGCCCGCTGCAGGCACTGCAGGCGCTCGCCGAGATGGGCGTGCGGATCGCCATCGACGACTTCGGCACCGGCTACTCCAACCTCGCCTACCTGTCCCGGCTGCCGGTGCACGCGCTGAAGCTCGACGGCACCTTCATCGAGGCGTTCCGGGAGAGCTCCCCCGGCGACGGCGGACGGCGGCGCGCCGCCGACGAGCAGATCGTCGGCGCCGTCGTGCAGTTGGCGCACGCGCTGGGCCTGACCGTCACCGCCGAGGGCATCGAGAACGCCGCCCAGGCGGAGCGCCTGCGGCAGACCGGCTGCGACACCGCCCAGGGCTGGTACTTCGCCCGCCCGGGCACGGCCGAGCGGATCGCCGAGATACTGCGGGAGTGCCCCCGTTCGTGAACCGTCAGCCGGTGAGCCCGTACGCCTCGGCGATCAGCCCGTAGGACGTCAGCCGGTTCCGGTGGCCGTGGATGTGCGAGGTCACCATCAGCTCGTCCGCCCCGGTGCGCCGGCGCAGCGCCTCCAGGCCCTCGGCCACCTCGGCCGGGGTGCCGAGCACCACGTTGGCCAGCCAGGACTTTAGGAAGTCCGCCTCGGCCAGGGTGTACGGGTGCGCGGCGGCCTCCTCCGGGGTGGGGATCGGCCCGGGCCGGCCCTGGCGCAGCCGCAGCATGCCGAGGCCGGCCGAGCGGGCCAGCCACAGCGCCCGCTCGGTGCTCTCGGCGGCGACGGCGCTGACCCCGATCAGCGCGTACGGCTCGGCCAGCACCTCGGACGGGCGGAAGGTGTCCCGGTACAGGTCGAGCGCGGGCACCGTGTTGGCCGCGCTGAAGTGGTGCGCGAAGGCGAACGGCAGGCCGAGCCCGGCGGAGAGCTGCGCGGAGAAGCCGGAGGAACCGAGCAGCCAGATCGGCGGGCGGGCGGCCGAACGCGGCACCGCCTCCAGGCGGGCGTACGGGTGGCCGTCGGGGAAGTCGCCGTCCAGGAAGTGGGTGAGTTCGGCGAGTTGACGGGGGAAGTCCTCGGCGCCGTCGGCCAGGCCGCGGCGCAGCGCCCGGGCGGTGGCCTGGTCGGTGCCGGGGGCGCGGCCGAGGCCGAGGTCGATCCGGCCGGGGTGCAGGGCCTCCAGCAGGCCGAACTGTTCGGCGACGGAGAGCGGGGCGTGGTTGGGGAGCATCACGCCGCCGGAGCCGAGCCGCAGGGTGCTGGTGTGCGCGCCGAGGTGGGCGAGCAGCACGGCGGGCACCGAGGAGGCGACGCCGGGCATGCCGTGGTGCTCGGCGACCCAGAACCGGTGGTAGCCCCAGCTCTCGGCGCTGCGGGCGAGTTCGGTGGTGGCGGCGAGTGCCTCGCCGGCGGTGTGGCCGGTGCCGACGGTGGCGAGGTCCAGGATGGAGAGCGGGGCGGGGGCGGTGCCGGCCGCCCGGCCGCGGATCCGGTCGTCCTCGCCGGGGTGCTGTTCGGTCGGCTCCGGTGCGCTGCTCATGCGGTGCGTCCTCCTGGTGCCCCGGCCGGGCGCCCGGGCGTTCGTCGGAGCACAACCCGCCGGCCGGCCGGGCTGTTCCCGCCGCCCGCCGCGAATGTGCCGGCCTCCGATCGGCTGGCGAGTTCGCGCCAGCGCGGGAAGTCGCCAGCCGGAAGGATCGAGCCGGGCCCGGGGGATGCGGCAGGCTGGTGCATCGCGGCGGAGAACCTACCGGCTCCGCGCATTCGCACGGATCGGCGGGCTCGACCAGCTCCGCCGGTCCTCCCCGGGCCCCCGCAGCGGCACCCCGCCGGGGGCTCTCAGCATTCCCGGACGCGTGTGCGACATGCCACACGGGGGTGCTTCAGGTGATGAAAGGTGTCCGCGCTAGCGTTGACCCTCGTTGCAGCTGCCTCTCCCCCGGGCGGGCTGGAGGGAGAGAACCTTGGACGCCAACGCCGTCATCGCACCGGCGTGGTACTGCGCCGTCGCTCTGGTCGCGGTGCTCGGCGACGCCTTCCTGCCGTTCCTGCCCAGCGGGACGCTGGTGATCCTGGCCGTGCTGAAGACCGGCCAGATGGGCGGCTCGCCGCTGCCGCTGGCCGCGGGCGTGGCGGTGTCGTCCTTCCTCGGCGACATCCTGCTGCTCAACCTGGCCCGGCGCGGCGCGCCCGCGGTCAACCGGCGGCTGGCGCGCCGCCCCCGGCTGGCGGCCAACGTGAGCCGGGTGCAGCGGGCGCTGACCGCCCGCACCACCAGCCGGACGGCGGCGGCGATCGTGATCGTGGCGCGCTTCGTCCCCGCCGGGCGGACGGTGCTGGACCTGGCGGTCGGTCACTCCCCGCACCGGCCATGGACCTTCCTGCGCTGGTCGGCGGTGTCCGCGGTGGTGTGGGCGGCGTACATCGTCAGCCTCGGCTGGCTGAACCTGCACTGGTTCGACACCGAGTGGCTGAGCCTGGCGATCTCCAGCCTGGCGGCGACGGCGATCAGCACCCTGGTGGTCCAACTGGTGCGACGGCGCCGCCGCCTGGCCGTACTGGTCGAGGGCGAACTCGTCTAGGGTCTGTGTCCCAGGACGGCAACAGGACGGCCCTGGCGGGAGCCGGGCGAACCCGGCCCGCGTGGTGACCGGTTGAGGGCGGGCGGCGTTGGACCGCCCGTCCCGGGCATGCCATCCTTGGATGGCGAAACCGTCAAATTGTCCGAGTTTGCCAGAAGTTGACCATCCGGAGCCGCGGCCGGCGTCCGGATCTTCTTCTGGCCGGGCCCACTGCGGCAGGGGAGACCATGAGCACCATCTCGCGCAGGACAGTGCTGTCCGCCACGGCGGCCACCGCGGCCCTGGGGGCCGTCGCGGCCTGTTCCGGCGGGGGCGGTGCGGGCGGCCGCCCGGGTTCGGACGCGGGCACCGGCACGGGCGGCAGCAAGCCCGCGCCCGGCCAGTCCAGCGCCAAGGGCACCCCGATAGGCGACGGTTCCAACGCCGACACCGGCCCGCAGCCCAACCAGCCGAAGCCCGAGAAGCTGAAGCCCGGCGAGGCGCCGCCGCAGTTCGTGGTGTTCTCCTGGGACGGCGCGGGCGGCACCGACGACGGCCAGTTCACCCGCTTCCTCAAGCTCGCCGAGGAACACAAGGCGACCATGACGTTCTTCCTCTCCGGCATCTACGCGCTGCCGAAGGAGAAGGCCTCGCTGTACCACCCGCCGAAGCACTCGCAGGGCGCCTCCGACATTCCGTTCCTCTCCGAGAACGCCGTCCGCAACACGCTGAAGCTGATCAGCCAGGCATGGCTGGCCGGCCACGAGATCGGCACCCACTTCAACGGGCACTTCTGCTCCACCCGCTCGGACGGCAACGGCGTCAACAAGTGGTCGCCGGAGGACTGGGAGAGCGAGATCGAGCAGGCGGTCTCCTTCGTCACCCAGTGGAAGACCAACACCGGCTTCACCGACGTCGACCCGCTGCCCTTCGACTACAAGAAGGAGCTGATCGGCGGCCGCACCCCGTGCCTGGAGGGCCAGAAGTCGCTGCTGCCGACCGCCGCCAAGCTCGGCTGGAAGTACGACGCCAGCTCGCCCGGCGGGCAGCAGATCTGGCCGCAGAAGGTGCAGGACGCCAAGATCTGGGACTTCCCGCTGCAGGGCATCCCGTTCCCCGGGCACAGCTTCCAGGTGCTGTCGATGGACTACAACATCCTCGCCAACCAGTCCGCCGGCACCACCAAGGGCGACCCGGCCAAGTACAACGAGTGGCGCGACCAGGCCCGGGACTCCTACCTGGCGGGCTTCAACCGCGCCTACACCACCAACCGCGCGCCGTTCTTCGTCGGCAACCACTTCGAGCAGTGGAACGGCGGCATCTACATGGACGCCGTCGAGGAGACCCTCAAGCAGATCTCCGGCAAGCCGGACGTCCGTCTGGTCTCGTTCAAGCAGCTGGTCGAGTGGCTGGAGGCGCAGGACCAGTCCACGCTCCGTAAGCTGCGCACCCTCGGCGTCGGCCAGGCCCCGGCCGCCGGCTGGCAGAGCTTCCTCGGCACCGCCTGACGCCCCTTCGCCCCGGGCACCGGGCCGCGCGGTACGGCGGCCGGGGCACGCGCTACGGCGGCCGGGCCGCGCGATACGGCGGCCGGGGCACGCGGTACGGCGGCCGGGGCGCGCTGCGGGTAGCGGGCCCGGACGGCGGTGGCGCTCGCCCGGGACGCCTTCCCGTCGCCGTACGGGGAGGGCACCTCGGCGAGCAACTCGCGTATCGCGGCAGCGAGTTCGGCCCCGGCGCGGGCCGGTCGGGCGGTGGCGCTCGCCCAGGACCCTGCCCATCGCCGTACGGGGAGGGCACCTCGGCGAGCAACTCGCGCAGTACGGCAGCGAGTTCGGCCCCGGCGCGGGCCGGTCGCCCCCCCCCGGCCCGCACCGCCTCCGGGCGCCCGGTGGAGTCGCGGGACCACCGCCGGGGGCCGTTTGAGTACCGCGCACCCCTCCCGGACGCCGCCGGAGTCGGAGACCAGCAGCTGGCAGTACCGGGCCGACGCCGGGAACGCGGCGCGGGCGGGCGGCCCGACCGGGCGAAGCCGCCTAGGTCGCCGGTGTTCTCGGGCCGGTGGACGATGGCCAGCAGGTAGTTCTCGGGCCGGACGCCGTACCGGGCCGGCACGGCGCGGGCGGCGAGCTCGTCCACGGTGCAACCGGTGATCAGGATCCGCCGCGGGTCGATACCTTCGCGCGCCAGGTGGTCGGCGGCGGTCCGGGTGGGCGCGCAGTGCAGATCGGCGAGCGGGGCGACGACCCGCCGGTTCGCCTCCTCGGGCATCGCGGGGTCGAAGGACTGCAGGCCCGCTTCGACGTGCACGACCGGGAAAACCCGCGCAGCGCGCGCCGAGCGCCCCGGCGACGGCGCTCGCGGCGGCGGGCGGGTGTGCGGCGAAGTGCCGGCCGAGTTCGCCGCCCACGCCGTCCAGCCGGTGGCGCAGGGCGGATCCCCGCACTGCCCGGTCCGCACCAGGCAGGCACAGGAACCCAACAGCCGTGCGAGGTAGCCGAGTTGGCGATTCCCGCCGATCTACCCGCCGCACGATTCGCCGCCCACACCGCCCAACCGGTGGCGCAGGGCGGATCCCCGCACTGCCCGGTCCGCACCAGGCAGCCACGGGAACCCAATAGCCGCGCGAGGGCGCCGAGTTGACGATTCCCGCCGATCTACCCGCCGCACGATTCGCCGCCCACACCGCCCAGCCGGTGGCGCAGGGCGGATCCCCGCACTGCCCGGTCCGCACCAGGCAGGCACGGGAACCCAACAGCCGTGCGAGGAGGCTGAGTTGGCGATTTCCGGGCCAATCTACCCGCCGCGCGGCCCGCCGCCCACACCGCCCAGCCGCCTGCGCCGCCCGGTCCGCATCAGGCAGGCGCGCCAACCCAACAATCGGGCGAGGACGCCGAGTTGACGACTTCCGGCCGGGTTCCGGGGGTCGCGGGAGGTCGTGCCGCTCGCGGGTGGGACGGGACGGCGGAACCGAGCGTCGAGCTATCGGCGGGCGGGCTCTTGAACGGCGGTCCGTGGTCGTGACGCCGCGTCAATGAGCGCCACGCGCGCGCCCTTGCCTTTCGGCCGCGCCCCGGGACCACCCGCCCGGCGCAACGGCCGGGCGTCGGTGGGCGCCGCCGGGTGCGGCGTCCGTGTGGACTTCCCGCCGACCCGCGCGTCAAGGCGGTCTGATCATCGGCCCGGCAGTCACCTTTGGCGTCGGCCTGGAACCCGCCGGGCCGGGACGAGAGGAGACAGCCGTGTACGGACCCCATGTCGGAGGAATCCCGCCGGTCGCGGCCGGTGGCGGGGTGCTGGCCTCCACCGGATCGCCCGGGCTCGGCCTGGCCGCCGCCGCGGCCACCGGCCTGCTGCTGATCGGGGTGCTGCTGGTGCGGCGCGGCCGGCTGGCCGCCACTCCCGGATCCGAACGCCCCGACGCCGAACGCCCCGGCCGCCGCCCCTGACCGCTTCCGCCCGTCCGCCCCTCGTGTGGAGCCGCCCATGCCTGCCACCGCGCTCTCCGGGCTGCCGGCCCGGCCGACCGCCCGTTCCCGCCCCGGCCGCCTCGGCATGGTGTGCGGCCCGCTCTCCCTCGCCCTGGCCGGCCTGCTGGTCGGCGGCGAACACATGTACCGCAACCTGGAGTTGACCGCCGTCGCCCAGGTGGCGGCCCACCTGCTGGGGCTGCGCACCCTGCTGCTGCCGAGCCCGAGCGCACCGGTGCTGTACGCGGGCGGGCCGGACCACCTGGAGCAGGGCATCGCGCTGACCACGGGGTGCAGCAGCGCCCTGCTGATCGCGCCGTTCGCCCTGGTCCTCGGCCTTCTGCTGGTGTTCGGCCACCGCCGTCCGGGACGGCTGCTGCTGGCCCTGGCGCTGGCCTTCACGCTGATCGCCGGTACCAACCTGGGCCGGCTCACCCTGATCGTCGCCATGCAGCACCGCTACGGCAGCGCCGGCTTCGAGTGGACGCACGTCCTATTCGGCTCGTTGCTGATGATGGCTGCGGCGCTGGCGGCCCTGCTGCTCTGCCTCGCGGTGGTCGCCCGTGGCTCCCGCTCCGCCGAGGAGGTCGCCCCGTGAGCCTGCTCGACCTCTCCGTGTGCCTGTCGTTCATCCTCGGCGTCGGCTTCCTCGGCTACGTCGGGGTGATCGTGACCGGCTTCCTGCGCGCCCGCCCCGACGCCCCCGGCGACCCGTCCGACTACCAGTGGCACTTCGTGATCCCGTGCCGCGACGAGGAGGCGGTGCTCGGCGCCACCCTCGACCACCTGCTCCACCGGTTCCCCACCGCCCGGCTGTGGGTGGTGGACGACCACTCGGCGGACCGCACCGCGGACGTGGCGCTGCGGCGCGCCGCCGCGGGGCTGCCCGTCCACCTGGTGCGGCGCCGGCTGCCGGCCGCCCGCACCGGGAAGGGCGACGCGCTGAACGCCGCCTACCACGCGCTGGAGAACTGGCTGCCGCCCGGCACCGACCCGGACCGGGTGGTGCTGACCGTGGTGGACGCGGACGGCCGCCCCTCGCCCAACCTGCTGCACGTACTGGCCGGGCCTTCCTCGTTCGGCGACCCGGCGATCGGCGCCGTCCAGGTGGAGGTCCGGATGTCCAACCGGTCGGTGGCCGCGCCGCTGCCCGGCCGGGGCCGGGTCGCCAACGCCCGCGCCCGGCTGCTGGCCCGGCTCCAGGACCTGGAATTCCGCGGGCCGATCTCCGCCATGCAGATCACCCGCCGCCGCACCGGCACCGTCAACGTCGGCGGCAACGGGCAGGCCAACCGGCTCAGCGCGCTGCGCGCGGTCGCCGCCGAGACCGGAAGCCCCTGGGGGCAGGCCCTGTTGGAGGACTTCGAGCTGGGGCTGCGGATGATGCTGGCCGGCCGTCGCAACGCCTACACCACCACCGCCTGGGTCGAGCAGGAGGCGCTGTGGAGCGTGCGCCAGCTGCTCACCCAGCGGGTGCGCTGGGCGCAGGGCTCGATGCAGTGCGCGCGGTACCTGCCGCGGATCTGGAGCTCCCGGGAGTTCAGCGCGATCGGCTTCCTGGAGGTGGGCTACTTCATGGCGCAGCCCTGGCTGCAGGTGGTCGGGATGTTCGCCTACCTGCTGCCGATCGGGGTCTTCGGCTACCACGCCTGGGCCTACCCGGAGTTCACCGTGGGCTTCCTCACCCACGGCGGCGCGCTGCTGCTGAGCCTGTACCTGCTGCTCGGGGTGGCCGAGTTCGCCGTGTGGGGGCCGCTGTACCGGCGTCGCTGCGAGCGGGACATCGGCCGGGGTCCGGCGCTGGGTTACGGGTTGGCGCTGGCGGTCTACGCGGCTGGGACGTACCTGGTCGCGATGCGGGCGTTCTGGCGGCTGGTGCGCGGGGACCAGGGGTGGCACAAGACCGCCCGGACGGCTGCGGACACGACGAATTGATGTGGCGTCAGACATGTCGTCACCGCGGTCCGGTCAGCTGCTCCATTCGACCGGATTTCCCGACTTTTCACATAAATCCCTTGCCGCATCAGGGAATTGATCACCAGCCATCGGAAACGGCATCCCTCCACCAGAAAGGCGGTCCGTCCGTGACCACCGTCTCCACCCGAACCCGCGTCCTGGCCGGCGCGGCCCTCGTCGGCGGACTGTTCTGCTCCGCCGCACCCGCGTTCGCCGCACTCACCTCCCCCGAGGCACTGGCGTACGTGGTCTCGGCCGACGCGCTGAACAACAACGTGGCCGTCCCGCCGCAACCGCTGTCCACCTACCCGCCGGGCGGCACCCAGACCGAGATCGGCCTGACGGTCGGACCGTTCGCGACCAACTCCACGCTCACCGCCACCACCGCGGGCGACCCGACCACCGGGACCTCGTCCGCCTCCGCCACCGTCGACCGGCTGAGCCTCACCCTCGGCCCGGCCCTGACCGGTGACCTGACCGGCGTCAGCTCCACCTGCAGCGCGGACCCCGGCGGCGCCACCGGCAACGGTGTCATCGCGGGCGGCACGGTCACCGTCCTGGGCGTCCCGACCACCTTGCAGGCGAACGCCCCGAAGAACACCAGCGTCACCGTGCCCGGCCTCGGCGACGTGATTCTCAACGAGCAGTCCACCGACGCCAACGGGGTGCTCACCGTCAACGCCGTGCACCTCACCCTGCTGCCCACCCTCGGTGGCGCCAACGTGATCGTCGGCCACGTCGAGTGCGGCGGCGCGCCGGCGGCCGCGACCGTCCCGATGGTCAACCCCCAGGTCGGGGTGATCGGCGGTTCGCTGGCCGCCGCGGCCGTGCTCGGCACCATGTACCTGCGGCGCCGCGCCTGACCGGAAGCCCGACAGCCGGGTGCCCGCTCGTCTCCAAGGTCGGAGGGAGCGGGCACCCGGCTGTCCGGCGTCGAACTGCCGTGCTCAGACCAGCAGTTCGGCCAGCCGGTCGTCCCAGATGATCGAGTAGTGGCTGGTGTCGGCGACCAGTTCGGTCGGGACGCTGACCTTCGCCGCCGCCAGCCGGCTCTCGTCGTACAGCGCCTGCGGCTCGTTCAGCAGGCCGCGCTCGGCGTACAGGAAGCGGGTCGGGACGGTCAGGCGGTGGATCGCGTCGGCGGCCTCCGGGTCGAGCAGGACCTGGGTGCCGTCGGTGGTGATCGCCTCGTGGACGCAGGAGGAGACCAGTGCGGGGGCCTCGCCGACCAGGTCGCGCTGGGTGTAGGCGTCCAGCTCGTCGTTCCAGTCGGCGAACGCGGGGTGCGCCTGCCAGAACGCGCGGTAGGCCTCGCGGCTCTCGAAGGTCATCGACAGCCGGGCCAGCGCCGGGCCGAGCACCGCGGCCAGCGCGTCCTGCTCGCTGACGCCCTCGGGCAGCGGGAAGGTCACCGCGCCGTCGACCAGGACCAGGTCGGCGAGCAGCTCGGGGTGGCGGGCGGCGGCGATGGCCGACACCCAGGCGCCCATCGAGTGGCCGACCAGCCGGACGGGGCCGGCGTCCAGGTGGCGGATCAGCGCGGCGACGTCCTCCGCGTGCCGGCCCAGGCCCCACGGGCCCGGCAGCTCGCGGCTGGCGGCCCGGCCGCGCAGGTCGGGGGCGTACAGCGAGACCCGGCCCGCGAGCAGGCGGGCCAGGCCGGCCCAGGCCAGCGCGTTGGCGGTGATGCCGTGCACGGCGACCACCACGGGCGCGTCCGGGGCGGCGGCCGGCCAGTGCAGGACGGCGAGGTCACCGCCGTCCACGGGGACGGTGAGGTGCTGAGGGAGAGTCATGCGGCGCCTTCCGGAACGGCGGTGACGGACACCTTGGCGGCCTTGGCGGCCCGGCCCGCACGCAGCCGGGCGGGCAGCCGGGCCAGACCGCCGGGCAGCAGGTAGACCACGGCGACGAAGAGCGTACCGAGCAGGAACAGCGGCTGGGAGAGCGGGACCCGCAGCACGGACGGGAGTTCGGCGATGGACGCGGAGTTGGCGAGGTCGCCGAGCCGGTGCGCCGCCCAGGTGTAGAGCACGCCGCCGAGCAGCGGGCCCCACCGGGTGCCGGAGCCGCCGAGCACCACCATCACCAGCAGCGCCAGCGTCGCGTCCGAGCTCGCGGCCTGCGGGGTGGCGCCGCCGGTGAGCAGCAGGTAGACCACGCCGCCGGCGCCGGCCAGGCCGCCGGACACGGTGAACGCGACCAGCTTGAAGCCGTACGGGCGCAGGCCCAGCACCTCGACCCGGCGCTCGTTCTCGCGGATGCCGGCCCAGACCCGGCCGGTCGGCGAGGAGACCGTCCAGTGCACCACGGCGAGCGTGACGACCAGGTAGAGCACCGCGATCCAGTACAGGTTGGCGGTGTTCTGGATGCCGATCAGCGCGTCGGGCAGGTGCTCGGCGGGCGCGGAGCGGCCCTCCTCGCCGCCGGTGAGGCCGCCGGGGTTGCGCTGTACCAGGATCGCCCCGGCCTGTGCGAACGCCAGCGTCACCATGGAGAAGCCGATGCCGGTGACCTTCAGCGACACCGAGCCGAGCAGCATCGCCAGGGCGATCGAGCAGACGATGCCGAACGCCGCGGCCGGCACGAAGCCCATGCCGAACTCCAGCATCGCCAGGTCGGTGGCGTACAGGCCGGTGGCGAAGTACAGGGCGTGGCCGAAGGAGAGCAGCCCGGTGCGGCCGAGCAGCAGGTCGTAGCCGGTGGCGAGGCCGCCGTAGACCAGGCACAGGGCGATCAGTTGGAGGCTGCCGGGGCTGCCGAGCGGTCCGTCCAGCAGGCCGGGCAGCGGCAGGGTGCTGTACGGCGCGATCACCAGGACGATCAGCAGGGCGAGCGGCCACCAGCGCTTGAGGTGGGTGGTCATGCGAGTCTCCCGGTGAGTCCGCGCGGCTTGACGAGCAGCAGCACGGCGAGCAGGACGACCACGGAGAGGTCACCGAGGCCGGCTGCCGTGTAGTAGTTGGCGAACTGCTGGACGAGTCCGACGCCGACCGAGGCGACGGCCGCGCCGGTGACGGAGCCCATGCCGCCCATCACCACGACCACGAAGGCGAAGATCAGCAGGCCGGTGCCCTGGCCGGGGTTGATCGAGCCGAAGTACAGGCCGGCCAGCGCGCCACCGAGCGAGGCGGCGGCGCCGCCGATGGCGAAGACCAGGGTGAACGCCTTGCGGACGTCGATGCCGAGGGCGGTGACCATGGCCCGGTCCTCGACGCCGGCCCGGACGATCAGCCCGTAGCGGGTCTTGGCCAGGAACAGCCGCAGCAGCACCAGCACGATCAGCGCGGCGGCCATCAGCACGAAACGGTTGACGGGCACGGTCGCGCCCAGCAGCCGCACCGTGCCGGACAGCGCCTCGGGCTGCGGGAACGGCCGGGCGTCGGCGCCCCAGATGCCCATGATCAGGGCGGGCAGGGCGAGTCCGACGCCGACGGTGGCGAGGATCTGGTCGCGCGGCCGGGAGTACAGCGGCCGGATCAGGGCGAGTTCGAGCAGCACCGAGGCGGCGGTGCCGACCGCGGTGCCGAACGGGACGGCCAGCCAGAAGCCGAGCCCGCCGTCGGTGGCGGCCCACCAGGCGGCGTACGCGCCGATGGACAGCAGCGCGCCGTGGGCGAAGTTCAGGACGTCCATCAGGCCGAAGATCAGTGAGAGGCCGGAGGCGACCAGGAAGTACAGCGCGCCGAGCCCGAGTCCGGTGCAGGCGAGCAGGACGACGGTGTTCATCGGGGAGACACCTCGGGATCAGGGGCGGTGGGGCGGTGGCTGCCGACGCCGAGCAGGCGGCGGGCGGCGTCCTCGTCGGCGAGCAGTTCACCGGCGTCGCCCTGGTGGGCGGTGCGGCCGTCGGCGAGGACGGCGCAGTGGCCGGCGACCCGGCGGACCAGGGCCAGGTTCTGTTCGACCAGCAGCACGGGGACGGTCTCGGCGGCCCGGGCGAGCACGTCGGCGACCTCGGTGACGATCTTCGGCGCGAGGCCCTTGGTGGGCTCGTCGGCGATGATCAGCCGGTTGCCGTTGAGCAGCGTGCGGGCGATCGCGACCATCTGCTGCTGGCCGCCCGACAGGGTGCCGGCGGCCTGCTTGTGGCGCTGCTTCAGCTCGGGGAACAGCTCGAAGACCAGGTCGTAGGCGGGGTTGGCGTCGCGTTCGGCGAGGCGCAGGTTCTCGGCGACGCTGAGGCCGGCGAAGATGCCGCGGTCCTCGGGGGCGTAGCCGATGCCCTGGCGGACCACCAAGTGGGTGGGCATCCTGCCGATGTCGGTGCCGTCGAAGACCAGCGAACCGGTGCGCGGGACGAGTCCCATGACCGCTTTGACGGTGGTGGTCTTGCCGGCGCCGTTGCGGCCGAGCAGGGCGGTGACTCCGGTGGCGGCGACGTCCAGGTCCACCCCGTGCAGGATGTGCAGTCCGTCGATCACCACCTTCAACTCGCGCACCGCGAGCAGGGTTTCGGTCACAACGCCTCCCCGAGGTAGGCCCCCTGGACGGTTTCGTCGGCCATCACGGCCTCGGGGGTGTCGAGTGCGAGCAGCGTGCCGTGGTGCATCACGGCGAGCCGGTCGGCCAGGCCCAGCAGCACGTCCATGTGGTGCTCGACCATCAGGACGGTGCGGCCCTGTTCCTGGTGGACGGAGCGGATCAGCTCGACCAGGGCGGGCACCTCCTCGGCGCTCACCCCGGCCATGGGCTCGTCGAGCAGGATCAGCCGGGGGTCGCCCACCAGCAGCACGGCGAGCTCCAGCTTGCGCTTGCCGCCGTGCGAGAGGGAGCCGGCCAGGTCGTCGGCCTGGTCGGCGAGGCCGGTGCGCTCCAGGGTCTCCTCGACCTGCTGCCGGTAGCGCTCGGCGCGCCGCCAGATCCGGTACGAGGCGGACGGGCCGGCTGCCGCCTGGGCGGCGAGACGGACGTGGTCGGCGACGGTCAGGCCGGGCCACAGCGAGGAGGTCTGGAAGGTCCGGCCGAGGCCCCGCCGGGCCCGGGTGGGCACCGGCAGGGCGGTGATGTCGGCGCCGTCCAGGTGGAGGGTGCCGTGGCTGGCCGGATAGATCCCGGAGATCAGGTTGAACAGGGAGGTCTTGCCCGCCCCGTTCGGGCCGATGAAGGCGACGAACTCGCCTTCGGCGACGTCGAGGGTGACGTCCTGGACGATCGGGACGCCGCGGACGGACCAGCCGAGGCCGTCCAGCCGCAGAACCGGGGCGGAGGTGCTCATGTGCGGTCAGCCCGCCATCTTGGCGACCGGCGGGGCGACCAGCTCGGCGGGCAGCGTCTTCTCCGCCTTGGGCTTGGCGGCGGCGCCGGTGCCGGTCAGCTTGACCTGGAACATCGGCTGGAGCAGCGCGTGGTCCTCGGCGCGGACGGTGAGCTTGCCCTTGACGCCGTCGAAGCTCCAGCCCTCCAGGGACTTCACCAGCGCGTCGGTGTCCGCGTCGGAGCCCTTGTTGGCCTCCAGCGCGTGCACCACCATCTGCGCGGCGGTGAAGCCGTCCGGGGTGAACAGGTCGGACTTGGAGCCGTTCTTGGTGACGAACTCGTTCATCGCCAGCTCGGCCTCGGTGCCGCCGGCCGCGCCGGAGAAGTAGTGGTTCAGGAAGTCGATCTTCTCGGCGGCGGGGCCGAACAGCGGGTAGGAGGCGGCCACGTCGAGGCCGGTGACGACCTTGGTCGAGGAGAACACGTCCTGCTGGTTGAGCGAGGTCCACAGCGCGGAGGCGGTCTCGCCGGCCCAGGCGACGAACAGCAGGTCGGGCTTGGCGCCCTTGGCCTGGGTGGCGAACGGCGTCAGGTCGGTGGCGGACGGCGGGGCCAGCACCGCGTCCACGGTGGCACCCTCGGCGCCGAGGACCTCCTTGACGGCGGCCACGTTGGCCTGGCCGAAGGCGTTGTCCTGAGCGAGGACGGTGACCTTCTTGCCCTTGGCGTCGCCGATGAAGGACGCGGCGGCCTTGGTGTCCTGGTAGGACTGCCGGCCGGAGCGGAAGGTGTACTTGTTCAGGCCGGTGACCTTGTCGGCGGCGGCCGGGCCGCTGATGAACAGCACCTTGTTCTGCGCCGCGATCGGGCCGACCTGCAGGGCCACGCCGGAAGCGGTCGAGCCCGCCAGGATCTTGTAGTTCTTGCCGATCAGGTCCTTGGCGGCGGAGACCGCCTTCGCCGGGTCGCCGGCGTCGTCCTGCTCGGCGATCTCCACCGGGCGGCCGTCCACCGCGTTCGTGCCCTTGGTGGCGTACGACAGACCGGCCTTGAAGCCCTCCAGGTACTGCTTGCCGTACGCCGCCAGCGGGCCGGTCTTGGAGTACACCAGGCCGACCTTGACCGGGCTCTTGTCGCCCCCGCCCGTCTCGGCCGAGGTACCCGCCGTACCGGCCTTGGCACAGCCGGCCGCGAGCAGCACGCAGGCGGCCAGCGCGGCGAGCTTGCGGGCGGGTCGTCTGGGGGTGGCGTCCGTGACTGACATGGTGGGGGGCTCCTGACGTACCTGTGCTGGTGGGATGCGGGAACCGTAGGGGGGCCGCCCGGAAGGCGACATGTGGCGGAAGCACGCATCGGCGGCCCCTTCTGTGTCGGCTCGCCACATGTTGCGGCGCCAGCTGCCCCGAGATGTGCGACGGACACATGGATCCGCCCTGCTCCATGGCGTCGCCCGCCATGGAAAGCGCCGGGGCCTGCGGCAAGTGTGGTGGTCGCAGTCAGCCCTCCCCCTTCGAGAAGGTGGCCCCCTTGGACAAGGTCCTGGACTCCCCCGCCCGCGCGGTCGGGGACATTCCCGACGGCGCGGTGCTCGCGGTCGGCGGCTTCGGCCTGTGCGGCATCCCGTCCACCCTGATCGGCGCGCTGGTGGCCGCCGGCACCACCGGGTTGCGGGTGGTCTCCAACAACTGCGGAGTGGACGACTGGGGCCTCGGCCTGCTGCTCGGCGCGGGCCGGATCGCCCGGATGACCTCCAGCTACGTCGGCGAGAACAAGGAGTTCGCCCGCCAGTACCTGAACGGCGAACTCGAGGTCGAACTGACCCCGCAGGGCACCCTCGCCGAACGGCTGCGGGCCGGCGGCGCCGGCATCCCGGCGTTCTACACCCCCGCCGGCGCCGGCACCCAGGTCGAGGAGGGCGGACTGCCCTGGCGGTACGCGCCCGGCGGCGGCTCCGTCGCGCTGGCCTCCCCGCCGAAGGAAGTCCGCGAGTTCGGCGGGCGCCGCTACCTGCTGGAGGAGGCCATCGTCGCGGACTTCGCCCTGGTCCGCGCCGAGATCGCCGACCGGCACGGCAACTGCGTCTTCCACGCGGCCGCCCGCAACTTCAACCCGCTGTGCGCCACCGCCGGCCGGATCACCGTCGTCGAGGCCGACCGGATCGTCGAACCCGGCGAGATCCCGCCGGACGCGGTCCACCTGCCCGGCGTGTACGTGGACCGGGTGGTCGCCGCCGACCCCGCCGACCGCCGGATCGAGCGCCGCACCGTCAGCGCTCCCGCCCCGAAGGAGTCCTGATGAGCACCCTGCTGGATGCGCGCGACCTGCTCGCCGCGCGGGCCGCCCGCGAGCTGCGCGACGGCCAGTACGTCAACCTCGGCATCGGCCTGCCCACCCTGATCCCCAACCACCTGCCGGCCGGCGTGCACGTCGTCCTGCACTCGGAGAACGGCATCCTCGGCGTCGGCCCCTACCCCGCGGACGCCGACGTCCACCCCGACCTGATCAACGCCGGCAAGGAGACCGTCACCGTCAACCCCGGTGCGGCGTACTTCGATTCGGCGTTCTCCTTCGGCATGGTGCGCTCCGGCCGGATCGACGTGTCGGTGCTCGGCGCGATGCAGGTCTCCGCGAGCGGCGACCTCGCCAACTGGATGATCCCCGGCAAGATGGTCAAGGGCATGGGCGGCGCGATGGACCTCGTCCACGGGGCCCGCCGCCTGATCGTGGTGATGGAGCACACCGCGAAGGACGGCACCCCGAAGATCGTGAACGAGCTCACCCTCCCCGCGACCGGCCGCGCCGTCGTCCACCGCATCGTCACCGACCTCGCCGTCCTCGACGTCACCCCGGACGGCCTCCGCCTGGTCGAACTCGCGGACGGCGTGAGCCTGGAGCAGCTCCGCGAGGCGACGGAGCCCGAGGTGCTCGCTCCCTGAGCCCGGGACGCCACCGGGGCGGTGCGCACCTCTCGTGCCCACCGCCCCTGTGCCGCCCGCTACTTCACGTTCGGGATGGTCCAGTCGATCGCCTTCTGCCCGAAGCCCTCCAGCGCGGCGTTGATCTGCGAGAACGGCTTCGTGCCGAGGAAGGTCTTCTGCGACAGCGGCGACGGGTGCCCGCTCTGCACCACCACGTGCCGGTCCGTGTCGATCAGCGACAGCTTCTTCTTCGCGTAGCCGCCCCACAGCACGAACACGCACGGTTCCTCGCGGGCACTGACCGCCTTGATGACGGCGTCGGTGAACTTCTCCCAGCCCTTGTTCTTGTGCGAGTTGGCCTCGTGCGCCCGCACGGTGAGCACCGCGTTCAGCAGCAGCACGCCCTGCTCCGCCCACGGCATCAGGTAGCCGTTGTCGGGCACCGGCAGGCCGAGGTCGGTGTTCAGCTCCTTGTAGATGTTGCGCAGCGACGGCGGGGTCTTGACGCCCGGCAGCACCGAGAAGCTCATCCCGTGCGCCTGCCCGTTGTCGTGGTACGGGTCCTGGCCGAGCAGCAGCACCTTGACGTCCTGGTACGCCGTGGCGGCGAGCGCGGAGAATTCCTGCCCGGCGGGCGGGAACACCTCGTGCTCGGCCCGTTCGGCCGCCAGGAACTCCGACAGCTGCGCGAAGTACGGCTTGCCGGTCTCCTCGGCGAGCACCGCGCGCCAGGACTCCGGCAGCTCCAGCGCGCCACCCACGGACGCCTCGGCCAGCTCCGTCACGTTGTACCTCCCACCGGCCGCGCCGCACGGCGGCCGCATTCGCTCTCGAACGTTCCGGGCCCGTGCCGGACCCGCTGCGAAGAACGCTACACAGTCGCGCCGACAGCCCGCTCCGCCCTTCGCACGCGCAGCGACTCCCAGCCGCTCACGCCGACCAGTACCGCCGCCAGCAGGCCCAGTACGGCCAGTGCGGGCAGCCGGTGCAGCGGGGTGAGCAGCAGCAGCGCCAGCAGCGCGGCGACCAGCAGACCGGCCGCGAGCCGGGTCGGCGAGAGCTTCCGGAACATCATCCACCGGGTGTAGTTGAAGGTCAGCAGGTAGAGCGCGCTGCCGCCGTACAGCAGTCCGAGCGCGCCGCCGCCGAGCGCCACCCCGGGGCGGGCCACCGTCTCGGCGAAGCCCACCGCGACGGTGATCACCCCGGCGATCAGCACCAGGTGCCCGTACGAGAAGACCCGTCGCAGCACGTCGCGGCGCGAACTCGCGGTCTCCAGGGCGTGCCGCATCGCGTCGGCGGCGTACCCGAAGTACTGCCACCACAGCGCGCAGGAGATCACGAACGCCACCGCCACCGAGACCAGTTGGCCCGGGTGCAGCGGGGCGCCGGCCACCGGGGCGCCGATCCCGACGATCGACTCGCCGAGCGCCACCAGCAGGAACAGGCCGAAGCGCTCCGGCAGGTGGCCCGGGTGGTACTCGACCTTCGCCAGCCGCCGGCGGAACACCAGCGGCGCCGAGAGGTCCGCCGTCGCGGCCAGCGCCCACAGCAACTCCCGTGCGGGGGACGGCAGTAGACCGCCGACCACCAGCAGCGGCCCGCTGAAGAACGCGCCCACCCCGTACGGGCCGATCCAGATCCGCCGCACCCGGCGGGCCAGCAGCCCGATCAGCACCAGCCGGGCCGCCCAGTACGCGCCGCCGAACAGCACGCCGCGTTCGCCGAACGCCCCCGGCAGGGCGAGCGCCAGGAACAGCCCGCCCAGACCCACCGCGAAGATCCCGATCCGGTCGCGCGGGTTGTCCACGTCCCGGATGTTGGCCTGCACCGTGGTGCCCACCCAGCACCAGTACACCGGCACGAACGCCACCAGGGCCCGCCCGCAGCCCACCCAGTCGTGGTGGTGGTGCAGCAGCGCCGACACCTGCGTCACCGCGAACACGAACACCAGGTCGAAGTACAGCTCCGCCCAGGTGACGCGCTTCTCCCCCATCCGAACTCCCCTGCACCCCAAGCCTTTTGACGCCACCCATCGGCGAACGACGGCACAGGCTACCGGGCCCGTTTCGCCCAGTCCCCTGACGGACCGTCCGTTCGTACCGCTATCTTGAAAGGCGGTCAGTGCCACCGGCGGACCACCACGGGGGTGGGTCCGCTCAGGGGGAGGGGGATCGGCGATGAGTGACGTCGGCAGCGGGATGTCAGGGTTTGTGTACGACACGGTCGCGAACGTGACGTCCGTGGTGACGAGTGCCATGGTCGCCGCCTCGCAGGCGTTGGCGGGCCAGGTCGGCAGCGGGGCGGTCCAGGTCGAGGTCGAGAACCTGCAGACCTTCAAGAACAAGGTCGACCAGATCCTGCGCGAACTCGACGGCTCCGACGCCAGCCACGGCCAGGTCTCCCAGCAGACGCTGGCGGCCGGCCAGCTCGGCCAGAACTTCGGCCAGGCCGGCGACCTGATGACCGCGTACAACACCGTGCACGGCAACCTGGAACGGCTCTCGCAGACCCTCGCCGCCCAGATCGCCGCGATGAGCGCGAGCATCGGCAAGGCCGCCGGCACCTACAGCAACGCGGACGCCGAGCAGGAGTCCCGGTTCAGGTCGATGACGGCCCCGGCCCCGGTCACCGGCACCGCCGACCCGAGGACCGCCTACCGGCCGCAGGCCCCGTCCACCGGCACCCAGCAGGGCGCGTACTGACGACGTCTCCGGCGACGGAGAACGGGGGAGATGAAAAATGATCAACAAGCGCTTTGTCCGGGCGGTCCACGACGCGAGCGGCGAGATCGACGGCGCCAGCCACGAGCAACTGGTGGCCATGGTCCAGCACACGGACCCGATCGCCGTCATGCAGGTGGCCCAGCGGCTGGTACTCGCCGCGAACAAGATGGACGAGGTCAGCGAAGAGCTGCACGCGCACATGAGCGGCCTCGACTGGGAGGGCGCCGCAGCCGACAGCTTCAAGACCTGGGGCAGCCAGGTCTCCAAGTCCACCATGGACCTGGCGAGTTACTCGCGGAACGCCGGTGAGTACATGGCGTCCGCCGGCCAGACCCTCGCCGAGGTCAAGTCGGGCATGCCTCCGGTACCGCACGCCGACATGCAGACCGTCAGCCGCTACGACGACCAGCCCAACGACGCCGTCAGCACCGGCGGCGCCATCCTGGGCAGCGTGATCCCGGGCGTCGGCGCGGGGCTCGGCAGCTGGGCGGCCGACCAGGTCGCCGACGCGGTGGACTCCGACTGGGTCACCTCCGCGGAGGCCAAGGCCGCGCAGCAGCGGGTGGCACAGGCGCACAACGAGGCCATCCAGCAGATGAACAAGCTGGCGCAGGCGTACGAGCAGTCGACGACGCAGCTGAACGCGGTGCAGCCGCCGGTGTTTCCGCCGCTGCCGGACGGCAAGGCCTGGCATGACGGCTCGGTGGACGTCCCGATCGGCGGGGGCGACGGCAACACCGGGCGGAACCCCGGCGGCGGAACCACCCTTCCGCAGCCGCCCAGGGTGGGACCGCCGCCGTCCCCGCGTCCGCCGCAGCCACCGACACCCGTACCGCCGCCGCTACCGCATCCGCCGCAGCCGCCGGCCCCGAACCCCCCGCATCCGCCGACTCCCCTGCCTCCGGGCCAGGATCCGGGTACCCGCATCGACCACACGCCGCCGCCCGCCCCGACCTCCCCGAACCCGACGGTTCCGGGCCATGGCGGCGGTACCGGTGGTGGCGGTATCGGCGGGGGCGGCCTCGGCGACACGGGCGGCGGCTCCTCCGGCAGTGGGCGCGGTGGCGGCTACCCGGGCGGCCCGATCGGCGGTGGCCCGATCGGTGGCGGCCTGGGCGGTGGCGGAGCGAGCGGCACCGGCCGGACCGGCGGCGGCGCCCCGGGCACCGGTGGCGCCACGGGTGCGGGCAACCGGGCCGGCGGCACCACCGCGACGTCCGGCGGCGCGGGACAGGCCGGCCAGGCGGGACGCGCGGGCGCCCCGGGCATGGGCGGCATGGGTGCCGGCGGCATGGGCGCCGGCGGTGCCCGTGGCGGGGCCGGCGGCGGCGCAGCACGCGGCAGCGGGCTGGTCGGCCGGGCCGGCGGCACCATCGGCGGACAACGCGGGTCGGCCTCGGGCCGCGAAGTCACACCGGGCGGCACCGGGCTGCGCGGCCGCGCCGAACGGGGCGCCGACGGGCGGGCCGGTCAGGGCGGGTTCGGCGGCGGCCACGGCGGTGCGAGCCGCAAGGGCAAGCCGCAGGGCAAGCGTCCCGACTACCTGACCGAGGACGAGGACACCTGGACGTCCGGCATGGGTCCGGTCAACCCGAATGTGATCGAGTAGGACCGCATCGGCTGCCCGGCCGCAGGAGCCACTTCTCCTGCGGCCGGGCAGCACCGTGCGATCGGGGAACGACACCCGGCAGACATGACGGCGTGCGAGGAGCGTGTGATGCGGCGAACGGGCGGGGCAGGACAGGGGCGGCGGCTTGCCGCGGCGGCAGCGGTCGTCGGCGTCCTGTGGGGGTGGACGACGGAGCCCGCGCTCGCGGTGGACTCGATCCGCGCACAGCAGTGGCACCTGGACGTGATGCGCGCCGAGGAGATGTGGCGGACCACCACCGGATCCGGGATCACCGTGGCCCTGATCGACTCCGGCGTGAAGGCCGACGCACCCGACCTGGCCGGGCAGTTGGTGACCGGAACGGATTTCAGCACCCAGTCCGGCGGGGAACTCTCCCCCAGCAGTGGCCACGGGACGGAAATGGCCAGCACCATCGCCGGCACCGGCAAGGGTTTGGGCGGCAAGGGCGCGTACGGCCTCGCGCCCGGTGCGAAGATCCTCCCGATCAAGGTCGACGGCGAGACGGGCGGGGGCCACGACAGCGCGCTCATGGACCAGGTCTCCCGAGCGATCACCTACGCGGCCGACCACAACGCGAAGATCGTCAACATGTCACTGGGCGTCCCCGTGACTGCGGTGCAGCCCGCCGACATCGCCAAACTCCGGGCTGCGGTCGACCATGCCGTCTCCCGGGGCGTCCTGCTGTTCGCCGCAGTCGGCAACACCGGCAACACCGACAACCGCCTGGAGTACCCCGCCTCGATGAGCGGCGTGGTCGGCGTGGGCGCCACCGACCAGGACGGAAAGGTCACGGCGGAGTCGGAGCACGGCCCGCAGGTCACACTCGCCGCGCCGGGCCAGGACCTGTACGAGGCATGCACCGGCTCGTCGGGCTACTGCAAGGGCCACGGCACCTCCGGCGCCACCGCGCTGGCCTCCGCCTCGGCCGCGCTGATCTGGTCCGCGCACCCGGACTGGTCGGGCAACCAGGTGCTGCGGGTGCTGATCAACACCGCGAGCAACCCGAAGGAGCGCAGCGACTACCTCGGCTACGGCATCGTCCGGCCGCGGATCGCACTGACCGACCCCGGCGACCCGGGCCCGGCGAACGTCAGCCCGCTGCCCGCCGCAGCTGGGTCCTCGCCCGCCCCCGGGAAGTCGAGCGGCGCGGCGCAGCCGAGCGGCACCGCTAGTGCGCCCGCCGACTCCCCGCAGGGGCAGGACTCGACAGGGTCGCAGCCGTCCGCCACCGCCGACACCTCCTCGAAGACGAACAACACGCCCCTGCTGATCGGCGGCGGGGTGGCCGGCGTGGTGCTGCTGCTCGTGGTGGCGGCGATCCTGCTCCGCAGCCGCCGCACCTCGGCCGCGGGCCCGGTGCCGCCCATGCCCCCCATGCCGCTCCCGGGCCAGCCGCAGCCGCCCTACGGCCAAGCCGCCCCCCAGCAGCCGCCCTACGGTCAGCCGCAGCAGACGTACGGTCAGCCGCCGTACGGTCAGCCGCCTTACGGTCAGCAGCCGCCCTACGGCCAGCAGCCCCCGCCCGGGGGTGGGAACCCGTACGCGGGCTGAGGGGGAAGGCCGCCCCTGTGGTCGGCCGGTGGGGCGCACTAGGCTGAGCGGCGTTGGGGCAGCCTGTGGCGCCCGGCCGGCCAGCGGGTGTCCGGTCGGAGCGATGCACATTGATCGTTCGACCGTCGCAAGACCTAGGAGTGACCCACCGTGGCAGACCGCAAGCCCATCGATACCTGGCTGACCGACATGGACGGAGTCCTCATCCACGAGGGCGTGCCGATCCCGGGGGCCGACGCCTTCATCAAGCGGCTGCGTGAGTCCGGAAAGCCCTTCCTGGTGCTCACCAACAACTCCATCTACACCCAGCGCGACCTGCACGCCCGGCTGTCCCGGATGGGCCTGGACGTGCCGGCCGAGCACATCTGGACGTCCGCGTTGGCCACCGCGAAGTTCCTCGCCGACCAGCGCCCGGAGGGCACCGCGTACGTGATCGGCGAGGCCGGTCTGACCACCGCGCTGCACGACGTCGGCTATGTGCTGACCGACAGCGACCCGGACTTCGTGGTGCTCGGCGAGACCCGCACCTACTCGTTCGAGGCGATGACCAAGGCGGTCCGGCTGATCGACGCGGGCGCCAGGTTCATCGCCACCAACCCGGACGAGACCGGCCCGTCCGCCGAGGGCGCGCTGCCCGCGACCGGCGCGGTCGCGGCGCTGATCACCAAGGCCACCGGCGTGGAGCCGTACTTCGTCGGCAAGCCGAACCCGCTGATGATGCGGGCCGGTCTGAACGCGATCGGCGCGCACTCGGAGAACAGCGCGATGATCGGCGACCGGATGGACACCGACATCGTCTCCGGCATGGAGGCCGGCATGTCGACCTTCCTGGTGCTGACCGGCCTCACCCAGGCCGCCGACGTGGACCGCTTCCCGTACCGCCCGACCCGGGTGGTGGAGTCCATCGCGGACCTGGTCGAGCTGATCTGACGAAGCTCACACCGCGCGAGCGGTCAGGCGTTCCCCGAGGGCGGAGCGGTACGACGCCGGCCGTGCCGCCCGCCCGATGGTCAGCGCCCCGACCGGATCCGGGTGTGCGGCAACCCGGAGTGCGTCCTGCGCTTCTGCGACGTCTCCGAGAACGGCACCCGGCCCTGGTGCTCGACGGCCGGCTGCGGAAACCGGGCGAAGACCCGGCGCCACTACGCGCGCCAGAAGAACGCCTGACCCCGGCCGCACAGCTGGGCACCGGGGCCGCCTCAAGACAGCCTTAAGTGGCACCTAACGGAACTGACGTAACGTCAACTGCCTATCGCTGTACGGCTAGCGTCCCGGACACATCCTCCGCACGACGCAAGGAGCCCGCCCGTGGCCCCGCTCCGCCGCACCGCCGTCCTGCTGGCCGCCGCCCTGCTCGGTGGCGGCGCCGCCGCGCCCGCTGCGGCGACCGGGACCGCCGCCGCCCTCGCGGACGGGGGCGCCGCCGACGGCGTGCTGCTGTCGCTCGGCTCGGTGCTGCTGCTCACCGGCGCGGCCGCCGCCACCGTGCGCCGCTGCGGCACCGGGCCGTCCCGGCCGGGCCGGGCGGAGCGGACGGCCTCCGTCGCTCCGGGGGACGGGGATGATTGAGTGGGGGTCATGAGCACGCCCCCCGCCCCTTTCCGCGTCGGCCTGATCGGCTACGGCCTGGCCGGCTCGGCGTTCCACGCCCCGCTGATCGCCACCACCCCCGGGCTCCGGCTGGAGGCGGTGGTCACCGCCAACCCCGACCGCCGCGCCCAGCTGAACCGCGAACACCCCGGCGCCCGCGCCCTCGACACCCCTGAGCAGCTGTTCGAGAACGCCGACAGCTTCGACCTGGTGGTGATCGCCTCCCCCAACCGCACCCACGTGCCGCTCGCTCGCACCGCCCTGCTGGCCGGCCTGGCCACCGTCGTCGACAAGCCGCTCGCCGCGACCAGCGCCGAGGCCCGCGACCTGTGCGAGTTCGCCGAGAAGTCCGGCCTGCTGCTGTCGGTGTTCCAGAACCGCCGCTGGGACGGCGACTTCCGCACCGCCGCCCGCCTGATCGAGGAGGGCCGGCTCGGCCGGGTGCACCGCTTCGAGTCCCGCTTCGAACGTTTCCGCCCCAAGCCCAAGCCCGGCTGGCGCGAGCTCGCCGACCCCGCCGAGGTCGGCGGCACCCTGTACGACCTGGGCAGTCACCTGGTCGACCAGGCCCTCGCCCTGTTCGGGCCGGTCGAGACGGTGTACGCCGAGATCGACGTCCGCCGGGACGGCGCGGTGGTCGACGACGACGCCTTCCTCGCCCTCACCCACACTGGCGGCGTCCGCTCCCACCTGTGGACCAGCGCCCTCGCCCCGCTCGCCGGGCCCCGGCTGCGGGTCCTCGGCGACAGCGCCGGCTACGTGAAGTTCGGCATGGACCCGCAGGAGGCCGCGCTGCGGGCCGGCCGCCGCCCCGGCCCGGACAGCCACTGGGGCGACGACGACCCGGCCGCGTACGGCCTGCTCGGCAGTGACGGCAACGCCGAGACCGTCGCCACCGACCCCGGCGACTACCCCGCCTTCTACGCGGGCATCGCGGCCTCGCTCACCGACCGCACCCCGCCGCCGGTCGATCCCTGGGACGCCGTCGCCACCCTCGCCGTCCTGGAGGCCGCCCGCGCCTCCGCCGCCACGGCGAGCGTCGTCCGCCTTCCCTGACCCACTGCCGTCACCGGCGGGACGGGCCAACTTCCGTGCTCTGTCCCGCCGGTGACGTAGCATCGGCGTCGGACCCGATCGAAGGAGGTGCACACCGTGCTCGTCGCTCCCCTCCTGCTCGCGCTGTTCCGGGTCCTCACCGGAGACCTGCCGACCGGCCCCGGCGCCGTCACCACGGCCGCTCTCCTCGTGCTGGCCTGTGCCGTCACCCTGGCCCTCACCTCGGCCCGCCTCCCCGTCGCCGGAACCCCGGCCGCCGTCCACGCCGCGGCCCTCCGCCGCCGCGCCTACCGCACGGCCTACCTCCCCCCGCGCGACCCCGCCGCCCCCGGCCGCCCCCGCCCCCGAGCCCCGGGCAGGCGCCTGGCGGCCGCCGCCTGAGGGGCAGTTCTCGCTTTACCGCTCTCGCGTTCCCGGCGCTCTGCCATGCCCTCGGGGCACGGAACCACCGCGCCCCGCCAGGGGCTCGGAAGTCCCGTGCTCCGCCAGGGGCTCGGGAGACCTGCGCGAGCAAGCCACCACTGCCGTCAACTCCCGTCATGGCCTGGTGGAACGTCCGCCGCGCCAAGCAGGCCCCGGCCCCCGCCGGGCTCGGGTTCCTGCGCCGGCTGGCGTTCGGCACCCCGCTGTTCGCGCTGCTGCTGCCGCTGGCCGGTGGCATCCACCTGCTGACCAGCACGGCGTGGACGGCGGCCGAGCGCTGGTACCTCACCCGCCCGACCGCCCGTCCGGCACGCGGCTCTCAGGCCGTGGTGCCCCAGCCCGCCAAGTAGGCGTCGATCTCGCCGGTCAGCCGCCGCTTGCCCGCGGCGTCCAGGAAGGAGGCTTCCACCGCGTTGCGGGCGAGCGCCGCGATCCCGGCCCGGTCGAGGTCGAGCAGCTTCGCGGCGACCGCGTACTCGGTGTTCAGGTCGGTGCCGAACATCGGCGGGTCGTCGCTGTTGACGGTGACGAGCAGCCCGGCGTCGACCATCTGTCGGATCGGGTGGTCCTCGATCCGCTCGACCACCCGGGTGGCCAGGTTGGAGGTCGGGCAGACCTCCAACGGGATCCGGTGCTCGCCGAGGTGGTCGAGCAGGGCCGGGTCCTTGACCGACTGGGTGCCGTGGCCGATGCGCTCCGCGCCGAGCTCCCGGATCGCGTCCCAGACCGTCTCCGGCCCGGTGGACTCGCCGGCGTGCGGCACGCTGTGCAGGCCGGCCGCCCGGGCCCGGTCGAAGTACGGCTTGAACTGCGGGCGCGGCACGCCGATCTCGGGGCCGCCGAGGCCGAAGGAGACCAGTCCGGCGGGCGCCAGGTCGAGGGCGAGGCGGGCGGTCTCCTCGGCGGAGGTCAGCCCGGCCTCGCCGGGGATGTCGAAGCACCAGCGCAGGACGACGCCGAGTTCCTTCTCGGCGGCCAGCCGGGCGTCCTCGATCGCCTCCATGAAGGCGACGTCGGGGATGCCGCGGCGGACCGACGAGTAGGGCGTGACGGTCAGTTCGGCGTAGCGGATGTTCTGCCGGGCCATGTCCTCGGCGACGCCGTAGGTGAGGGAGCGGACGTCCTCGGCGTCCCGGATCAGGTCGACGACGCTCAGGTACACCTCGATGAAGTGCGCGAAGTCGGTGAAGGTGAAGTACTCCGCGAGCGCCGCCGGGTCCGCCGGAACCTCGGTGTGCCCGGCGTGCCGGGCGGCGAGCTCGGCGACCACCCGCGGTGAGGCCGAGCCGACGTGGTGCACGTGCAGTTCCGCCTTCGGCATTCCGGCGATGAACGCCTCGATCCCCTGGTTCCGCTGAACTCCCTCGGCCACGGCACGCTCCCGTCTTCTCACCCGGATCCGGACAGACCTCGCATGCTAACCCGCTGCCGCGAACGGCGGTGTCACCACTTGGCGGTCGCCTTCTGCAGCAGCGCCCGGACCTGGGCGCGGCCCTCGAAGACCTGCTGCTTCGGGGTGAGGTCGACGAGCACCGACACCGTGACCGAGCCCTTGCGCGCGACGATGCGGGAGAACGGCCGCTCTTCGGTCTTGCCGCCGTCGGTCGTGCGGTACACGGCCAGGCCCTCCTCCGAGTACACCTCGTCGGCCCCCGCCACCTTGGGCGACTCGATGTCGTGCACGGAGATGAACGAGTTGCCGTCCGCGTCCTTGTAGTTGGCGCAGCGCCGCATGTTGGCCGCCTGCTCCAGCATGTTCTGGTGCGCGACATCGGCGCTGGTGAACTCCGAGGCGATGCTGGTGCCCTGGACCTCATCGCCGTCGGGCCGCGGCGCCTTCACGAAGCGGCCGGTGTAGGCGACGAGCGACTTGACCGTCCCGGAGTCCTTGTACACGCAGGACTTGTCCATCGTGAAGTCGGTGATGGCGGTGTCGTCCTCCGCGTTGCTCTCGAAGCCGGCGCCCCAGTCGGCCGGGGTCAGCGCGAGCTTGTTGGTCTTCGCCTGCGCGGCGGCGGCGTTGCCGGCCGGGGCGGAGTTGCTCGAACGGGCGCTGGGCTTCGCCGGGTCCTTGACCTTGCTGCCGGCGGACGCCGAGGCCGGCGCCGATGCGGAGGGCGAGGTCTGGCCGGTCGCCCCGGTGTCCAGGTCGTCCTCGTTGCAGGCCGTCAGCACCAGGCCGGCCGCCGCCAGTGCGGCGATGCGCAGTCCGAGCGTGCGTGCGTGAACCGTCTTCACAGTCAATTCCCCCATGGAATACAAGGCCTCGACCCCCCTGGCCGTGCCCGATCGGTCGATCACCCTACCGAACGGCTCGGACACGCACCCGCCGGGGGCGGACCGGACGGTTCGTCAACCACCCAGCGCAGTACTGACGGTGTGGATGAGCAGGCCCGCCAGCGCGCCGACCACGGTGCCGTTGATCCGGATGAACTGCAGGTCACGGCCGACGTTGGCCTCGATCTTGCGGGAGGCGTCGTCGGCGTCCCAGCCGGCCACGGTGTCGGAGATCAGCGAGGTGATCTCCTGCCGGTAGGTGGAGACCACGTACTCGGCGGCGTCCAGCAGCCAACCGTCGGTCTTCGCCTGGAGTTTGGCGTCCGTGGCGAGCCGGCGGCCGAGCGAGCGCAGGGCGACGGTGATCCGGCGGCGCAGTTCGCTGTCCTGGTCCTCGGCGGCGCTCATCACCAGGGTGCGCACCGCCGACCAGGAGGAGGCGATCAGGTCCTGCACCTCGGGGCGGGCCAGCAGGTCGGACTTGGCGCGTTCGACCCGGGCGATGGTCTCCGGGTCGTGCTGGAGTTCCTGCGCGAAGTCGGCGAGGAAGTTGTCGAGGGCGCCGCGCGCGGGGTGTTCCGGGTCGTCGCGGACGTCGGTGACGAAGCGCAGCAGTTCCTTGTAGACCCGCTCGCCGACCTGGTGGTCGATGAACTTGGGCGTCCAGCCGGGGGTTTTGGCGGTGACCCGGGAGACCACGTCGAGGTGGTGCTCGACCAGCCAGTCGCGGGCCCGCACCGCGACCAGGTCGACCACGCCCTTGTGGCCGCCGTCGGCGACGATCTTGCCGAGCAGCCGGCCGGCGGGTTCGGCGACCGAGGTGGCGGCGGCCCGCCGGGTGATCGCCTCGGCAACCACGGCCTGCACGTCCTCGTCGCGCAGCACCGCGAGGACGCCGCGCAGCGCTGCGGCGGCCTCGTGGGTGACGCGTTCGGCGCTGCCGGGCGCGGACAGCCACTCGCCGAGCCGCCGGGCCACCCCGATCCGGCCGAGCCGGGACCGGACCACCGTCGGGGACAGGAAGTTGTCGCCGACGAAGTCGCCGAGCGAACGCCCGAACGCGTCCTTCTTGGTGGGGATGATCGCGGTGTGCGGGATCGGCAGCCCGAACGGGCGGCGGAACAGCGCGGTGACGGCGAACCAGTCGGCGAGCGCACCGACCATGCCGGCCTCGGCGGCGGCCGCCACGTAGCCGGCCCAGCTGCCCGCGCCGGCGGCGCCCGCCCAGGTGGCGAGCGCGAAGACCACCGTGGCCAGGCCGAGCAGGCCGGTGGCGATGGTCTTCATCCGCCGTACGCCCTGCCGCTTGGCCTCGTCGGCGGCGGTGAAGCTGACTCCGGGGGGTGCCGTCTCGTCCACACTCACCCCGTCAGCCTGGCACACGAGTCGCGCGAAGCGATCGCCGCCCCGCGAATCCGCCCGGGCCGTCAGGCCGCGCCGCCTCCGCCTGCGCCTCCGCCCCCGCCTCCGCCGAGGACGATCCGCCGCACGCCCGCCCAGCGGGCCGGGTCGGTGACCCGCCGGCCGTCGAGCAGTACCCGCACGCCCGGGAAGTCGACGGCGCCGAGGTCGCGGTACTCGGGATGGTCGGCCTGCACGACCAGGGCGGCGGCGGGCTTGCCCTCGTCGGGCGGCAGACCGAGCGCGGCGAGTTCCTCCGGCGTGTACAGCGGGTCGCTGACGCCGACCACGGCGCCGGCCGCCCGCAGCGCCTCGACCAGCGGGAACACCCCGGAGACGGCGGTCTCCTTGACGCCGCCCCGGTAGGACGCGCCGAGCACGGTGACGGCGACGCCGTCCAGCGGGCCGAGCGCCCCCGCCAGCAGGCCGACCGCGTACGCCGGGACCTGCTCGTTGGCCTCCCGGGCGGCGCGCACCACGGTCGCCTCCGGGTCGTTCCACAGGTACAGCCGCGGGTAGACCGGGATGCAGTGCCCGCCCACCGCGATGCCGGGGCGGTGCAAGTGGCTGTAGGGCTGCGAGTTGCAGGCGTCGATCACCTCGACGAGGTCGACGCCGACCCGGTCCGCGAGCCGGGCGAACTGGTTGACCAGCGCGATGTTGACGTCCCGGTAGGTGGTCTCGGCGAGCTTCGAGAACTCGGCGGCCTCCGCCCCGCTCAGTGCCCACACGCCGTTGCCGCGCGGCAGGTCGGGGCGCGGGTCGAAGTCCAGCACCGCCCGGTAGAACGCGACGCCGCGCCGGGTGGACTCCTCGTCGATGCCGCCGACCAGCTTGGGGTAGCGCCGCAGGTCGGCGAAGACCCGCCCGGTGCGGACCCGTTCGGGGCTGAACACCAGGGCGAAGTCCCGGCCGGCGGTCAGCCCGGAGCCGGCCTCCAGCCGCCGGGCGAACCGGCCGCGCACGGTGCCCACCGGCAGCGTGGTCTCGTAGCTGATCAGCGTGCCGGGCCGCAGCCCGGCGGCGACCGCGTCGGTGGCGGCGTCCAGCAGCGCGAAGTCGGGTCGGCCCTCGGCGTCGGTGAGCAGCGGGACGACGATCACCACGGCGTCGGCCGCGGCGGTGGCGGCGGCGGTGTCGGTGGTGGCGTGCAGCCGGCCGGCGGCGACGGTCTCGGCGAGCAGTTCGCCGAGGCGGGCCTCGCGGGGGAACGGCGGGCGCCCGGCGGTGACGGCGGCGACCACCGCGGGGGCGATGTCGGCGCCGGTGACCCGGTGTCCCTTGGTGGCGAACTGGACGGCCAGCGGCAGGCCGATCTTGCCCAGTCCGACCACGCAGATGTGCAGTGCCGTCACTCGGTCACCTTCGGGGCTCGGCGAGGGGGTCCGCGGCCGCGTCATCGGGCGGCCCGCAGCGTTCCGGGGCGGCCGCGCCAGGCCCGGCGGGCGCGGCGCAGCGCACGGCGGGCGGGGGCGGGGACGAGTCGCCGCCAGCCGCTGGGGCCGGGGGCGCGGCCGGCGTCGAACAGCGTGTCGGGCAGGCCGAGCCGCCGGTCGCGGTACATCGGGTAGCGGGCGTACAGCCGGCCGCCGCGGCGCTCGACGGGGGCGGGGCCGTACTGCCGTTCCCAGTCGATCAGTTCGCACAGGGTGGCGAGTTCGCCGCGCCGGGCGAGCGCGAGGCGCAGCCGGGCGGGCACCGGCACGGCGCCGAACACGGCGGGCGGGCAGTGCCGGTCGAGCAGCCGGCCGATCTCGCCGAGGATGCGCCGCTGCATGGCGGGCGGTTCGGCGAGGAACTGTTCCTGCAGCACCTGTGGGACGTCCCAGCTGAAGTAGCGTTCCCGGACGGCGTCGCGGACCGGCCCGGGGCGGGTGCCCCGTTCCAGCACCTCCTGGACGGCGTCCATGGCGCGCAGCCGGTCGATCGGCCCGGCGCGGTGGGTGACGTTGGAGCGGTCCTGCCGCAGCACCAGGTGGTAGTAGTCGTAGTCGGCGAGCACGGACACCTTGCGGGCGTTCAGCAGTGCGCCGAGGGTGAATGGCTGGTCGGAGCAGACCGGCAGGTCCTCGCGGCGGCGCAGGCCGTGGCTGAGCACCAGGGAGCGGCGGAACATCTTGGTGTCGGCGAGCGCCCAGGCGAGCGCGGAGTCGGTGAAGCCGACGTGTTCGGCGGTGCGCTCGAAGATGCCCTGCGGGACGATCCGGCCGTTCTCGCCGACGAGCTTGGGGATCAGCACGTCGGACTGCCAGCGGTCGGCGGTGTCGACCATCCGCTCCAGTGCCTCGGGGCCGAGCCAGTCGTCGGCGCCGAGGTACATCAGGTAGCGGCCGCGGGCCAGGTCGGTGCCGCGGTTGGTGGGTTTGGCGGGGCCGCCGGACGCGGGCTGCCGCACGGTGCGCAGCAGCCCGGGGTGGGTGGCGGCGAACCGGGCGAGTTCCTCGGTGCTGCCGTCGCTCGACCCGTCGTCGACGGCGACGATTTCCATCCGGGCCGCCCCGATGGTCTGTTCGGCCAGCGAGTTCAGGCAGTCGGTGAGGTACGGCATGGTGTCGTGGACGGCGATCACCACACTGACGTCCGGTTCGGGCTCGGTCACGAGAATGCCAACTCCCGCACCGGCCGTTCGGTCACCTCCCCCACCCGTTCGGGTGAGCGGCTCAGACGGCGGGTTCGGTGGCGGCGCCGGCGTAGATCCGGGCGATCACGTCCTCGATGGCGGGTTCGCGCACCGACAGGTCGACCAGCGGGTAGCGCTCGGCGACGGCGGCGACCAGCGGGGCGGCGCTCTGCCGGGCCGGGAACGCCAGCCACTGCCGGGGGCCCTCGACCTTGACGGTGCGCACCCCGGGCAGGTCGATCGGTGGGTGCGGGGCGGCCAGGTCGACCACCAGGGTGCGTTCGCTCTCGCCGGCCGCGTGCAGCTCCTCCAGCGGGCCGTCCAGCACCAGCCGGCCGTGGTCGATCACCATCACCCGGCCGCACAGCTGCTCGATGTCGGTGAGGTCGTGGGTGGTGAGCAGCACGGTGGTGCGCTGCTCCCGGTTGATCTCGCGGAGGAACTCGCGGACCTTGGTCTTGCTGATCACGTCGAGTCCGATGGTCGGCTCGTCCAGGTACAGCACGCTCGGGTCGTGCAGCAGGGCGGCGGCGAGGTCTCCGCGCATCCGCTGGCCGAGCGAGAGCTGCCGCACGGGGGTGTCCAACAGGCCACCCAGGTCGAGCAGTTCGACGCACCGGTCGAGGTTGGCCCGGTAGCGGGCGTCGGGGATCCGGTAGATCCTGCGGGCCAGCTCGTAGCTGTCGCGCAGCGGCAGGTCCCACCACAGGGTGGTGCGCTGGCCGAACACCACGCCGATCCGCCGGGCCATCGCGGCCCGCCTGGCGGCCGGATCGACCCCGGCGACCCGCAGCCGCCCGCCGCTGGGCACCAGGATGCCGGTGAGCATCTTCACCGTCGTCGACTTGCCGGCCCCGTTCGGCCCGATGCAGCCGACGCACTCCCCTTCCTCGACCTGGAAGGTCAGCCCGTCCACGGCCCGCACCTCGCGCTTCTCGCGCCGCAGGCGGCCGCTCCTGGCCCGGACGGTGAATGTCCGCCGGACGTCCTCGACCTCGATCACCGCCACGCTCTTCTCCCTCTCTCAGCTTCCGGTGGAGCGGTAGGCGCGCAGCCCGGCCCGCCAGGTCAGCGCCGCCGCCAGCACGCACAGCGCGGCCGCGAGCGGCGAGGCGAACCGGAACCCGACGGGCAGCCCGAGCGGGTCGGGCCGGCCCAGGATGTGCAGCGCGGGCAGCCAGTTGACGAACGCCAGCGGCACCCCGAAGACGGTGCCCGCGACGACCTCCTTGGCGAACACCGCCGGCGGGTACCGCAGCAGCGTGCCGCCGCCGTAGGTGACGGAGTTCTGCAGTTCGGCGGCGTCGCCCCACCAGAACTGCACGCAGGAGCAGCCGACGAAGACCGCGCAGAAGATCACCGTGCCGCACAGCAGCAGACCGGGCACCATCAGCACCCGGTCCCAGGTCCACCGCACGTCCAGCGCGGTGAGCGACCAGCCGAGCACCGCGAAGGCCTGCACCAGACGGCCCAGTCTCCGCAACGAGAAGCGCTCGGCCGCGAGTTGGGCCAGCGCGGGGGCGGGCCGGATCAGCATGGTGTCCAGCGCCCCGGAACGCACCCGCTCGCCCAGAGCGCTCACCGAGCCGACCAGGAAGTTGGCCGCGCCGAGCGCCACCGCACTCGTCCCGTACAGGAACCCGGTCTCCGCGAGCGTCCAGCCCGCCAGCCGGCCGGTGTGCCGGAACATCAGGATCAGCACCACGAAGTCCAGGAACGTAATCAGGATGTTCGCGGCCAGGCTCAGCACGAACGACGTCCGGTACGTCAGCCCCGACCGGCCCCACATCGCGGCGATCAGCCACCACGAACGCACCGCCCATCCCACCCGGGCGGCGAGCGACTCGCTCTCAACCACCCTGCACCACCACCTTGCGCACCGCCAGCGCCTGCACCACCCGGCCCGCCCCCAACAGGGCTGCCGCCCAGGCCAGTTGGAACCCGTACAGGGTCAGCAGACTGTGCCCGGTACGTCGTTGCAGCAGCACGTCGGCCGGCAGCTGCACCATCGCCGAGAACGGCAGCACCCGGGCCAACTCCCCCAGCACGCCCGGGAACAGGGCCAGCGGCAGCAGCGTCCCGGAGAAGAACATCGACACCACCATCACCGCCGCCCGCACCCCCTCCGAGTCGTGCATCCAGAACCCGGCCAACGACACCAGGAACCGCACCCCGAAGCTCACCACCACGGCCAGCACCACCGCCAGCAGGAACTCCGCCCACACCAACAGCCGCGACGGCAGCGCAAGTTCGAACACCAGCGCCCCCAGCACGAGCGGCACCGCGCCCCGGGTGATCAGCTGGAACCCCGCCCGTCCCAGGTCCGTCGCCAGCCACCACCCCTGGAAGTCCACCGGCCGGTACAGGTCGATCGCGATGTCCCCGCTCCGGAACCGCGCCTGCACATCGTCCTGGAACCCGCCGCCCCACACCGCGACCGTCACCAACAGCGCCTGGCTGATCCAGACGTACGTCACCGCCTGCCGCGCGTCATACCCACCCAACCCCGGCCGCGCACGCCACAACGCGAGCATCGCCGACGCGAGGATCCCCCCGAAGACGGAATTGGTCACCACCCCGGCCACCGTCGCGGCCCGGTACGTCGAGTACCGCCGAAACGCGCCTCGGGCGACGGCTGAGTGGACCCCGGCCATGCACTGTCTCCTTGTTACGCGAACGCAGATGGGTGCGAAACCAGCGAGCGTACAACCGGGAGGGCCGCAGGGGTACGGAATTCAGGGGCGCGGGGAGGCTCGCGCGAGCGGAGGGGCCATGCACCGCCGGCCAGGTCGCGATCAAAGGCAAGTCATTGCCCGCGTCGCGATCTTGCGGTGGGGTGCCTTCCGCTGCGCGCAGTTCCCCGCGCCCCTGAGTGTGCTCACCCTGGTTTCGTACCCCTACAGGTACAGCCCCGTCGAGCCCTCCAGGTCGCCGAAACGCCCCGCCGCCACTGCGTGCAGGTCGCGTTCCCGGAGCAGAACATATGTCGCGCCGCGGACCTCCACCTCCAGCTTGTCCTCCGGGTCGTAGAGCACCCGGTCGCCGGGTTCCACGGAGCGGACGCTCTGGCCGACGGCCACCGCTTCGGCCCAGGTGCAGCGGCGGGACAGTTCGGCGGTGGCCGGGATCAGGATGCCGCCGGTGGAGCGGCGTTCGCCCTCGCCGGTCTCGGTCTTGACGAGGACCCGGTCGTGCAGCATCCGAATCGGAAGCTTCTCCCCGAGCCGGTCGTGTCTGCTCTGCGTGTCGTTCTCACTCACGCCCCGACGGTACCGGACACGGGAAACGGCGGAGCCCCGGGCACCCGCCCCGGGGCTCCGCCGTCCGCGAAGAGCGTTTCAGCCCTTGCGCCGCCGCTTCGCGGACGCGATGAGCAGCACCACGCCGACGCCGACCAGCGCCGCGGGCACGATCCGCTCGGGCCGCGGCCGCCCGTCCTCGTCGACGAACTTGGACTTGACCTGCTCGACGGCACCGCTCGCGGCGACGTACGCCTTGCCGGCCTTCTGCTCGACCGTGGCGCGCAGCCTGGCCTTGGTCTGGGCGGCGACGGTCGCCGGGTGCACGCGCATGGCGAGCTCGTCGAGAGTCGCGGCGAGCCTGTCCCTGGTCCCGGCGATGTCCGCCTCGATCTGGGCCGTCGTGCGCGGTGCCGACGTGTCCTTGCTGCTCGCTGCCACTGGGGCCACCCCATCTCTGTTACCGCTAGGTACGTCTCTGCACCGACAGTCTGTCAGCTCGCCGTCGCGCTCGCGCAGCGCCACCCACCAACGGAGGTAGGTTGGCTGGCAGCACCACCCTGTCCTGGACCGGAGGAGAGAAGCACCATCGTGAGCGAGCGCCTGCAGGCGGGCGACACCGCCCCCGCCTTCACCCTGCCCGACGCCGACGGCAACGAGGTGTCGCTGGCCGACCACCTGGGCCGCAAGGTGATCGTCTACTTCTACCCGGCGGCGCTGACCCCGGGCTGCACCAAGCAGGCCTGCGACTTCACGGACAACCTGGAGGTCTTCGCGGGCGCGGGCTACGACGTGATCGGCATCTCGCCGGACAAGCCGGAGAAGCTCGGCAAGTTCCGTGAGACAAAGCACCTGAAGGTGACGCTGCTGTCCGACCCGGAGCACAAGGTGCTGGAGGCGTACGGCGCGTACGGCGAGAAGATGAACTACGGCCGCACCTACCAGGGCGTGATCCGCTCCACGGTGATCGTGGACGAGCAGGGCAAGGTCGAGCGGGCGCTGTACAACGTCCGGGCCACCGGCCATGTCGCGAAGCTGCTGAAGGACCTGAAGGTCGGCCAGTAGCCGCACCCGGCAGCACGGCAGCGGTGGCGGCCGACCCCCCGACCGGGTCGACCGCCACCGCCGTTCATGGGTTCGGGATCAGCAGGCCCCGAGGTCCGTCCAGACGCCCCAGGCGCCGCTCAGCGAGGGGTCCTCGCCCGCGGTCCACCACTTGTTCTGGTAGTAGTGGCCCTTCCACGACACCTTGGTGACGGTGGCGTAGGTGGTTCCGGCGTTCCAGCTCGGCGCACCCGAGCAGCTGCCGGCGGACGCCGACGGCGAGGCCGACTGCGAGGGCGACGCGGACGGCGAGGCCGACTGCGAGGGCGAAGCAGAGGCCGACGCCGAGGCGGAGGCGGAGGTGCTGGGCGACGGCGAGCCGGTGCCCGCCGTGGCCCCGCGGGTGTAGTCCCCGGCGATGCCGTACAGCGTGCCGCCGACGTTGACGGTCCAGTTGGCGGGGGTGGAGACCGGCAGGTAGTAGACGAACGCGACGTCCACCGAGGCGCCGGGCGCCAGCGACTGCCAGGTCGGCAGCTTCAGCGAGACCCGGTTGTAGGTGCCCTTCAGGCCGCCGATGTTGTTCCCGGCGTGGTCGGCCCGGATGACCTTGGAGCCGAAGCCGGACTGGTCGGCGGCGTTGCCGGGCGCGGAGTTCGAGTAGTCGAACTGGAACTCGGTGCCCCCCGGCAGGGTGACGGTCGAGTTGTTGACGATGTGGATCTTCGGGTTGATCGGGTAGTTGTTGTCACCCAGCGCGAAGTTGGTGAACGACACGTCGATCGGCAGGGTCTGCTGCGGCAGCGGGATGGTGGAGCGGGTCGCGCCGTACGCCGAGGCCGACTTGAACTTGTCGTACAGCAGCGAGGTCATGGTGTTGCCCTGGACGTACTCGCCCTTGCCGCCGTTGGCGGTGGCGTCCCACTTGTAGTCGCCCGCGAGTTCCCAGATCATCGCGCCGCCGACGCCCTGGTTGACCACGTAGTCGGCCTTGGCGGCGATGGACTGGTCGTCCTCGGTGGACAGGAACACCTTCTTGTTGGCGTTCCACAGCCACGGGGAGGCCAGTGCGGAGCTGTAGTTGCGGGTGTAGCTGCCGTTCAGCGCGGTGTCGGTGACGCCGTACTTGCCCAGGTAGTCCGGGACGACGCCGTTCTCCAGGTTCTTGGCGTGCCACATCGGGTTGGAGCCGGCCGGCGACTCCTTTCCGTTGTCGTCCAGGTCGTGCCAGATGTTGTCGATGCCGACGGCGCCGTCACCGCAGGTGGTGAGGCCGGAGCCGGCCGGGCACTTGGCGGTGGAGGCGGTGCCCCACAGGCCGTTGGTGCCGCCCTGCACGTTCTGGAAGCCGCGGGTGTAGTACGGCACGCCGAGGTTGATCCGGCCGGCCGGCATCGCGCCGCGGAAGTAGTGGACGGCCCAGTCGCCGTTCAGGTAGCCGATCCCGCCGTACTGCGAAGTGCCGTACACGTTGGCGGCCTTGAGCTCGCCGTCGTTGCCGTCGTCGTACAGCGCGGCGTTCGGGCCGACGTACTGGTTCCAGGCGCCGTGCAGGTCGTACGACATGATGTTGACGTAGTCCAGGTACTGGGTGACCTGGAAGGTCTCCATGCCGCGCAGCAGGTAGCCCGAGGACGGGGCGGCGACCGACAGCAGGTAGTACTTGCCGTCGGCGGCGGAGGCCCGGTCGAGCTTCTCGCGCATGGTCTTCATCAGCGCCGCGTAACCCTTCATCAGGGACGCGCGCTTGGCGTTGGAGAGGGAGTGGTCGAGCGGGTTGCCCGCGTCCTTCATCGAGGTCGGGTACTCGTAGTCGAGGTCGACGCCGTTGAAGCCGTACTTCTTGATGAAGTTGACGGCGGAGTCCGCGAAGGTGTTGATGCCGGCCTGGTTGACCGACCCGTCCGCGTTGACGGTCATCGAGTAGAAGCCGCCGGAGCCCACCCGCTTGCCCGAGTCGTCGAAGTAGCCGCCGGTCTCGGCCCAACCGCCCACCGAGACCATGGTCTTGACGTCCGGGTACTGCTTCTTGTACTTGCTGAGCAGGTTGAAGTGGCCCTTGTAGGGCAGCGACGGGTCCAGCTCCGCGCCGGCCACGCCGGGGAAGGTCATTCCGGTGGCGGCGTTGTCCGCGTTGTCGGTGCCCACCGAGAGGGTGTTGTCGCCGGCGACGTGCGCGAACGCGTAGTTGAGGTGGGTGACCTTGTCCCAGGGGATGTTGTTCACCAGGTAGGCGGGCGTGCCGTCCTTGCCGGTGCGCCAGCCGGTGAAGTAGCCGATGACGCGGCGCTGGTGGTCGGCGCCCATCTGCTCGCGGCCGCTGGTGTCGTAGACGTTGCAGTAGGGGACGTCGACGCCGGGCGTGGTGTACATGCCGTCGGGGCGGCAGGCCTGGTTGTCGACGGCGGCGGCGGACGGCGCGACGCCGAGCGTGCCCATCAGCAGGCCCGCGAGCCCTGCCGCCGCGGTGGCGGCGAATGCCACCTTGCGTCCGGTCTTCTGACGGCCGGCAGCGGTGGGACGCTGCGCCGTCGCATGTCGGATCAACACTCGGTCCTCCGGGAGAGAGTGTCGCGTGCATGCCTGTGGGAGGGCACGCACATGTGGGGGAAGTTCCGCCGAACTTAAAAGGTCTGGACCACCCACGTCAACAGGTCTGTACCAACTTGGCAAGAAAGGCCGAACCGTCCGCACCCCGCCGCCACCGGCTCCCCCCAGCACGCCACCCCGGCGGCCCGGACGCCGCCCGAAAGGATGGTGCACGCCGAGGTGACGGACAAGTAGCATGACGGGGAAGTCGCTGCCTGCGGTCTTGGCGGAATTGGCAGACGCCCGGGTTTTAGGTGCCCGTGAGAGCAATCTCGTGAGGGTTCGAGTCCCTCAGGCCGCACCCCACGGCAAGGGGCCCGCCCGGAACATTCCGGGCGGGCCCCTTGTCTGTCAACGCGGCGTCTCAGCCGAGCAGTTCGGCGACCACCGGGGCGAGCGAGCGGAACGCCTGGCCGCGGTGACTGATCGCGTTCTTCTCCTCGGCGCTCAGCTCGGCGCAGGTCCGGCTCTCGCCGAGCGGCTGCAGGATCGGGTCGTAGCCGAAGCCGCCGCTGCCGGCCGGCTCGGTGCGCAGGGTGCCGTGCAGCCGGCCCTCGACCACCCGCTCGGTGCCGTCGGGCAGGGCCAGCGCGGCGGCGCAGGCGAAGGACGCGGCACGGTGCTCGGCCGCGATGTCGCCGAGCTGGGCGAGCAGCAGGTCCAGGTTGGCCTTGTCGTCGCCGTGCCGGCCGGCCCAGCGGGCGGAGAAGATGCCGGGCGCCCCGCCGAGCACGTCCACGCACAGCCCGGAGTCGTCGGCGACCGCGGGGAGTCCGGTGGCCTTCGCCAACGCGTGCGCCTTCAGCAGGGCGTTCTCGGCGAAGGTCACGCCGGTCTCCGGCACGTCCGGCACCTCGGGGTAGGCGTCCGCGCCCACCAGTTCGACGTCCAGCCCGGCCGCGCCGAGGATGTCGCGCAGCTCGGCGACCTTGTGCTGGTTACGGGTGGCGAGAACGAGGCGCTTGGTCATGCCCGCAAGCCTATCCACCCGCCGGAATCAGCCTGCGCACACCTTGCTGATCCGCCCGGCGGCGTCCCCGAGCGGGCCGAGGTCGGGCGTCTCGTTGTTGTCGATGGCCTTCTGCACCTTGTCGACCTGGGTCTGCAGGTCGCCGACGGCCTTGGCCAGGTCGGCGTCGCTGGAGTTGCGGCCGATCTTGTCCAGGTCGCCCTTGATCTTCTGCACGGCCTTCCCGGCGGCGGCCGGGTCCTTGTCCGCGTTGTTGTACGCGGTGCCGAGCTGCGCCACGTCGGTGGAGAGCTGCACGGCGGTGTTGGCGCAGCTCACCGCCTTCTCCGCGGCGGAGCAGCTGACCGCGCTCAGCGGCAGGATCAGCACCAGCGCGGCGACGGCCAGCGCGGTGGAGCGGTTGATGCTGAGCGGCTGCTGCATCGGCGAGTCCTCCAGGAGGGTGTGCGGGCCCACAGCGGAACGTTAAGGGTCTGCCCGCGTGTCTGTACAGCACACGCGGGCCCGCCCTCCGCTTCTGACGGCCGTTCGGCCCACCGCGGTTCCCCGGGGAACGCTACAGCTCCAGCGCCTTGCGCTGGATCTCGTCCAGCTCGGCGCAGCCCAGGCTGCCCAGGTCGAGCAGCTGGTTGAGCAGGTCGCGGTCGAACGGGGCGCCCTCGGCGGTGCCCTGGACCTCGACGAAACGCCCGTCGGAGGTGCAGACGATGTTCATGTCGGTCTCGGCCCGGACGTCCTCCTCGTAGCGGAGGTCGAGCATCGGGACGCCGTCGATGATGCCGACGCTGACCGCGCTGACCCCGCCGGTGATCGGCCGGCCCTTGGCGCGCAGCAGCTTCTTCTCGCGGGCCCAGGAGACCGCGTCGACCAGCGCCACGTAGGCGCCGGTGATCGCCGCGGTGCGGGTGCCGCCGTCGGCCTGGAGCACGTCGCAGTCCAGCACGATGGTGTTCTCGGCGAGCGCGCGGTGATCGACCACGGCGCGCAGCGAGCGGCCGATCAGCCGGCTGATCTCGTGGGTGCGGCCGCCGATCTTGCCGCGCACCGACTCGCGGTCGCCGCGGGTGTTGGTGGCGCGCGGCAGCATGGCGTACTCGGCGGTGACCCAGCCCTCGCCGCTGCCCTTGCGCCAGCGCGGGACACCCTCGGTGACGCTGGCGGTGCACAGCACCTTGGTGTCGCCGTAGGAGACCAGGACGGAGCCTTCGGCGTGCTTGCTCCAGCCCCGTTCGATGGTGATGGGGCGGAGCTGGTCGGGGGTGCGGCCGTCGATGCGTGACATGCGAACGAGCGTATCCCGTCCGGGTCCCCGCCCGTCCCGTCCCCGGCCCCGCTCCAGCACGACGGCCCGCCTCCGGACGTCCGGGGGCGGGCCGTGGCGGTGGAGCGGGCCGGCGGGGGCCTCGGCTCACATCATGTCTTCGATCTCGGCCGCGATCGGGTCGGCGTCGGTACCGATGACGACCTGGATGGCCGTGCCCATCTTCACCACACCGTGGGCGCCGGCCGCCTTGAGCGCCGCCTCGTCGACCTTGGAGGCGTCGTGGACCTCGGTGCGCAGCCGGGTGATGCAGCCCTCGATCTCGTCGATGTTCTCGATTCCGCCGAGACCGGCGACGATCTTCTCAGCCTTGCTGGCCATGGTCTTTCTCCCTCTGTCTCGGCGCATCGGCGGTCGGTCGCCGGGTGCCGTACTGCGTGTGCGTGGTGCCGGCCGGAAGTGACTCGGGATCAGTCTGCCGCGCCTTCCGACGGCGCGACCAGCATCACCCGATTCCGGACGATATGCCACGTTGGTTCACGTTCGGACCAGCTCCGCGCGCGGTCCGCTCGGGGGCCGCCCGAGGATGACGATCACCGGGCCCCGAGACCCCGCGGACCGCCTCGGGCCTCGGAAATGGTCTACACCAATTGTAGATGTACTCCGACAACGCCGGACGGTCCGCCGGTGTTCCTGGCCCCACCCACGGACGGACCGGGCACGCAGCGCAGGGAGGGCCGACACATGAGCTCCACAGGCGCCACCGCTCATCAGAGCACCTGGTGGCACACCTTCTACGGCGGCCTGCAGAAGATGGGCCGCAGCCTCCAGCTGCCGGTCGCCGTCCTGCCCGCCGCCGGTATCCTCACCCGCCTCGGCCAGGACGACATCTTCGGCAAGGACGGCCTCGGCTGGGACCGGGTCGCCAAGGCCATCGCCGCCGCCGGCGGCGCGCTCCTCGACCCGGCCCTCGGCCTGCCGCTGCTGTTCTGCATCGGCGTGGCGATCGGCATGGCCAAGAAGGCGGACGGCTCGACCGCGCTCGCCGCGGTGGCGGGCTTCCTGGTCTACTACGCCGTCCTGCGGGCCTTCCCGAAGCCCTGCCCGGCCCCCTCGGTACTGGAGCAGACGGTCTGCATCGACTTCGAGGCCAAGACGGCGGTGAAGGTGGACTTCCAGAACCCCGGCGTGCTCGGCGGCATCTTGATGGGCCTCTTCTCGGCCTGGCTGTGGGTGCGCTACCACCGGGTCAGGCTGGTCGACTGGCTGGGCTTCTTCAACGGCCGCCGCCTGGTCCCGATGATCACCGCCCTGGTCGGCCTGCTGTTCGGCTCGCTGATGGTGTGGATCTGGCAGCCGATCGGCACCGGCCTGGCCGACTTCTCCAAGTGGCTGTCCGACCTGGGCGCCGGCGGCGCCGGCATCTTCGGCGTCGCCAACCGCGCCCTGCTGCTGGTCGGCATGCACCAGCTGCTGAACACCTTCGTCTGGTTCCAGTTCGGCACCTACACCAACCCGCACACCGGCAAGACCGCCACCGGCGACATCGGCCGCTTCCTGGCCGGCGACCCGACGGCCGGCCAGTTCCTCTCCGGCTTCTTCCCGATCATGATGTTCGCGCTCCCCGCCGCCGCGATGGCCATCGCCGCGTCCGCCAAGCCGCACCGCCGCAAGGAGATCTACGGCCTGATGACCTCGGTCGCACTGACCTCCTTCGTCACCGGCGTCACCGAACCCATCGAGTACTCCTTCGCCTACGTGGCCCCGCTGCTGTTCGGCATCCACGCCCTGCTCACCGGCGCCTCGATGGCGATCACCTGGGGGCTCGGCGTCCACGACGGCTTCAGTTTCTCGGCCGGCCTGATCGACTACGTGATCAACTGGAACCTGGCCACCAAACCCTGGCTGATCATCCCGATCGGCCTGTGCTTCGCGGTGGTCTACTACCTGGTCTTCCGGTTCGTCATCGCCAAGTTCGACCTGAAGACACCAGGACGCGAGGAGGAGGGCGAGATCGAGGACCCCACCAAGGCCTGACGGGATTCGCCCGGAGCGCCCCCGATGGGAGACAATTCCCGCCCGGGGGCGCGCTGTTGTCCTGGGTTTCGATTCCGCGGCGCTCGGCGGGGCGGGCCTTCGGAGGGTTCCGGAGCCTGTTCGGCGCGTGCTAGAAACTGAAACGGGCCACCAGTGGTCTAGACCAGGATCGCGCTGCCGTGAGGAACCGCCCGCTATGAGTACGACCGCACCGAACTCGCAGGCGGCACCGGGCGGACGGGCCCTGCTCCCCCGGGCCTTCCCCGTCCTCCAGAAGATCGGCCGCAGCCTCCAGCTCCCGATCGCCGTCCTGCCCGCCGCCGGCCTCCTGCTCCGACTCGGCCAGGACGACGTGTTCGGCCCCAAGGGCCTCGGCTGGACCAAGGTCGCCGAGGTCTTCGCCGCCTCCGGCCACGCCGTCTTCGACTGGATGCCGCTGCTGTTCTGCGTCGGCATCGCGATCGGCTGCGCCAAGAAGTCCGACGGCTCCACCGCACTCGCCGCACTGGTCGGCTTCCTGACCTACCACCAGGTGCTCACCGCCTTCCCCAAAACCGCCTACCAGGAACTCCCCGGCAAGGACGTCGAGGCCACCTACCAGGACCCGGGGGTACTCGGCGGAGTGGTCGTCGGCCTGCTCTCCGCCCTGCTCTGGCAGCGCCTGCACCGCACCCGGCTGGTCGACTGGCTCGGCTTCTTCAACGGGCGCCGGCTGGTCCCCATCGTGATGGCCTTCGCCGGCACCGGCCTCGGCGTCTTCTTCGGCCTCTGCTGGGGCCCGATCGGCTCCGCCGTCGATGAGTTCAGCAACTGGGTGATCGGCCTCGGCGCGCTCGGCGCCGGCATATTCGGCCTGATCAACCGGGCCCTGCTGCCGTTCGGCCTGCACCAGATCGCCAACACCTTCTTCTGGCAGCAGGCCGGCAACTACACCGTCGGCGACCGCACCTTCCACGGCGACCAGACCCGCTTCTTCCAACTCGACCCCAGCGCCGGCCAGTTCATGTCCGGTTTCTTCCCCGTCATGATGTTCGGCCTGCCCGCCGCCGCCCTCGCCATCGCCCACTGCGCCCGCCCCGAACGCCGCCGCGCCGTCCTCGGCATGATGATCTCCCTCGCCCTCACCTCCTTCGCCACCGGCATCACCGAACCCATCGAGTTCGCCTTCGTCTTCATCGCCCCCGCCCTCTACGTCGCCCACGCCCTCCTCACCGGCCTGTCCATGGCCGCCACCTGGGCCCTCGGCGTCCACCACGGCTTCACCTTCTCCGCCGGCGTCATCGACTACGTCCTCAACTGGGGCTACGCCACCAGACCTTGGCTGATCGTCCCGATCGGACTCGTGATCGCGGTGATCTACTACACCGCCTTCCGCTTCGTCATCCTCCGCTTCGACCTGAAAACCCCCGGCCGCGAGGAAGAGGACTTCGACGAGACATAGGACCGCGCCGCCGTCAGATCAGCCACCAGCCGCCGCACCGTCCGATCCGAGATCTCCAGCTTCCGCCCGATCGCCTGATCCGTCAGCCCCGCCGCCAGCCGCCGAAGCACCTCCCGGTGCCGGTCGTCCGGTGCCGCACGGCCGAGCAGCTCCGACGGAACCCGACTCGCCGCCCAGAAGTGCTCGAAGAGCTCCCGCACCACCGAGACCACCGCCGGATCGCGCACCACCACCGCCGCACTGCCCAGCGGCTCCCCGGGCCAGTCCGAGAGTCCGCAGGTCGTCCAGGGCCCGGGCGAACTCGGCTTCCTCGCAGTCGAGTTCCGCGCGCAGGGAGTCCAGCGGGCAGCCGGGGTCGGCGTGCAGACGGGCGTACAGGGCGTCGGTCGCCTCCCGGCGGGCCAGCGCCGTGGGGGCGGAGGTCCGGATCGAGCCGCTGCTGCGCTCGGACCTGTACGCGGCGGACGAGGTGTTCCTCTCCGGAACGGCCGCCGGGGTGGTCCCGGTCGGCTCCCTGGACAACCGCGAACTGCCTTCACAGGAAGGCGAGTTGACGAAGACACTGGCCCAGGCGTACCGGGCCGCGGTGTACGGGGAGGACGCCCGCTACCGGCACTGGCTGACGCCGGTTCACAGCTCGTAGACGGCTCCGGCGCGGGCCAGGTCGACCGGGCCGGGGTAGACGGCGGCGGCGTCGCGGCGGTTGCGTTCGGCGTCGGTCCACGGCGGGATGTGGGTGAGCACCAGGCGCTCGGCGCCGGCCCGGGCGGCGTGCTCGCCGGCCTGCCGGCCGTTGAGGTGGATGGAGTCGAAGGTCTCCTTGCCGTGCGTGTACGCCGCCTCGCACAGGAACAGGTCGGCGCCGCGGGCGAGTTCGACCAGTTCCGGGCAGACGCCGGTGTCGCCGGAGTAGACCACGCTGCGGCCGTCGTGCTCGATCCGGAAGCCGTAGGCCTCGGAGTCCAGGTGGTTGACGAGAACCGCGGTGACGGTGAGCGGGCCGAGTTCCAGGCGGGCGCCGTCGGTGAGGTCGCGGAAGTCGAAGACCTCCGTCATACCGGGCTTCTCCGGCATGTCGTAGGCGCGGGCCAGGCGGTCCGCGGTGCCGGTCGGGCCGTAGACGGGCAGCAGTTCGGGGCAGCCCTCGACCCGGTAGTTGCGGGCCACCCAGTAGGCGCACAGGTCGATGCAGTGGTCGGCGTGCAGGTGGCTGAGCAGCACCGCGTCCACCTCGTACAGGCCGGTGTACTTCTGCAGGTTGCCGAGGGCGCCGTTGCCGAGGTCGACGACCAGGCGGTAGCCGTCGGCCTCCACCAGGTAACTGGAGCACGGGGAGTCCACGGACGGGAAGCTCCCCGAGCACCCCACCACGGTCAGTTTCATGCCGAGCCCTTCCCGCCCCGTCGGGCCATCGTCCGCGGCCGTCCGCGCCGCCGGGGGCGGAGCGGCTTCTTTGAGTGTCGAGGGTAAGGGCCGGGCAGCGCTTTGCCCCCTCTCCCGTGCCGCGCTGTGGGCGGAATCACCAGGACGGGGCGGGCAGTTTCAGCGCCGCCCGGGACGGGCCCTGGCCCAGTGCCTGATGGTCTGCGGGTACCAGCGGGGACGGCCGCCGGCGTCCATCCGGTCGGGGTGCGGGAGCAGTCCGTGGCGCTTGTAGTGGCGGACGGTCTCGGCCTGCACGCCGATGTGGCGGGCGATCTCGACGTAGGACCAGAGCTTCCGGCCGGGCATGGATGCCCACCTCCACGGTGACGGTGAACCAAGCGGTGCGCCCGCCAGCCTCGGGGGGCGGGCACGCCGGGCGGGTGCACGACGTGGCGCGGTCGCGGTTCCGTGACAGAGCGGTCACCGGGAACGGACAAATACCGGGATGTCACAGCAGGCCGATGATCCGACCGTCCCACCATCCGAACGCCGACGGCGCGGCACCCGAAAGGGTTGCCGCGCCGTCGAGTTGACGTTCCGTCAGGCCCAGAGCTGGCCCTGCAGTGCCTCGACCGCCGCCTCGGTGGACTCGGCGGTGTAGATGCCGGTGGACAGGTACTTCCAGCCGCCGTCGGCGACCACGAAGACCACGTCCGCCCGCTCGCCGGCCCGGGCCGCCTTGCGGGCCACCCCGATCGCGGCGTGCAGGATCGCCCCGGTGGACACACCCGCGAAGATGCCTTCCTGCTGGAGCAGTTCACGGGTGCGGGCGACCGCGTCGGCGGAGCCGACCGAGAAGCGGGTGGTCAGCACCTCGGCGTCGTACAGCTCGGGGACGAAGCCCTCGTCGAGGTTGCGCAGGCCGTACACCAGGTCGTCGTAGCGCGGCTCGGCGGCGACGATCTGCACGCCGGGGACCTTCTCGCGCAGGTACCGGCCGACGCCCATCAGGGTGCCGGTGGTGCCCAGGCCGGCCACGAAGTGGGTGACGGTGGGCAGGTCGGCGAGGATCTCCGGGCCGGTGCCGTAGTAGTGCGCGCCGGCGTTGTCCGGGTTGCCGTACTGGTAGAGCATCACCCAGTCGGGGTGCTCGGCGGCGATCTCCTTGGCCATCCGCACCGCGGTGTTGGAGCCGCCGGCGGCCGGCGAGGGGATGATCTCCGCACCCCACATCCGCAGCAGCTCGCGGCGCTCCTCGCTGGTGTTCTCCGGCATCACGCAGACCATCCGGTAGCCCTTGAGCTTGGCCGCCATGGCGAGCGAGATGCCGGTGTTGCCGCTGGTCGGCTCCAGGATGGTGCAGCCCGGGGTGAGCCGGCCGGCGGCCTCGGCACGCTCGATCATGTGCAGCGCCGGACGGTCCTTGATGGAGCCGGTGGGGTTGCGGTCCTCCAGCTTGGCCCACAGCGTGACCAGGCCGTCGTCATTGCCGGGCACGGCCGCGGACAGCCGCGGCAACCGCACCAGGGGGGTGTTGCCGACGGCCTCGATCGGGCTGTCGTAGCGCATGGGGGCCTCCGGCGGGTCTGGGGTGGAAGAAGGAGCGGGGCGAGAGCCGAGTCCGGGCGGGCATCGTGTGGGGGCGCCTCCCCGCCGCCAGGGCTGGGAAGGGAGGGCAGCGGCGCTGCGCGCGACGGGGGACGTGCGGCCGGGCGACAGCTGTCGGCACGCGACGCCGCGCCCGGCCGCCGGAGGCCTCCTACTTCATGCCGCCGGCCACGGCGGGGAGGATGGTGACGCTGTCGCCGTCGGCGAGCTCGGTGGCCACGCCGTCCAGGAAGCGGACGTCCTCGTCGTTCAGGTAGACGTTGACGAAGCGGCGCAGCTCGCCGCCGTCCAGCAGGCGGGCGGCGATGCCCGGGTGGCGGGTGTCGAGGTCGGTGAACAGCTCCCCGAGGTTGGCGCCGTTGCCGTCGACGGCCTTGGCGCCGTCGGTGTAGGTGCGGAGGATGGTCGGGATGCGGACCTCGATGGCCATGGCTGCGCTCCTGTGGAGTGAAGTCGGTTTGCCGGGCCGGGCGGGGCACGGCAGGAGGAAGAGCCCCGGGGCGGCCGGGGCGGAAGGATCGGGAGACTGTGGGTCGGCTCTGCCGGTCAGCGCGCGGCGGTGCCGGGACAGATCGCGCTGGCGAGCCGGCACAGGTCGACGTGCAGGCGCGCCACGAGGCGGGTGCCTGGGGCCTGAATGCTCACATCGACGGAACGCATGGACTCATCGTATAGATTCCCGCCCCCGCTTTGACATGCATGTCTCGCCATTCGGTCGGAAGCGTCCCGCCGAATGAGAAAACGGGCCCGCCCACCGCGCACTGCGCGGCCGGGGCGGGCCCGTCGGCGGGCCGTGGGGCTCAGACCTGGTAGGCCTCGACCACCTCGACGTCTTCCTCCGTGATCACACCGTCCACAATGCGGAACGAGCGGAACTGGTAGGGGTCGTCCTCGCCGGTGCCCTCGGAGGTGGAGACCAGCACGTAGTGGGCGAACGGCTCGGAGGCGTAGCTCACGTCGGTGCGGGACGGGTAGGCCTCGGTGGCGGTGTGCGAGTGGTAGATCACCACCGGTTCCTCGTCCAGGTCGTCCATCTCGCGGTAGAGCTTCAGCAGGTCACCGGAGTCGAACTCGTAGAAGGTGGGCGAGCGGGCCGCGTTGAGCATCGGGATGAACCGCTCGGGCCGGCCGGTGCCGGCCGGTCCGGCGATCACGCCGCATGCCTCGTCCGGGTGGTCGGCGCGGGCGTGGGCGACCATCCGGTCGCGCAGTTCTCGGGTGATGGTCAGCATGCGGCCAGGATAGCGAGGCGTCATTCGCCGCTTCGGGCGTGCAGGTGTGCGTGCGGATCGCCGTGCACGGCGGCCGGGTCGCGGCGGCTGAGCACCCGGTAACCGACGATCAGCAGCAGCGCCCAGCCGGGGAAGACGTACAGCGAGATCCGGGCGGTCGGGTCGAGGGCGATCAGCACCAGGACCATCGCCAGGAAGGCCAGCGCCACTTGGCGGCTCCAGTTCCCGCCTGGGGCGCGGAAGGTCGGCTCGGGCAGCCGGCCGGCCTTCCAGGCGGCGCGGTAGCGGAGCTGACTGGCCAGGATGACCCCCCAGGTCCACAGGCCGCAGACGGTCGCGACCGAGGTGATGTACTCGAACGCCCGCTCCGGCACGAGGTAGTTGAGCACCACGCCGGCCCCCATCAGCAGGCACGAGACGGTGATCGCGGCGGCGGGGGTGCGCCGGGCGGTGAGCCGGGTGAGCCGGCCGGGGGCCTGCCGGCGCAGCGCCAGGTCGCGCAGCATCCGGCCGGTGGAGTACATCCCGGAGTTGCAGGAGGACAGCGCCGCGGTGAGCACCACGAAGTTGATGATGCCGGCCGCGGCGGGGATCCCGACCTTGCCGAAGGCGGCGACGAACGGGCTGACGCCGGGCTCGAATTCGGACCACGGCACCAGCGACAGGATGATCAGCAGGGCGCCGACGTAGAACAGCGCGATCCGCACCGGCAGGGTGTTGATCGCGCGCGGCAGGGTCTTCTCGGGGTTCTCGCTCTCGCCGGCGGTGACGCCGACCAACTCCACGCCCAGGTAGGCGAACATGACGATCTGAAGGGACATCACGGTGGCGCCGAAGCCCTTGGGGAAGAAGCCGCCGTCGTTCCACAGGTGGCTGATCGAGGCGGTCTCCCCGGCGGAGGAGAAGCCGAAGATCAGCACACCGACGCCGATCAGGATCATCCCCACGATCGCGGTGACCTTGACCATCGAGAACCAGAACTCGATCTCGCCGAACAGCTTCACCGAGATCAGGTTGGCGCCGTACAGCAGCAGCAGGAAGACCAGCGCGGTGCCCCACTGCGGGACGCCCGGCTCCCAGAACCGCACGTAGACAGCGGCGGCGGTGGTCTCGGCCATGCCGGTGACCACCCAGAACAGCCAGTACGTCCAGCCGGTGACGAAGCCGGCGAACGGGCCGAGGAACTCCCGGGCGTACTCGGCGAAACTGCCCGACACCGGGCGGTAGGTGAGCAGTTCGCCGAGGGCCCGCATGATCACGAAGATCACCACGCCGGCCACCGCGTAGGCGAGCAGCAGGCTCGGGCCGGCCTTGGAGATGGCGGTGCCGGCGCCGAGGAACAGGCCGGTGCCGATCGCACCGCCGATCGCGATCATCTGGATCTGCCGGCCGCCGAGCCCCCGCTGGTAGCCCTCGTCGTCGGGGACGGGGTCGGTCGTCTCGTCGGTCGCCTCGGTCATCTGCCCGCCTCGCCTCCCGGTCCGCGCCGACCGGTCGGCCGACGCGCCCCGTCATACGGGTGAAGCAGCAGTGAATCACGCGAAATGCGCCGTAGCAGCGCGAATGCGAGCACTCCCGAAATAATCGGACAATACGAGCGAACGGGTGGTCCCGATGGCTCAGCCGGCCATCGCCTCCAGCAGGCTCTCCTGCATCGCGCCCAGCCACAGGTAGGCGATCACCAGCGGCTTGCGCGGGTCGTTCTCCGGCAGGTCGTACAGGCCGTCCTCGTCGTCCTCGGTGACCTCCAGCCGGGAGCCCAGGGTCAGCCGCAGGTCGTTGAGCGCGCCCAGCCAGCGCGGGCAGTCCCCGGCGCCGACCGCGACCACGCCGCCCTCGCCACCGAGCCCGTCCAGCGCCCGGACCACCGCCAGGGCGTCCTCCCGCTTGCGGGCCCGCAGGTCCAGCTCAGTGTAGCGGCGGAACTCGGAGGCCATCTCGGCGGTCTGCGGATCCTGGGGCGCGCCCGGGCCGCCGTACGCGTCGGGGAACAGCCGCAGCAGCGCCGGGTCATCGGGCGCCTCGCTGGGGCCCTCGGCGAACAGCGCCGCCAGCGGGTCCTCGTGCTCGCCGCCGGGCGGCGGGCCGATCAGCTCCAGCATCTGCACTTCCAGCGAGCGCAGGATGGAGGCCTCGAACTCGTCCAGCGGGATCGCCGCGCCGCCGCTCGCGGCGCTCTCGAACAAACCGGCCATGTGTTTCGGATCAGTCCCTCGTGGATCGGTGGGTGGCGGGCCGTCAGTCGTGCTGCAGGGTGGCCCAGAGGCCGTAGCCGTGCATCGCCTGCACGTCGCGCTCCATCTCCTCGCGGGTGCCGCTGGAGACCACCGCCCGCCCCTTGGTGTGCACGTCCATCATCAGCTGGCGCGCCTTGTCCTTCGGGTAGCCGAAGTAGCTCTGGAAGACGTACTGCACGTAGGTCATCAGGTTGACCGGGTCGTTGTGGACGATGGTCACCCAGGGAGTGTCCGGCTCCGTGACCGGAACCCCCTCCACTTCCGGGCGCTCGATCTCCACCGGCGCGACACTCACAGTCCGTCTCTCCTCGTCGACCTCGATCTTTCCCCTCGGCCCATGCTTCCATCCGAGGGACTCCGGAGCGAATCAGGGTCGTCCGACACGTGACCCCGGGGGGGAAATCGTCACTCTGACGCTAAGTGGTAGTAGCATCATTCCCATGGACGCCATCACCGCGCAGCGCAGCTCCGCGCTGCTCACCGACCGCTACGAGCTGACCATGCTGCAGGCCGCCCTGCGCAGCGGCGCCGCCCACCGCCGCTCGGTCTTCGAGGTGTTCACCCGCCGCCTGCCGAACGGCCGCCGCTACGGCGTGCTGGCCGGCACCGGCCGGGTGCTGGACGCCGTGGAGAACTTCCGGTTCACCACGCCCCAGCTGGACTGGCTCGCCGACCAGCGGGTGGTGGACGAGGACACGCTGCGTTACCTCGCCGACTACCGCTTCACCGGCGACATCCACGGCTACCCCGAGGGCGAGGTGTACTTCCCCGGCTCGCCGCTGCTGACCGTCGAGGGCAGCTTCGCCGAGGCGGTGATCCTGGAGACGGTGATCCTGTCGATCCTCAACTTCGACTCGGCGATCGCCGCCGCGGCCTCCCGGATGACCGCCGCCGCCGGGGACCGCCCGGTGATCGAGATGGGCGCCCGGCGCGCCCACGAGCAGGCCGCCGTCGCCGCCTCCCGGGCCGCCTACCTGGCCGGCTTCTCCGCCACCTCCGACCTGGAGGCCGGCTTCACGTACGGCATCCCCACCACCGGCACCGCCGCGCACGCCTTCACCCTGCTGCACGACAGCGAGAAGGACGCCTTCACCGCGCAGATCGAGTCGATGGGCCGCGCCACCACCCTGCTGGTCGACACCTACGACCTCGCCGAGGCGGTCCGCACCGCCGTCGAGGTGGCCGGCCCCGACCTGGGCGCCGTCCGGATCGACTCCGGCGACCTGACGCTGCTCGCCCACCGGGTCCGCCGCCAGCTCGACGAGCTCGGCGCCACCGGCACGAAGATCATCGTCACCTCCGACCTCGACGAGTACGCCATCGCCGCACTGGCCGCCGCCCCCGTGAACGGCTACGGCGTCGGCACCAGCCTGGTCACCGGCAGCGGCCACCCGACCTGCGCGATGGTCTACAAGCTGGTCGCCCGCGAATCCGCCGGCGGCGGCGAACTCGTCCCCGTCGCCAAGCGCTCGGCCGGCGGCAAGATCAGCATCGGCGGCCGCAAGTGGGCCGCCCGCCGCCCCGACGCCGACGGCGTCGCCGAGACCGAGGTGGTCGGCACCGGCCCGGTGCCCGCCGACCTGGAGCCGCACCTGCTGCACGTCCCGCTGATCACCGCCGGCGAGGTGGTCGGCCGCGAACCACTGGACGCCGCCCGCGAACGCCACCGCCGCGCCCGCGCCACGCTGCCGCTGTCCGCCACCCAGCTGTCCCGCGGCGAACCGGTGCTCGGCACCGAGCGCTACACCGGCTGAACCCTTCCGCCGCCGCCCGGCACTGCCTAGAGTGCCAACCGCCCCACCGTCCCCGACACCGACGCGGCCGAGACCCCGGCCTTCGGACCGCACCACCCAACGAGAGAAGACCAGCCATGCACCGGGCCCTGATCGTCGTCGACGTGCAGAACGACTTCTGCGAAGGCGGCAGCCTTCCCGTCGCCGGCGGGGCCGAGGTCGCGGCCGCGATCACCGACCTGATCGCCGACTCCGCGCCCGGCTACGCCCACATCGTCGCCACCCGCGACCACCACATCGAGCCCGGGGCGCACTTCGCCGCCGAACCCGACTACGTCCGCTCCTGGCCCGCGCACTGCGTGGCCGGCACCGAAGGCGTGGGCTTCCACCCCAACTTCGCGCCCTCGGTGACCTCCGGCGCGATCGAAGCGGTGTTCTCCAAGGGCGAGTACGCCGCCGCCTACAGCGGCTTCGAGGGCCTCGACGAGCACGGCGGCACCCTCGCCGACTGGCTGAACGAACGCGGCGTCACCGACGTCGACGTGGTCGGCATCGCCACCGACCACTGCGTCCGGGCCACCGCCCTGGACGCCGCCCGGGAGGGCTTCGCCACCCGCGTCCTGCTCGACCTGACGGCCGGCGTCGCACCCGCCACCACCACCGCCGCGCTCGACGAACTGCGCGCCGCCGGCGTCGAACTCACCGGCACCCCGGTGGTCCGCAGCTGACCGGGCGCCACTTCCCGCTGCTGCGGCGCCCGTTGAGCACCGCGGCCACCGACCCCGCGCCGCTCACCGCTCGGTGACCACCAGCGCCACCACGTCCTCGCCGCCGATCCGGTACGCCTCGGCCAACTCGCCGCCGACCGCGTCCCGTTCGGCGGCGAGCCGGGACGAGCCGACGTACACCACCCGCACCCCCAGGTACTCCATCCGGTGCTGCCCGGCCCGCACCCAGGCCGCCTCGCCCTCGCTGACGCAGCGCACCTCGGAGTCCACCTCGACCGCCACCGCCGCCTCCGGCCAGAACAGGTCCGGCACCGCGATGTACGTGCCGCCGCGCATCCGCAGCTCCGGGCCGGACAGCGGCAGCGGCAGGCCCAGCTCGGCGGCCAGCTCCACCAGCGAGGCCAGCGCCGACTCCCGCTGCGCCGCCAGCAGCTCGTCCACCGCCGCGCGCACCCGCGGCTCCGCCAGCAGGCCCGCCTCGGCGAGCTCCGCCAGCAGCTCGGCCGCGCCGCCCCCGCCCTCGCGCGCCAGCGCCTCGCGCAGCACCGCCCGCAGCACCCCCGGGCCGACCAGACCGGCCTCCAGCGCGCCCTGCTCGGACCATTCGCGGATCGCGTCCGCCACCGCCCGGGCGACCGGTGCGCAGACCAGTCCGTGCACCTCGCGTGCCACCAACTCCCGTTCGGTGCGCCGGATCCGGACCTGCCCGGCGTCCCGCAGCCGGCGCTGCCGGGGCACCAGCACCTCCACCCCGAACACCGCGGGCAGCCGCGGCATCGACACGAACCCGTACAGCGCCAGTGCCGCCGCCCCGGTGATCACCGCGCGCTCCCGGCCGCCCTCCGCCCGGCCGCTCTGTGCCGCGTACAGCAGCGCCGCCCACATCCGTTGCTCCGGGGTCGGCGGCCCCTCCTGCAACAGGTACACCCGCGGTAGCAGCCGCTGCCACGGACCGCCCTGCCGGCAGTGTTCACTCACCAGGCGGGCCGGCACGCCCCGGGCGCGCAACTGGCTGGCCGTCACCACATTCTGCTGGCGCCGGGCAAGCTCTTCGAGAGAGGTGGGCTGCTGCGGAATCCGGTAGCTCATACCGACAACACTCCCCTTCGCCTCCGACAGTCGACTCCCTACCTGACGGCCTGTTACCCAACCGTCGTCAAACCGGGACTGCCCTGCACTAAAGTCCCCATACCCCCACCCATTCGGCGGATCGGACGTTCGAACTGTTGTCGGATCAGGTCGGACTTACCGCCTACAATCCGATTTTCATTGGATCGGCACCGCATTTCGATCCGGCCGCAACCGGCCGCCCACCTGCGCAATCTGACCGACCGTGACCGATCCCACACGCAGCGGCACGCCCCGCGGCGTCGGCGGGCGTTCCGAATTGCCTACCATCAGGCACATGTCCCGCGACGAGTCATCCGCCCAGCGCGCCGCCAGACTGCGCCTCGGCCGCCTGCCCGGCTACGTCCGCCAACCCGATCCCGCCCGGCGCGGCGGAGAGGACGGACGTGCGTACAAGAAGGGCTGGGAAGTCCGTTTCACGGCGCGCAGCGAAGAAGAGATAACCGAGATCCGCGAGCTGGTCGCGGCCGCCGGGTTCGCCCCCGCGCGGCCGTTCTTCAAGGGCCACCAGCTGATCCAGCCGGTGTACGGGATCGCCGCCGTGCAGGCCTACCTCGCCGCCCGCGAGGCCGCCGAGGAGACCGGCCGGATCCGCCGCACCTCCGGCATCCCCGAGCAGTCGCGGCGCGAGCCCGACAGCGTGGCCGCCGCCGCGCGGGCCGCCGAGGCGGCTGCCGCCGAGGCCGCGAGCGCGGCGGCGGCGAGCGCGGCGGCGCAGGCCGGTGGGAAGGCCGGCGGGAAGGTCGAAGGCGCCAGAGCCGCTGTGCCGCCCATTCGGAAGGCGGGTGGCCCCGAGGGTCACTGACCGCCCCGCAAGGTCGCCAGGGAGCCCTTCTGGGCTCCCTGGGGCGGTTTTTGACGGGTCGTCAGAGCCCCGGGTCGGTGATCGAGGCCGATCCGGCGGTCCGGCGTGCCGGTTCGCGCCTGCGGTGGTTCAGACCACGACCGGGGCGTGGTCTGTGCACGGTGGCCGCTGGCGGTCGGGGGACGGCGCAGATCGGCGCCCGCTCGGCGGCACCGGCCGCCACCGTCAGGGTGCGTTCCACCACCACGTCCACCCTCGGCGCGCAGCGCGTGCCCGATCCCGCGCATCCGTACCGCCCACCGCGCGACCGCGCGCACCCCGTCCACGGCGGCCGGCTCCCGTTCCGCCACGCCCACAGGGCCGGGGCGACGGCATCCGCCAGTCGTCGGCCCGGCTCGCGCGCCGTGCCGCGCAGCACCGGCAGGACCGCCACCGTGACCGGCAGCCCACCACCGGCACGCCCGCGACCGGTGCTGCCGGCGAGGTCAGCGCGTCGGTGCGGGCGTGCAGGCCGTCCGCGGCCGGCGCCGCCGAACCGATCCGCCGCCCGGTGGCGGTCCGGCAGCGGACCGCCCACTCGTTGCCGACACACCCACCGAGGGCCGCCCCGCCGCCACCCACAGCCGACCCACCAGCCGCGAGTGCAGCAACCGGTCCACCGCCGTCCGGCCCGCCACCAGCGAGGACGCCGCGCCGCCACCACCACCGCGACGCCCGCCAGGCCCTCCGCCCGCCCGGACGCGTGCGCGTAACCGCAGCTCGCCTGCAACTGCGGCTCGCCGCCCGCCGGCCGAGCAGAAGCGCCACACCGGCGGGGCGGCGGTCAGCGCGGCGGCGGTGTTGTGCAGGTGTCGCCGGCCAGCGCCGCCGCACCCGACAGCACCGCGATCACCGCCTGCGCGGCGGCGGTCAGGCCGAGCACCGTCAGCGAGACCCACAGCGTGCGCGGGCCCTCGGCCGAGGACTCCAGCGCCGCGTCCACCCGCTCGGCGACGTCGCGCGAGTGCGGGCGCAGCAGGTGGGCCGGGCAGTGCCCGATCCCGGCTGGCGCCCGTGCTGAGGTTCGCGTCCGCGCCGGTCTTCGCGCTCGCGTTCGCGCCCGTGTTCGTGCCCCGGCCGCCCGGCCGGCCCTCGCGCTCCAGGTGCGCGTGTTGGTGCGCGTGTTCGTGGTGGTGCGGCCGGTTCGATGTGTGATGGTGGTCATGCCCGTGGTCCGGGTTTCGCCCGTGCAGGTGAGCCCCGTTGCCGTGTCCGCGTTCACCCATGAGGCCTACAAGTGGCACACCAACTGCCGTGCAGCCACTGCCGATCCACCATCTCCGACCAGGTGCGATGCGCTCGCAGCCGCGTCCGGCGGGCGACCGTTGTTGACGCGTCGTCACACAACACTCCGCAGCAGGCGCGCGCCCGGGCATCTCAGCAGACTTGTCACCCACAGCACCCGCCCGAGGGCCTAGAGTGAGCGCTGACGCTCCCCGTCCGGACCCAGATCGAGAGGCAGCTGATGTGACCAATCGTCATGTCCCGGCCGCAGGCTCGGCATTCGCTGATCGGTCCACCGAACTTCCGCAGGTCTCCGTCGAGTTCGCGGCGTTCTGCGAGCTGCACGAGCCGCGGTACCGGAGCTACGCCCGGGTCTGGTTCCAGGAACCCGCCGCCGCCCACCGGGTGGTCCGGCTCGCCCTGCGCGAACTGGCCGAGGTCTGGCCCGCGGTGCTGGGGAGTTCCAACCCGGCCGCCGCGGCCTGGCAGATCCTCCGCGACACCGTCACCGAGCAGCACGCGCTGGCCGGTGCCGAACAGCTCCGCCCGGACGTCGACGCCGAGGAGGACCTGGCGATCCTGCACTACGTGGTCGGCCTGGCCACGCCCGAGATCGCCGACGTGGTGGGCGTCGACACCGCCAACATCACCAGCCAGCTCCGACAGACCCACCGGCGGCGCACCACCGACTGGTGACGGCTCCCAGGACGCGTGGCAGCGGGCGCGAAGCGTTGGTCGCACGCCCCTAAGTTGCCCCGGCTGCCGGGGTGTGCTTCCGTGCCCGGTCTCCCGGGTCGTCCACGCCGGTCGCACCCGCACCACCCGTGAGCGAGATCACCGCCGACGCCGCTACCGATCCGCGCCCATTGCGGCGAAGGATGACGTCCTGTCACCTTCGTCAGAGGAGTTCCCGAATGCCCATCGACCATGCCGTGGCCATGTTCCGGCACCAGGCCGACGCCTGCGCGGAACTCGGCTCCCCGCTGTCCGCCGCCCTGCTGCGCCGGGCCGCCGAGGACCTTGCCGCCGGCGGCCCGTGCGCCGAGGCGATCGTCGGCCACGAGGACGCCCCCGGCCCGTCGGCCGTCGCGTTGCGCCTGCTCGGCGCCGTCCACGCCCTGGTGATCTCCGGCCGGGCACCCACTCTCGCCGGCCACTACCCGAGCGCGGGCGGCACCTTCGACCCCGCCGACCCTGACGCCCCCTGGCCGGCGTTCCGCGCCACCGTCGCCGACCACCTGCCGTGGATCCGCGAGTGGCTCACCCGCCCGCCGCAGACCAACGAGGTCGGCCGCGCCAACCTGCTGCTCACCGGCCTCGCCTGGGCACAGCAACAGCTCGCCGCCCCGCTGCCGGTGCGGCTGCACGAACTCGGCTCCAGCGCGGGCCTCAACCTCCTTGCCGACCAGTTCCGTTGCGTCTCCCCCGGCTTCGCGTACGGACCTGCGGACTCCCCCGTGGTGCTCGCCGACGCCTGGCAGGGCGAGCCGCCCGCCTGGCTGCGGGACGCTCCGCTCCAGCAGGTGATGGAACGGCGCGGCTGCGACCCGACGCCGATCGACCCGCGCTCCGAAGACGGCGCACTCGCCCTGCGCGCCTACCTCTGGGCGGACCAACTCCCGCGCCTGGAACGGCTGAACGGCGCACTCGCCCTCGCCGAACGGCTCCCCGCCCCCGTCGCACCGATCGGCGCGGCCGAGTTCCTGCGCGACGTCCGGGTCGCCGACGGGACCCTCACCGTGGTCTGGCACTCGATCATGCGCCAGTACGTCCCCGCCGAGGAATGGCGGTCCGTAGGGGCCGAGTTGGACCGCCTGGCCGCCGAGTCCGGCCCGTCCGCGCCGTTCGTCCACCTCGCCCTGGAGCCGCGCCGGGTCGGCAACGGGCACCGCTTCCTGCTCACCGCCCGCTTCGGCGCCGGCCCCACCACGGTCCTCGCCGAGGCCATGCCGCACGGCCTGCCCGCCTGGACCCTGGCGGACGGCGACCCCGCGCTCGACGCCTTCTGACCTGCCTCAACCCGCCTCGTGCAGCACGCCGGTGACGTCGTAGCGGTGGTGCACCGGATCGTGGATCAGATAGCGGGCGAAGGACTCCACGGTGAACCGGGCGCCGTCGCTGCGCAGTCCGGTACGCAGGCGGGCGGCGTCCGGCACCGCCTCGAACGAGCGTGCCAACTGCTCGGCCCCGGCCGCGAGTTCACCGGACACGGTGGCCGGGTCCTGCTCGCCGTAGCGCTCCTCGACGGCAGTCGAGTCCTGGTCCCAGTTGGCGAACAGCGGGTCGTCCTCGGCCAGCATCAACCGCAGCCGCACGTCGAACAGCCGGAACACGTCCCGCACATGGCAGGCGTACTCGAGCACCGACCACACCTCCGGCCGCGGCCGCTCCCGCAGCACCGCCGGATCACCCGCCAGCAACTCCGTCCACGCCGCCGCATTCGCCCGAATCATGCCCGGGACCTGCTCGAACGCCACGCCCGGCGTGTCCAGCCCGCACTCCGCGCAGGGGCGCTCAAGCACCCAGGTCCAGTCCTTGGTGTCAGGGATCATCATGCGCCCAGCATCACCCGCCCCCACCCCACCCCACCAGGGCCACCACCGCCACCGGCCATCGAGATCCCGCCACCCTCAGCGCAGTTCGCCGAGCGCAGCAGCGACCCTCCCGCCGATCTCATTCATCTCCTCCGCCGACACAGCCCGCTCACCCGCACGCAACAGACCGAACACCTTCGGGCCACGCAACTCCACACCCAACTCCCGCCCGCGCGGCACCACATGGAAGTGCACATGCGCGAACCCCGCCGCCTCCCCGAACTGCGCCACATACGCCTTCTCGCACCCCGTCACCACCTCCACCGCCCGCGCCAACCGCACCAACCACCCACCCAGCGACGCCGCCTCGGCCCCACTCAGCTCCGCCATCGACTCCACATGCCGCCGCGGCAACAACACCAGCCACCCCGGCAGCGCACAGTCCACCGCATGCACCACCCGCCAGTGCTCATCCACCGCCACCCGCTCATACCGCGGCAGCCCGTCGAACTCCGCCTCCCGCTCACACGCGTAACACCCCGTCATCTCCATGCCCTCCCCATCTCCCAAACACCCAACGACTCCCCGAGGAACGCCAAAGCCACTCCCCAGGGGGCCGTCAACAACGATCCCCTTCACCGCTGATACGGATTCCCCCCACCCGGCTGCTGCGGCGAATACGGCACCTGCTGCTGCGGGTACGGCGGCTGCGGCTGATACCCCTGCCCCGCCTGCTGCCCATAACCGGGCCCGCGCTGCTGCTGCGGATACCCGCACCCCGGCCCACCACCGGGGCCGACCGGACCGCCGGGCCCACCACCGTTGCCGTTCTTGGAGCGACGGACCAGCAACACGATCACCACAATGACGACCAGCCCGAGAACACCGCCACCGACCGCGATCAGCATTCCGCTGCTGCTCTTGGAGTCACTGCTCGCCTGCGGGTCATCACGGGCCTGGGACGTCTTCGCGGGATCCGCGGCACCCGCCCCCGGGGCCTTGGAGGACAAACCATCATCCGAACCCGCGCGATGGAGTAGCGGATTCTCCTTCGGACCGTTGTCCACCTCCGGGTCAGGGGCCAACGCACCGGACGGAGAGGCGACGCCGTACCCGTACTGATCGTTCGGGAACGCTCCCTTGCCCGGCACCTGCACCGCACTCTTGATCATCCGGTTGATGACCTGCCCCGCCGAAAGGTTCGGGTACTTCGATCGCACCAACGCAGCAATCGCAGACACATATGCCGCGGAGTCGGAGGTGCCGTTCGCTGTGCCGTAGCCCTGCTTTTCGTTCGCGCGGTAGATGTTGACACCTGGAGCCGCGAGCGTCACCTGAGGCCCAGTGGTCGACTTCGGCCAGAGGTTGCCCTTCTCATCGATCGCCGTGGCCACCACCACTCCCGGGAATGCCGCCGGGTAGCCGATCTTCAGGCTGGAGTCGTTCCCAGGCGATGCAACGAGGACAACGTCCTTCTGGAAGGCGTAGTTGACGGCGTCCTGGTACCCGGCGTCGAGCTTGTTTCCTCCACCGAAGGACATGTTGATGACCTTCGCGCCGTGGTCCACCGCGTAGCGGATGGCATCGCCGAGTTCCGTTTCGCTGCCTGCCTGGGCATTCTCGCCGAACCCAATGTTGATCTTCACGGGCAGGATCTTGGCTTTGGGCGCAAGTCCCATGATTCCCGCGTTGTCACCATGGCCACGCCCAGCAATGACGCTGGCCATACCGGTTCCATGGCCCTGGGTATCAGTTCGCCCGTCCTTACCAGGGCTTGTGAAGTCAGTCCCAGGAAGAACCTGGCCGGCCAGATCGGGATGGCTTCCCACACCGGTATCAAGGACCGCGACGATGACATTCTCGCCCTGGCTGATCGGCCAAACCTTCTCGGCCGCACGATAGTTCTTCAGCGCCCACTGCCCATCGCGAATGGTGTCCGCAGCAGCAGGCCCAGCACCGACCCCGAACAGCACGACCCCCAGCACCACCACGACCGACCACGGCCGCGCCCCACGTCCGTTCACCACCTTCGACTCCCCCCAGCAGCGCCACACGCGCCGCGCTCAATCAACGAAACGGCCCCTCGACATCGGCTCACCGATATCGAGGGACCGTCAACCCATCGCGCCCTCAGCGCTGGTACGGATTCCCGCCAGCAGGTGGCTGCTGCGGCGGATAGGGCGCCTGCTGCTGCGGGTACGGCGGCTGCGGCGGATACCCCTGCCCCGGCTGCGGCTGACCGTAACCCCCCGGCTGCTGCGGCGGGTAGCCATATCCCGGCCCCCCACCAGGCCCGCCCGGCCCGGCCGAACCGCCGGGTCCACCACCGTTGCCGCCCTTGGAACGGCGGACCAGCAACACAATCACCACAATGACGACCAGCGCGAGAACACCGCCGCCTACCGCGATCAGCATCCCGTTGCTGCTCTTAGAGTCACTGCTCGCCTGCGGCGAGGTCGCACCGTTCCCAGCCGGAGGCGCCTGCGCCGGATCCGACGCACCAGTCCCGGGAGACGCCGAGGTGGTACTCGCCGGCTGGTCGCTACACGTGGCGCGCTTGAGAAGCGGATTCTCCTTCGGCCCGTTGTCCACCTGGGGGTTGGCCGCCAGCGCACCGCCGGGAGACGCAATACCGTAGCCGTACTGGTCGTTCGGGAACGACCCCTTGCCGTCCGGCTTCGCCGTACTCTTGATAATCCGGTTGATTACCTGACCCGCCGAAAGGTTCGGGTACTTCGATCGCACCAAGGCCGCGATGCCGGACACGTAGGCTGCCGCATCTGAGGTCCCATCACCCGCACTGTAACCCTTTTTCTGATTCGCGTGGTAAATGTTCACCGCAGGTGCCGCCACTGTCACCTGCGGGCCGGTCGTCGACTTCTCCCACATGTCGCCGCTCTCTGCGACCCCCGAAACTGCCACTACTCCCGGAAAGCAACCGGGGTTCTCAACCGGGATACCCGCAGTGTTCCCACTGCTGGCGACGAGAACTACGTCCTTCTGAATGGCATAGTTGATCGCCTCTTTGTACCCGTCCCCGGTGGAAGCGCCACCACCGAACGACATATTAATGACCTTGGCATTGTTGTCAACGGCAAAACGGATGGCCTTGGCGATATCCGCGGCGCTGCTGTCTTTTGCCCCAGAAGTCCAGTCGATCTTGATAGGAAGGATCTTCGCCTTGGGGGCGAGGCCCATCGCACCCTCGTTGTCACCGTGGCCGTGCGCGGCAATGTTGCTGGCCATGCCAGTGCCGTGGCCATCAGTGTCGTTCCGTGCGTCCGTGCCAGCACCGGTGAGATCAAGGCCGGGAAGAACTTGCCCAGTCAGGTCCGGGTGATCTGCGTCAACACCGCTGTCGATGACCGCAACAATCACCCCCTCACCCCGGCTGATCGGCCAAACCTTTTCGGCCGCACGGTAGTTCTTCAACGCCCACTGGCCGTCGCGGACCCAGTCCGCAGCAGCTGGCTCAGTGGCGACACCCCACAACAGGGTTCCCGCAGCGAACGCGGCCAGACCGCGCACGGATCGGCTGGTCGTCAAGCCCCGTCACCCCACTTGTTGAAGCGGCCGCCCCACAGACCATCGGATCTGCGGGACGGCCGGTCCTGTTCGACTGTTCTACTGACCGAACGTCATTCCACCACGTTCGGGTTGACCTGATCGCCGGACGCCCAGGTTTCCTCATCCTCGACGAGGTAGTCCGGGCGGTCCTTGCCGCGCTTCTTGTCCTTCTTGCCGACCTGGCCGTGACCACCCATGCCGCCGCCATGCCCAGCACCGGCCTGACCCGGGCCACCGGCCTGGCCGCCTGCGCCGCCTTGACCGAAGCGGTTGCGGCCGATACCGGAACCGCCTTCGGTGAAGGCACGTCCACCAGGGGTGGCGTGGGTCGACTCGCCGATCACGCCGCCGGCCTTGCCGGTCAGGCTCCCGCCGGAGCGCGCACCGATGCCGCTACCACCGGCACCTCCCAGGCCGCCCGCGGAGTGTCCGCCGAGACCGCTGCCGCTGGCGCCGCCAGCACCAGTGCCACCGCTGCCGCCCAAGCCACCGGAGCCAAAGGTCCCGGCCTTGGAGACGCTGTTCCCGCTGAACCCGGCGCGGCTGCCGCCGATGCCGGAACCACCACCGAGCAGCCCGCCATCAGCACGGCCGATCTGACCGCCGCCGACACCGCCGGCCGGTCCGAGCCCGCCGCCACCGGACGGACCTTGTACGGTGCCCGCACCGCCAGTGCCGCCGATCGTCCCGGTGCCCCCGCGGACGCCGCCACCCTGCATCCCGTCGATGCCAGTTCCCGGGCCCTTCGGCTGTGCAACCGGGTTGGCGGTTCCGCCGGAGATACCTGCATCGGTCGGGCGGACCACAGCAGGTTGCAGTTTCGGCGCCTGGGGCGCCGACCTCTGCCCGGAGACGCGGGATCCGGACGAGGATCCCGATCCCGAACTGCCTTGATTCAGGCCAGCACTGATACCGGCAATCATCGCTCCGAGAGCGCTGATACCGCCGTTGTCCGGGGGAGTCAACTCCCGGTTGTCCTCCCGTCCCCCCTTTCCCGGCGGCGGTGGCGGCGGCTTGGGCGGCTGCAAGTAGTTCGTAGTGCTCCGATAGCTGGCCGCCAACACCTGCATCACGGTGACCGCTTGCTGCTTGCGGCTGTCCGCGACGGCGGTGCGAGTGTCCTCGTTGTCGATGCCGACGGTCTGCTGGGCGCTGTCGCTGATCGCGTCGCCCACCTTGTCCCAGAAACCGGGCTCCTCGGGCATGTCGCTCTTGGCCTTGTCGATGGCCTCCGACATCATCTCCAGCGCGTTGGCGGCGTCGTTCGAGTAAGCCGCAACGTTGTTGACGTTGTTGGCGAGCGTCGTCATCCGCGCGTAGAACGCATCGCTGGTGTCGCCTTCCCAGGACCCGCTGGTGTCGGCGGCGGCGGTGTTCAGCGCAGTGCGGATCTGCTTCAGGGTGTTGGTGGCGCGACGCCACGGGTCGGCGGCTGCCATGACCGCGCCGGAGTCCATCGACTGGACCATCTCGCGCATCTGGCCATGGCTGTAGGAGTAGAAGTTGGTCATGTCGGTCACGATTGGCTCCCCTCTCGCCGAACAGTGCCGCGGCCGTCGCCCGGTTCCGCTGTTGTCTTCCGAATGCTCACCACTGTGGCCTCGGCTCCCCGCTGCCCGCCGGAGAGACGTTTCCGGCCGGCGGCACGGCCTGCGGTGCCGCCGCGGTGGTGCGCTGCGTCGGTGCCACCGGGCTGGGAGCCACAGTGGACCAGCCGTCACTCGCCAGCTTCAGGTGCTTGCTGGTGTCGTGCTCGTTTTCCTCGTAGTTGGTCGCTGTCCGGTCCGCGTTCTGCTGGGCCTCGTCGATCGCTTGCTGGATACCGTCGAGGACCTCCTTCAGCGCGTCCCGCATCTCGCCGTACTTGGCATGCAACGCCTCGGCCTCCGCGAAAGTGCCGAACGCCGCCGGGCTCAGCCCGGTCTGGCCGTGGACCTTCGCGCCACCTGCGCCGTCCTCGAACTCCTTGAGCAGTCCTCGGACTTGCGCCGCGAACGCACGCAGGCTGTCGACCTCTACCTGAAAGCCCTTGCCGCCTGTGCTCATGTACTCGTACCTCCCCCGTACCTGCTGCCCGCTGGACTGCCCGCTTGCCGCCTGGGGCCTGATGGATAGTTGGCTCCAATCCATATGTGTAACACATGGGACGGCCCGTCAAAACGCCCCCTGCTGACGGGGGGTGGAGTCAGGGGGTGGGGGCGGTGGCGGCGAGGGCCTGGCGGCAGAGGGAGTCGGCCCTGCGGGTGGTTTCGGGGAGGCGGTAGGAAGGGGTGAGCGCGAGGGTGACGGCGGTGGCTTCGGGCAGGCCGATGCGGTGGCCGACGGAGAGGAAGACGGGTTTGACGCCCTGCCGGGTGCGGACGGCGCGGCCGACCGTCTCGGGGCCGTCGAGGAGTGGGGACCAGTCGCCGCGGTGCTCGCCGGGCGGTTCGTGGGTGAAGGTGAAGGGGGTCTTGGCGATCCCGAGGGTGGGCAGGCCGGTGTGGACGCCGAGGTGGCTGGCGAGGCCGAGGCGGCGGGGGTGGGCGAGGCCGTAGCCGTCGCAGACGATCAGGTCGGGGGTGCGGGTGAGCCGGGACAACGCGTCGAGGACGGCGGGGAGTTCACGGAAGGCGAGCAGTCCGGGCAGGTAGGGGAAGGCCACCCGGCCGACTGCGGTGACCTGTTCGACGACGTCGAGGGTCGCGTAGTCGAGCAGGACGGCCGCGGCGGCGACCACGTCGCGTTCGTCGTCGTAGGCGACGTCGACGCCGGCGATCAGGGTGCCGGGGCGACGCGGGGGTTCGGGGCCCTCGGGGACGACCAGGGGGCGCAGGCGTTCCTGTTCGGCGCGGGCGGCTTCCGCGGTGGTGGGCCAGTTGGTCGGGACGGTCACGGCGACTCCGGACGGGTCGGAAACAGGTGGCGCGGGGCGGCCACCCACCCCGGCGTTGTCCGTGCGCACGCTACCGCTCATGGCCGGGAGGCACTGTGAGCCCGTGCGCCCCCTGTGCCCCCGGACTGCTCAACTCCCAAGAGTTAGCCTGAACTTACCGCCCCGGCCAACGGGTCCGGACCGCCACCGGTCCCGGCCTCGGCCTCCCCGCCCGCGCGAAGGGTCGACCGCCATGACGCGCCTCGCCGCCCCACCGCCCCGCACCGAAAGCACCGCCCACGCCGCCCGCACCGCCCACGCCGTCCGCCGCGTCCGCCCCGTGCGCGCCCCCGCGCGAACCGCCGCCCGCCCCGCCCCGGTCCAGGTGGGTCTCGGCGCCCTGGTCGCGACGGCCACCGCCGTGGCCCTGCTGGCCGTGTCCGGGGAGACGGGGGTGTGGCGGGTCGCGGTGCTGGTGGCGGTCGCGATCGCGCTCGGCACGCTGTCCGCCGTCCTGCTCAGCACCCGTCCGCGCCTGCCCGCAGCACCACCGCCCGCCGGCCCGACACCGCCCGCCGGCCCGACACCGCCCGCCGCCCCGGCACCGGCCGCCCGCCAACCGGAGCACGCCCGCCGACCCGAGTACGCCAAGTCCCGGTAGCCGGACGAAAAAAGCTCCCGGGCCCGCGGCAGGTCGATGGCTGCCACGGGCCCGGGGCCCACCTCACACCGCACCGAGTCGCCGTCAGGCGGTGGAGACCACGACCGTCTTGGCGGCCTTGTCGTGGATGCACTGGCGGTAGGGCTTGTCGAAGACGCCGAACAGGCCGTCGACGGGCCACCAGAGGCCGCCGCAGCAGATCAGTGCGGGGGCGACGAAAGTGGCGGCGCGGGTCCAGGCGGCACTGGAGGTCGGGGACGAACCGTCGGCGAGCATCGCGACGCGGACCTTCATCAGCTTCTTGCCGAGGGTCTGGCCGTCCCGGCTGAGCATCAGGCCCTGGTAGATCAGGAACAGGCCGTAGCCGAGCCAGGCCGAGCCGACCCAGCCGTCCTGCCGGCCGAAGTTGGCGAACGGCAGCAGCACCAGGACGGCGACGCCCTCCACCAGGATCCAGTCGACCACCGTGGCGAGGATCCGCGCACCCCAACTGCCGAGCGCGGGCATCCCGGGAACCGGACCGGGGCCGGGCGCGCCGTAGGGCGAACCGTACGGGCCACCGGGCGGCGGGGTCTGGCCCGGCGGTGTCTGGCCGGGCGGTGTCTGGCCGGGCGGCTGGTTGTCGTAGGGGGAGCCCGATCCGGGCGGCGCACCGTACTGGCCCCCGTAGCCGGGCGGCGTGTCGTACGGGCTGCCCGCCGACGGCGGCTGCTTGTCGAAGGAAGGCTTGCCGCCCTCCTCCTCCGGCTCGGTCCCAGAGGGGTCGTTGGTGCTCATTCCCCGAGTAGAACACCGCGATTACTACGGTTTTGGGACATTTTCGACGTTTCTGCCCGTTTCAGAGGCATTCGTCAGCAGCCGACAGCACCGCCACCCAGCACGGCGGCGGCCCCGCCCCTCAACGCCGCACCACCCGCACCACCCTGGTCCGGGCCGCCCGGTCGTGCCAGGCACGACGCGCGGGACGGTCCAGCAGCGGCGTGAACAGACCCAACAGCAGGACGGTACCGAGCCCACCCACCAACCAGCGCAGCAGCGAACGCCCGAAGCCGGGCGGGCGGGTGCCGCCCGCGGCGACCACCCGGACCCGGGCCAGCCGCTTGCCGAAGGTCTGGCCGGTCCGGGCGGTCGGCAGCACCTGGTACAGCAGCGCGAACAGCACCAGCACCCCGAGCACCACGCCAAGCCGGCCCAGCACCACCTGGTCCAGCAGCCACACCTGGTGCTGGCGTCCGGTCAACTGGGCGGCCAGCTGCGCCTGCTCGATCTTCTTCCGGACGTGCGCCGAGACCGTGGCCACCATCGGCACGGCGACGGCCGCCCCGACCACCACCGTCACCGCTCCGTCCACCAGCCACCCGAACGCCCGCGCCGCGAGCCCGGCCGGGACGGGCGCCGGGACGGCCGGGCGCCGCCGCTCGCCACCGCCCCCACCACGCCGCACGGCAGGGCGCTCCTCGGCCTGGGCGGCCCGGGACGACCCGGCCTCGCGCGGCGGTCGCACCCGCTCACTGGTGACGTGCGCCGCCCGCGGCTCCCGCAGGGCCCGCTCCAGGGGCGACGGCGGCTCAGCGGCCGGGGCCTCGCCGGGCGCCGCGTCGATGCCCCAGGACACTCGCCGTGGCGCCTCCCCGGTGTCCATCAGCCCGCGCTGCGCCCGCGGATCCGCCCGCCAGCCCGAACCGGCAGCCGACTCGGCGGCCCGCCGCACCTCCTCCACCGAAGACGCCGCCGAAGACGCTGCCGAAGACGCTGCTGACGGTGCCACCGAAGACACGTCCGCGCTCGGCCCACGCAAGGGCTCGTACGCCGGCGCCGGACGCGGTTCGTACAGCGCCGCCGGCCCGGCCGACATCCCCACCGAACCGTCGCCGCCCGCCCCGCCTCCGGCGCCGTGCCACGGCGTCCCACCGAGCGGCTGGGCAGGGCGCGGCGCAAGCGCCTCCACGACCACCGGCTCCGAGACCCGGACCTCGGCCTCCACCTCCGCCTCAACACCCAAGGCCTCGCGAACCTCCCGTACGTCCCGAGCCCCACGAACCTCCGGAACGTCCCGAGCCCCACGAACCTCCGGAACGTCCCGAACCTCCCAAGCCTCCCCGCCGTCCCGAGCCTCGCGCACCGAAGCACCCCCCGGCGCCTGTCCGCGCTCGCGCGCCTCCCGGCCCGCGCCGCCGCGTCGCGGTGCCACGACCGCCGCCTCCGGGACGGACACCGGGCCCAGGCGCAGTGCGGCGGCGGTGGCCCAGGATTCGGCGGCGGGGGGCTGGAGCCCGTTGCCGGTGACGGCCCAGGGGGCGGGTTCGACGGGGCGCAGCGGCGCCGCCGACGTGCGCGGGCGGACCTCGACGGCGGCGGGCGGGGCCTCGACCGGGTCGGGGTGGGCGGGCATGTTGAAGGCGGTGTGGGCGCCGGTCTCGTCGAGGTAGATGGGGCCGGTCTCGATCAGCGGGCCGGCGGGCGCGGCGAAGGCGAGGCCGGGCGGGACGCTGTAGGGCGGCGGACCGATGTAGCGGGCGACGAAGCGCGGGGGCTGGAGCTGTTCGCCGGGGGCGGGGGCGGCCCGGCTGGTGCCGGGGACCCAGGCGTGGCCGGCCCAGTAGCGGACGAAGCCGGGTACCGACGGGTCGGGGTAGTAGCCGGGTGCTCCGGCGTCGGCGGGCACGGTCGTGCCGAGCATCGGTGCTGCGGTGGGGGGCCGGTCCGTCATTGCCTCTTCCTTCGTACCGGCACCGCGGCGTGCAGGTGTGCGGATGTGCGCAACAGGGCCGCGGGCGGAGAGTCGCCGGGCAGTCACAAAGGGTAGCGCCTGGAGGGGTCCGGCCCGTCTGGTTCGCCGGAACTCACGAAACCGGTGGAACAGGACGGGCCCGAGTGGTAGGGCACGAGTCCTGGGGGTCCAGTGCTCCGGACCGCCCGCCGCCCCGTCCGGAACAACCGGAGCGGCGGGCAAAAGGTTCTGCGGAAAGTCCGCCGGAAAGTTCTCCGAAACCCGTGTAAGAGTGCGCGCCGCCGCCCCTCTCTCCTGGCGTGGGGCCGATCGGCGGCCTCGCGCGGAGGCGAGAGGGTGAGCGGCCGTGGCCGGACAGTCGACCGGAGTGGTGGAGCAGGAGCTGGAGCTGGAGCTGGTGCTGTCGCCGGAGCGCAGCGTCCCGGTGCCGGCGCGGTTGTCGTACGGGAGCCACGACCCGTTCGCGGTGTACGTGACGTTCCACCTGGACAGCGGGACGCCGGTCACCTGGGTGTTCGCCCGTGAGCTGCTGGTGGAGGGAACGTTCCGCCCGTGCGGTCAGGGCGATGTGCGGATCTGGCCGACCCGGGCGGGGCGGCGCAGCGTGCTGTGCATGGCGCTGAGCTCGCCGGCGGGCGACGCGCTGCTGGAGGCGCCGCTGCCGACCGTGACGGCGTGGCTGGAGCGGGCGCACCGGCTGGTGCCGCCGGGCGCCGAGCTGGAGGCGATGGACCTGGACGGCTCGCTCGCCGAGCTGCTGGCGTGACGGGCCCGCGCCGGGGTCCGCACCGGGACCGGCCGGGCCACATCCGCACCGGGACCGGCGGGCCGCACCCCCACCGGAACCGGCGGGGCCACACCCGCACCGGAACCGGCCGGGGCTGCACCCCCCGAACCGGCCGGGTTGTTCAGCGGGCGGCGGGGGCCTTCTGAGTGTCGGCCCTGCCCAGCCCGTCGGAGCCGGTGCGCGGGGCGGGGAGGCGAACCGGCGGGGCACCGGCGGCGCGGCGGCGGGAGTGCACGCTGACGGCGGCGACGGCCAGGAAGCACAGGCCGAGCAGGGGGTAGATGGAGGCGGGTGCCTGGCTCAGGGCGGGCAGCTTCAGGTCCAGGTCGCCCTTGTGCGGGATGATCCACATCGCGAAGGAGAGGAAGCCCAGCAGGGTGAGGCCGAACACGATCCGCCAGCGGTAGCGCCGCTCGGCGGCGGGGCGGGAGCGTTCGTGGGCGGCCTCGGCGGCGAGCAGCACCAGCATCGGCACGCACCACACCCAGTGGTGGGTCCAGCTGATCGGGGAAATCAGTACGGCGGTGACCAGTGCGGCGCACACGCTCCAGGCTTCGGCGCGGGGTGACCAGCGGGCGCTGCGGTGGGCCCAGACGGCGATGGCCAGGCCGCCGACGGCGACCAGGGCGGCGAGCGCGGTCGCGGGCAGTCCGGGGTTCTCGGTGTGCAGCAGGCGGGCGACCATGCCGCGCAGTGACTGGTTGTCGACGATGACGGTCTTGCCGACCCGGGTGGAGTCGAACAGGTACTTGGTCCAGAAGCCCCAGGTGGCGTCCGGCAGGGCCAGCGCCCCGATCAGGAAGGTGCCGAGGAACGCGGCGCCGGCGACCAGGGCGGCCCGGATCCGGCCGGTGATCAGCAGGTAGACGGCGAACAGGCCGGGGGTGAGCTTGATGCCGGCGGCCAGGCCGATGGCGAGGCCCTTGGAGCGGGCGTGGTCGGGGCGGGTGAGGTCCCAGAGGATCAGGCAGGCCAGGGCGAGGTTGATCTGTCCGTAGCGCAGGGTGGTGAAGACGGGTTCCAGCCAGACGCCCAGTCCGGTGATCAGGATCACGCCGATCGGCCGTAGTTCGCGGCGCGGCCAGCCGACCAGTTTGAAGGACAGGTGGGCGAGGGTGGCCAGCAGCAGCAGGTTCCCGGCGGTGACGGCGACCCGCAGGAACGGGATGCCGAACCAGGTGGTCGGCACGAACAGCATGGCGGCGAACGGCGGGTAGGTGGCGGGCAGGTCCCACTCGGTGACCCGCAGCGCGTACAGGTCCTGGCCGTGGGCGACGGCAGCGCCCTCGGCCCGGTAGACGATCATGTCGACCATCGAAGTGCCGACGAGGTGCCGGACGATCGCGTAGCCGAGCAGCGAGACCAGGGCGATCACGGTGGCGGTGCGCAGCGGCCGCCGGGGGGCGGCGCGCAGGGCGGCGGTGGCGTCGGCGAGCAGGCGGGCGGGTGCGGTGAGGGCGTGCTTCCAGGCGGGAACGACGGGGGGCTGTTCGGGTCCGCCGGAGGGTGTGGCGCGCTCTGCTTGCACCGTGGTCACTGTGTTGCTCCGTCCGCCATCGACCTGCGCTGGGCCAGCAGCCGACACTACCTGACCGTCCGGTTCACGCCACCGGTCGCGGTTCGCCGGGCTCCACCGGTCGCGGTCACGGCGGGTGTGGGCGTTCGCGGTCGCCCCGGGCTCCCCTCCGGGGGCGGCACGGCCGGGTCGGCATCAGGCGCCGCTGAGAATGTACTGGGGAGTAGTCGAGGAAGAGGAGCGACACCAGCTGTCGCCCTCGCGGTAACAGCTGCTGTGTCGGTGTCATCGGCCGGTGTCAGTCCTTGCGGGTCAGGCGGCCGGGGCGGCGCCGTTGCTGGCGCGGCAGTTCGACTTCGGTGCGGGTGTTGAGCCGCACCGCGATCTCGGCGCCGCCGAGTGCGGCGGAGCGGCCGAGGGCGACCTCGCCGCCGGTGCTCTCGGCGAGCTTGCGGACGATGTCCAGGCCGAGCCCGGTGGAGCCTTCGCCGCCGTGGCCGGCGCCGCGGCGGATCTCGGGGGCCGGGTCGCCGAAGCCCGGTCCGGCGTCGCCGACCTGGACGGTCACGCCGTCCTCGGTGACGGTCAGGTCGACGGCGAAGGCGGTGCCGATGGCGGTGTGCCGGAACACGTTGCCGAGCAGCGCGTCCACGGCTGCGGCCAGGTCGCCGCGCTGCACGGGCACGGGTGCCGGTTCGGTGTCGCCGGCCAGCTGCCAGGGGCGGCCCTCGTCCTCGGCGAGGGCGGACCAGAACGCGACGCGTTCGCGGATCACTTCGACGGCGTCGCAGCCGAGCGTGACCGGTGGGGCGTGCACCGGGTCCCGGCGGGCGCTGCGGATGATCTGGTCGACCTCGCGTTCGAGCTGGGCGACGGCGTGCCGGGTGGCGTCGGCGGCGTCGCCGGCGCCGAGTGCGGCGGCGTTGAGGCGGAGCACGGTGAGCGGGGTGCGCAGCCGGTGCGAGAGGTCGGCGGCGAGTTCCCGTTCGGCGGCGAGCAGGTGGACGACGCGGTCGGCCATGGCGTTGAAGGCGTAGGCGGCTTCGCGGAGTTCTTCGGGTGCGCCGGCCGCTTCGGGGCCCTCGACCGGGACTCTCACGGTGAGGTTGCCGGAGCCGAGTGAGCGGGCGGCGGTGGCGAGGCGGCGGGCGGAGCGGACGATTCGGGCGCCCATCCGGTCGGCGACCGCGACGGAGACCGCGACCAGGGCGAGCGCGACGCCGGAGAGCACCAGCCAGGCGGTGCCGACGCCGCGCGTCAGCTCGGCGTCGGGGACGAACACCTCGACCACGGCCACCCGGCCGTTGTCGACGGCGACCGGCTGGAGCAGGGCGTAGCCGCCCGGGATGCGGACGGTCCCGGTCCGCGCCCCGCGGCTCGGGTCCCCGGTGTAGCCGAGCTGCCCGGTGTCGGCCCGGCCGCGCCCGACCACCTGGCCGCCGGGCAGGTGGACGGCGAGGCGGTCCTCGGCGCCGGCCTCGGTGGACGCCAGGGCGCGGGCGATGGCGTCCTGGTCGATGGTGATGGCGAGCGCCGGGCCGAGGGCTGCGGCCTGCCGTTGGGCGGCGGTGAACGCCCGGTCGCGGGCGGTGTGCTGGACGACCAGGCCGAGCGGGATCAGGAATGCCAGCGCGACCATGACGGTGCCGGCGACGGCCGCCTTGACCATCGCCCAGCGCAGCGAGCGGAGCAGGCGCTTCATGTGGTGCACCCGACCGGTCCCGAGGGCGCCTCCAGCCGGACGCCGACGCCTCGCACGGTGTGCAGGTAGCGCGGGCTGGAGGCGGTCTCGCCGAGTTTGCGGCGCAGCCAGGACAGGTGGACGTCGATGGTCTGGTCGCCGCCGTAGGTCTGTCGCCACACCTCGGCGAGGATCTCCTTGCGGGGGACGACCACCCCGGGTCTGGCGGCGAGGAAGGCCAGCAGGTCGAATTCGCGCCGGGTGAGGTCGAGGCGTTCTCCGTCGAGCAGGGCCTCGCGGCGCTGCGGGTCGATGGCGAGGCCGCCGACCCGCAGGATCTGAGGGGCCATCAGGGAGCCGCCGCCGAGCCGGCGCAGGACGGCGGCCATCCGGGCGGTGAGGTGCTCGCCGGAGAAAGGTTTCACCAGATAGTCGTCGGCGCCGTCGTTCAGCAGCCGGACGATCTCCGCCTCCTCGTCGCGGGCCGTGGAGACGATGACCGGCACGTTGGTCAGCCCGCGGATCATCTTGAGCACCTCGCCGCCGTCCAGATCGGGCAGGCCCAGATCGAGGATCACCAGGTCGCAGCCCACCTGGGCGACTTCGCGCAGCGCCTCCAGGGCGGTGCCGACGGAGCGCACCGCGTGGCCGGAGTCGGCCAGATGGCGGATCAGGGCGGAACGCACAAAGGGGTCGTCCTCGACCACAAGCACTGTTGCCATGGGGCTGCACGGTACGGCATCCCGACCAATTGGTCTGTACCTCGGGGGGCCGGGCGGGCCGGGGTGACGACCTGACGGATCCTCTGGAAGCGTGATCTGCAAGCTTGCCGAGGAATGACCGGGGCACTGACCTGCCCGTGACCCGAGTACGGCAGGATGGGCCCGCGATGCGGAGCGGATGGGTTCAACTGGGCGCCTGGACGGTGGCCACCGGGGCGGCGGTGGCGCTGTCCTGGCTCGGTGTGCACGCGGTACTCGCCGACACGGTGTACGAAGGGCCGGTGGCGCTGCCGCTGCCCTCGACGGCCTCCTCGCCGACCGGGCCGGCGGTGACGGTGCCGCCCGCGTCCTCGGTGACGGGCACCCCGCCGGCCGCCTCGGGCGGCCCGGGCACCTCGACCGCCCCGCACCCCGATCCGGACCCGAACGCGGGCCCGGACCCGAGTCCGAGCCAGAGCCGCAGCCGGCCCTCCCCGTCCCGCAGCACCACCATGACGGCCCGCAGTACGCCGAGCCCGACCGGGTCGGTGCACAGCTACCTGATGCCGGGCGGCCGGGTCGCGGTCGATCTGCGGGAGCACGACGCCGAGTTGGTGTCGGCGACCCCGGAGGCGGGCTGGGCGATGCAGGTCTGGCACGGCGACCAGTGGATCCGCGTCCTGTTCACCAAGGACGACCGGGTCTCCCAGGTGTACGTCACCTGGAACGGCTACCAGCCGGACGTGCAGGTCGTCCCGGGCTGACGACACCGCCCGCGCGGCCCGGCGGGGGCTGACGGGCGGACCGCGCCGACCCCACAATGTCGGTCGACGCCCGCACCACCGAGGAGCCCGCCCGTGCCCCCGCAGCCCGATGCCATCGACGCGCTGGACGGAAGACTGATCCGGCTGCTCGCCGAGGAGCCGCGGATCGGGGTGCTGGAGTGTTCGCGCCGCCTCCAGGTGGCGCGCGGCACGGTGCAGGCCCGGCTGGACCGGCTGCAGGCCCGCGGGGTGATCGGCGGGTTCGGCCCGCAGGTGGATCCGGCGGCGCTCGGCTACCCGGTGACGGCGTTCGCCACTCTGGAGATCTCGCAGGGGCAGGGCGCGGACGTGCGGGCGCACCTGTCGGCGGTGCCGGAGGTGCTGGAGCTGCACACCATCACCGGGCACGGCGACATGCTGGTGCGGATCGTGGCCCGGTCGAACGCGGATCTGCAGCGGGTGATCGACCGGGTGGTGGGCTTCGACGGGATCGTCCGGGCGTCCACCGCGATCGCCCTGGAGAACCCGGTGCCGTTCCGGGTCCTGCCGCTGGTGGAACAGGCCGCGGGAGTGCCGGACGGGGCCTGACGGCGGGCCGGCGGGCCGTTTCTGGCGTGTCCATGGATGACGGCAGACGATTTTTGGCATATGCCTAGAGCTCATGCACGCAATGAACGCCGTCATGACCCCCGGGGCCACCCCCTCCCGGGGCCGGCCGGCCGTCCCCCCGCCGGCCCGCCGCGGCCGGCCCGCCGTTCCCGCCACCCGGGCACCGCGATGAGGCGGGTCACCCCGGAGCCCACCCTGATCGCCTCCGCGCAGCGCGCCCTGCGGCTGCTGGAGGCGGCCGCCCGGCACCCGGCCGGCGCCACCGCCAAGCAGCTCGCCCGGGACACCGAGCTGGCCCTCGGCACCACGTACCACCTGCTGCGCACCCTGGTGCACGACCAGTACCTGGAGCGCCGGGAGGGCCGCTACCGCACCGGTCCGGCGGTGTCGGGGCTGAGCCTGGAGGACCGGCTGGACGGTCCGGAGGCCGGGCGGATCCGGCTGGACCGGGTGCTCGGCCGGATCGCCCACGAGCTGAACGCGGCCGTGCACTACGCCCGCTACAAGGACGGCGAGGTCGAGCTGGTCGCCGCCCGGGCCGCGCCCGGCGCCGCCACCGCCGACCCGAAGCGCTTCCGGATCGGCGCGCACGCCCACGCGAGCGGCAAGACCCTGCTGGCGCTGATGTCCGCCGAGGAGCGCCGGGCGTACCTGGCGCTCCACCCGATGGTGCCGTTCACCCCGTACACCCTGCGCGAGCCGTCCCAGCTGCCGCTGCTGCCCGGGCCGGGGCCGCAGCGGGCCGCGCCGATCACCCAGTACCAGGAGTACCAGCTGGGCGTGGTGGGGGCGGCTGTGCCGATCGTGCTGGGCAGTGAGCTCGCGGCGATCGCGGTGGCGCTGCCGGCCGCGCAGGCGCACCGGCTGACGGCGGTCGCCGAGCAGTTGCAGGCCCGGGTCGGCGAGGACCTGGTGACCGCGGCATTCGGCATGTAGGCCGCGGGCGGCCCGCCGACCGGCTCAGCAGTGCGGGAGGGCGCCGCCCTCGCGCAGCGACTTGAGGGCGGCGATCGACTCGGACAGCGTGTCCACGGGGACGAGCTGCAGCCCGTCGGGGGTGTTGACCTCGCCCTGGGTGCACTCGCTGCGCGGCAGCAGGAACACCGTGGCGCCGGCGTTGCGCGCCGCCTGGGTCTTGAGCGGGATGCCGCCGACCTGGCCGACCCGCCCGTCCGCGTCGATGGTGCCGGTACCGGCCACGTTCCGCCCGCCGGTCAGGTCGCCGCCGTTGCCGTCGCCCGCGATCTTGTCGACGATGCCCAGGGCCAGCATCTGGCCGCCGCTCGGTCCGCCGATCTCCCCGAGCCGGATCTCGACGTTCACCTGCTCCGGCGACAGGTGCAGGTAGTTCAGCGCGGCCATGGTGGCGCTGTCCTGGGACTGTGTCATCTGCTGCTGCGTCGCCTGGTTGGCCTTGTTCGGGTCGCTCTGCGGGTAGACCTCCTCGGTCGGCACCACCGCCTGCTTCCGGTCCACCCAGGCCGACAGCGAGTCCCACAGGCTGTTGCGCTGGCCCGGGCCGGTGGCCTCCACGGTCACCACCCGCAGCTGCCCGGAGGTCTGGCGCTGCGGCGCCCCGGTGATCGTGATCACCGGGTTGCCCTCGTACACGCCCAGGGTGTCGGCGGTCCGGCCCGGCGACTCCAGGGTGTAGGGCAGCGGCACGAACGCGGCCACCGCGAACAGTGCCAGCACCGGTAGCGCGCACAGGGCGAGGGCGCGGCTGCGCGGGGCGGTCAGGGCCGTGGGCAGGTTCTGGAGAGGCACACCCCGCATCCAAACACACCGCGGCCGCCGCCAGGGACGGCCGCGCGGATCGGCCGGTTCAGCGCAGCGCGTCGGCGACCTCGGTGGCGGCCTCCACCACCCGGGGGCCGACCCGCTCCGGCACCAGGCCGTTGAGCATCACCACGCCGACGCTGCCCTCGATGCCGCTCAGGCCGATCAGCGCGGCGGCGGCGCCGCAGGCGCCGGACTGCTCCTCGGCACGGGTGATCACGAAGCCCTGCTCGGGACGGCGCTGGCCGGGGAAGCCGCGGGCGTCCAGGATCGCCCGGCCGGCCGCGCTCTCGGTGAGCGGGTGGCGCAGGCCGGTGCGGTAGGCGACGTGGAAGTCCGTCCAGGTCGGTTCGACCACGGCGACGGCGAGTGCCTCGTTGCCGTCGACCAGGGTGAGGTGGGCGGTGGCGCCGAGGTCCTCGGCGAGCGAGCGCAGGGCGGGCAGCGCGGCCTCGCGCAGCAGCGGGTGCACCCGGTGGGCGAGGCGCAGCACGCCGAGGCCGACCCGGGCGCGGCCGCCGATGTCGCGGCGGACCAGCCCGTGCTGTTCCAGGGTGGCCAGCAGGCGGTACACCACCGTGCGGTTGACGGCCAGTCGGGCGGCCAGTTCGGTCACCGTCAGTCCGCGCTCGGAGTCGGCGAGCAGTTTCAGTACCCGGACACCCCGGTCCAGGGTCTGGGAGGTCTCAGCAGTCACGAACGCCAGGTCCTTTCCGCGGCGAGTCCGACCCTACGGCACAACTGCCGTGGGCCACACCGGAATTGATCACACGCCAGAAGGGTGTCCGGCGTGGGAGTCCGGCCACGGCGGTGTCGTCCGGTCGCAGGGCTCCGCGGTTGCCCGGCCGAGCTGAGGGGTGGGGCCCGGACGGATTGGGGAGACGCTAGTGAACGGGAGGCGCGCTACGGAAGTAGTTGTTCAAAATCCGATCCACATCGTTGGAAAGTCGCGATGTAAAAACGGACAAGACACGCAAAACACCGGCCGCCACCGCACTGGTGTTCGATATCTGACCGGTAGCCGGACAGCGGCCTTCCCGGCGAGGGGTCACAGGAGGTTGCGGCCGACGGTCCAGAGCGCGGCGGCGGTGAGGATGGCGGCGACGGTGCGCGGCGAGAGCCGCAGCTTCCAGTGCCGGCCGGCCAGTCCGTGGCGCAGCCGCACCAGGCACCAGGCGGCGATGAAGGGGAGGGCGAGCAGCAGCGCGGCGTTGTCGTGCCAGGCGGCGACCAGGTCGCCGTGCAGCAGGTCCCAGGTCATCCGGGTACCGCCGCAGCCGGGGCACTGAAGACCCGTCAGGCGGCGCCAGGGGCAGAACGGCAGGGCCTGGCCGGGCAGGTGCGGGTTCCGGGTGTACAGGTAGGCGGCGCCGGCCAGGCCCGCGGCGAGCAGTCCGAGCGGGCCGGCGGCGGGGTGGCGCAGCAGGGCGAACGGCCAACGGCCGGCGCCCCCGCCGCGGGTGTCCGCGGGGCGGGGGTGCCGGCCGTTGGCCTCGGCGCGCAAGGTCAGCCGCGCAGCTTGCGGCCCTGGGCGTCGGTGCGGTCGTCGCTGACCAGGAAGATGATGCCGTCGATCAGCGCCCAGACACCGAGACCACCACAGGTGAACAGCTGGGCGAGGCCCATGCCGATGTGGCCGGTGTAGAAGCGGCCGACGCCGAAGCCGCCGAGCAGGATCTGCAGGACGCCGGCGACAACCTTGGACTTGTCGGACAGCTCGGGCTGGGCGGTGTACGCCACGGAAAGCTCCTCGTTCGGTGCAGACGGCCGGGCGGGCGTGGACGGCCCGCCTCGACATGAGTGGCGCCGGACGGGCACCTCGGGGTGAGGCGCCCAGGCGCTGGCACGCGGAAGATTAACGGAAGATAAGACCAGATGTCTGCACACTTTCTCTGATCGAAAGCCAAATTTCCTCCGCGAACCCTTCGGCCGAGAGTTCTTGACGCTCCGTCAGGCAATCGCTCCGTCAGCCCTGCGTCGCCCACTCCCGGATCCGCCCGATCCGCGCCTTCAGCTGGTTGGCGGTGGCCTGCGCGGTGAGCGGCCCGCCGCACTGGCGGCGCAGCTCGTTGTGAATGGTGCCGTGCGGCTGGGTGGTGCGGTGGTGCCAGGCCGCGACCAGCGCGTTCAGCTCCTTGCGCAGCTCGCGCAGCTCCTGGTGGGTGACCACCGGGCGCTCCTCGGCGGGCAGTTCCAGCAGGTCGGCCTCCCCGGCGGGGCGGGCCTTGGAGCGCTGGATCTGCCGGTGCTGACGTTTCTGCAGCAGCATCTGCACCTGGTCGGGTTCGAGCAGGCCCGGGATGCCGAGGTAGTCCTCCTCCTCCTCGCTGCCCGGGTGTGCCTGCATGCCGAACTCCATCGCGTTGTACAGCACCCGGTCGAAGACCGCGTCGCTGCCCAGCGCCTCGTAGGAGAACTCCTCGCTCCCGGTGTCCGGCCCGTCGTTGGCCTTCTCGGCCTCGGCGAGCAGCCGGTCCTCCTCGTCGAACAGCCCCTCGCCGTCCTTCTTCGGGCGGTCCAGGACGTGGTCTCGCTGGAGTTCCATCTCGTTGGCGAAGCCGAGCAGCATCGGGATGGTCGGCAGGAACACCGAGGCGGTCTCGCCACGCTTGCGGGCGCGCACGAAGCGGCCGACGGCCTGGGCGAAGAACAGCGGGGTGGAGATCGAGGTGGCGTACACGCCGACGCACAGCCGGGGCACGTCGACGCCCTCGGACACCATGCGCACCGCGACCATCCAGCGCGAGGTGCCCTCGGCGTAGTCGGAGATCCGCTTGGAGGCCTCGCTCTCGTCGGAGAGCACCAGGGTGACCTTCTCGCCGGTGATCTCGCGCAGCATCTTGGCGTAGGCGCGGGCCACCGTCTGGTCGGTGGCGATCACCAGGCCGCCGGCGTCCGGGATGCCCTTGCGGACCTCGGTCAGCCGCCGGTCGGCGGCCTGCAGCACCGCCGGGATCCACTCGCCCTGCGGGGACAGCGCGGTGCGCCAGGCCTGGGCGATCAGGTCCTTGGTCATCGGCTCGCCGAGCCGGGCCTCCAGCTCGTCGCCGGCCTTGGTGCGCCAGCGCATGTTGCCGGAGTAGCTGAGGAAGATCACTGGACGGACGACGTGGTCGGCGAGCGCGTGCCCGTAGCCGTAGGTGTAGTCGGCGACCGACTTGCGGATGCCGTCGCTGCCCGCGTCGTAGGCGACGAACGGGATCGGGTTGGTGTCCGAGCGGAACGGCGTACCGGTCAGCGCGAGCCGGCGGGTGGCGGGCTCGAACGCCTCGAAGCAGGCCTCGCCCCAGGACTTGGAGTCACCGGCGTGGTGGATCTCGTCCATGATCACCAGCGTCTTGCGGGCCTCGGTGCGGTTGCGGTGCAGCATCGGGTTGACGCCGACGCCCGCGTAGGTCACCACGATGCCGTGGAAGTCCTTGGACAGCGGGCCCGAGGAGTACGCCGGGTCCAGCCGGATGCCTATCCGGGCGGCGGCCTCGGCCCACTGCTTCTTCAGGTGCTCGGTGGGCGCGACCACGGTGACCTGCTGCACCAGGTGGTTGTGCAGCAGGTAGGACGCCAGGGTCAGGGCGAAGGTGGTCTTTCCGGCGCCCGGGGTGGCGACCGCCAGAAAGTCCCGGGGCTGCTGCTCGATGTACTTGTCCAGCGCGCCCTGCTGCCAGGCGCGGAGCTTGCCCGCGGTACCCCACGGGGCGCGGCCGGGGAAGGCCGGGGAGAGGTGCGCGGCGGCGGAGGTGCCGGTGGGACGGGGGTGGAGGCTGTCGGCGTGCGAGAACAGCGGTGCCATCGAGGAGGAGGCGGCGGTAGTCACGGTCTCCGAACGGGGTCGTCGCAGGTCAGGGCCTATGTGCGGCCCTTCTCCCGCGGTCTGCGGGCGGTCGTGGAACCTGCCCAGCCTAGCCCCTTCCGGGGGGCGGACCGCGGCGTTGGCGCGACCCTGTGGCGTGCGTCCCACTCCCGTCGCGCGGCCCTCACCACACCTTCACGCGGCACGGCCGGCCGTTCACCGTGATCGTGCCCGGGACGGTGCGCGGGCGCGCCGCGGCGCCGGTGAACCCGGTCTGCGCGCTGCCGCCGGGAAGCAGCGCGGCACTCTCCTCGAGCAGCACCGCCCCGGCCACCTCATGGGCCCGCCCGGTGCCCGGCCGGGGCGCCACCAGATGCTCGCCGTCGGCCAGCGGCCAGCGCAGCGTCCAGCCGCCGACCGGGCCGTCGGAGGTGTTGCGGACCGTCAGCAGCGCCACGAACCGGCCGCCGGCCTGCGTGGTGATCCGGTATTCCACCGCGCACGCGGGCTCGCCGCCGCGCTGCCCGGCGGCGCCCGCCGGGGGCGCCAGCAGCGCGGCCAGCAGCGCCATCGCGCCGCCCACCAGCCCGGCCAGGCCCAGGTTGATCCGGCGCAGCAGGGCCAGCCGGCCCCGGCAGTCCGCGCAGCGCGGCAGGTGGCGCTCCACCCGCTGCTCGGCCCGCCGTCCGGCCCGGCCGCGGGCATGCCCGGCCAGCGTCTCCCAATGCAGGGCGCAGGCCGGGTCGCACGGGCTGCCCGGGTAGTCCCGCAGGTAGGCCAGCCGCAGGCCTTCGCGGGCGCGGTGCACCAGCACCGTCGCCGCGCCGCGCCGCACCCCGAGCCGGGCCCCGATCTCGCCCGGCGGCAGCCCCTCCACCTCGGCCAGCCACAGCGCGTGCGCCCACCGCTCGGGCAGCCGGGCGAGCAGCCGGCGCATCCGGTCGGTCTCGGCCACGCCCGCGGCCGGGTCCTCGCTCTCGCCACCGGGCACGTCCGGGGCGGCCCGCTCGCGCACCGGGGCGGCAGCCAGGTGGCGGACGGTGGTGGCCAGGTAGGCGCGCGGGTCCTCGATCCGCTGCCCGGCGGCCAGCCGCCGCCACACCCGCAGGTGGGCCTCCGCGACCAGGTCCTCGGCCCGCCAGTGGTCGCCGCCGGTGAGGAGGCCGGCGTAGCGCAGCAGGCCCGGGTGGTGGCTCCGGTACAGCTCGGTGTACGCGGCGAGCGGCGGGCGCCCGGCCGTCCGCACTGATGACTCGACGATCTTGTCCTCCCTGGCCCGGCCGGACCGGCGGCGGCCCGGTCGGCTCCCGCGATCCTGCCCGGGCGACGGTGCGGATGCACACAAGACCCCCACACTCGGCAACCGAAATGCCCGATTGATCCCTGCCAATGTGGCGCAGATCACTCAAAATGGTCCCAAAACCGGTGTAATTCCTCCCAGCCCGTCCGACTCTTCAGTCACGGGAGGCGACACCGGTCGCACCCCGCGCAACGCACCCCCACACCCGGAGGAACCCCCGTGTCCCCAGCACCCGCGCCGGTCGAACAACACACCCAGGCCCGACTGATCCTCGGCACCCACCGCTCCGTCCTGCTGCGGGTCACCCTGCGCTACAACTGCGAGGACCCGCTGGCGGTCCGGATGGTCTTCCCCGCCGAGTACGCCGTGGACGCCGACCCGTACGACCCCCAGGGCGCGCACGACCCGCACGACACCGCCGCCCCCGCCGACCCGTCCGCGCCCGACATCGAGTGGGTGTTCGCCCGCCAGCTGCTCTCCACCGGCCTGGACACGGCGACCGGCGAGGGCGACGTCCGGATCCGGCCCGCGTACGGGATGCGCACCATGGTCGAACTGCGCTCCCCCGAGGGCGTCGCCCTGCTCCAGTTCGCCCGCGCCGACCTGCGCCGCTTCCTGTGGCGCAGTCACCTGGCCGTTCCGGAGGGCCAGGAGCTGCGGCACCTGGACTGCGACCGGGCGCTCGCCCAGCTGCTGGCCTGAGTCCGCGACGGCAGCACGTGCCCATCGGGCAACCGTCAGGCCCGTTGGGTGCGTACCAGATGTGCGTACACCACCACGTTCCCTTCCCAGCCACCCTCGCGGGTGTAGGCGCCCCCGCAGGTGATCAACCGCAGCTGGGCATCCGGGGTGGCCGCGTACACCTTGGTGTCCGGGAAGTTCCGTTTCGAATAGACCTCCACGCCGTCCACCTGGAACCAGGCGGTGGCCCGGTCGGCCCGGGCGACCTCCACCTGGTCGCCCCTGCGCAGCGCGCCCAGCCGGTAGAACACCGCCGGGCCGTGCGCGGTGTCGACGTGCCCGGCCAGCACCGCCGCGCCGCTCGACCCGGGCGCGGCGCCGCCCCGGTACCAGCCGGTCCGGTTGCCGTCCTCCTCGGGCGGCGGCTGCAGGCGTCCTTCGCCGTCCAGGCCCAGCGGGCCCACGGGGGCATCCACGCCCAGGGCCGGGATCCGGATCCGCACCGGCGGCGAGGACGGCAGCGGGGGCACTGCGGGCCCGACCGGCGTCCCGTCGTACGCCTGCGCGGCGACCGGGGCGGGCGGCAGCGTGCCCAGCAGGCCCCCGTGCACCAGCCAGGCCCCGGCCACGATCGCCCCCGCGGCCAGCACCGCCTTGTTCCACGCCCGTTCGCCCACCGCGCCCTCCGGTCCGCCCTTCGACAGGCCCAGTCAATCCAGCGCGGCTCGCCCCGGCACCCCCGGCGTTCCGCCCGGGTGACCGCCGCTCAGGGCCGGCCCGCCCGGCCGCCGCGGCGCAGCCGGGGGCGGGTCAGGAAGCCCTCGGCGAGCGCGGTGGCCAGGCCGATCGCGGGCAGTTCGGAGGGCTTCTCGTACAGCATGTACCGGGGCTGCCAGTGCGGCCGGTAGCGGGCGTTGGCCCGGTACAGCGACTCCAGCTGCCACCACCGGGACAGGAACCGCAGCACCCCGCGCCACAGCCGCAGCACCGGCCCGGCGCCGAGCCGTTCCTCGAACACCTCGCGGAACATCGCGAAGTTCAGCGACACCCGCCGCACCGCGGGCGCGCCGTCCCTGGCCTGTTCGAGCAGCCGGGCCACGGTGTACTCGACCAGCCCGTTGTCGGACTCCCGATCGCGCCGCATCAGGTCGAGCGACAGCCCGTCCTCGCCCCAGGGGACGAAGGACAGCAGGGCGGCGGTCCGGCCGGCCTCGTCGCGGCACTCGGCGATCAGGCAGTCGCCGTCGGCGGGGTCGCCGAGCCGGCCGAGCGCCATCGAGAAGCCACGTTCGGTGCGGCCGTGCCGCCAGGCATCGGCGAGCCGCACCAAGTCGGCGAACTCCTCGGCGGGGATGTCGCGGTGACGGCGGATCACCACCTGGTACCCGGCCCGCTCGACCCGGCGGCAGGTCTGCCGCAGGCCGCGCATCTCCCGGCCGTCCAGGGTGAACCGGGCCGGCTCGACCACCGCCTCGTCACCGAGGTGCAGCGCCCGCAGCCCGGCCACCCGGGCGTACACGGTGCCGCCCCGCTCGCCGGCGCCGGTGACGGCGGGGATCCAGGCATGCGCGCGGGCCCGCCGCTGCCACTCCTCGATCGCCTGTGGCCAGGCCTCCGGGTCGCCGATCGGATCGCCCGAGGCCAGCGCCACGCCGTTCACCACCCGGTAGGCGACGGCGGCCTTGCCGCTGGCCGAGAAGCACAGCGACTTGTCACGGCGCAGCGCGAAGTAGCCGAGCGAGTCCCGCCCGCCGTGCCGCGCCAGCAGTTGACGCAGCCGCAGCTCCTCCTCGGGGCTCTGCCATTCGGTGCCGCGCGGGGAGCGCAGCAGGATCCGCAGGGTGAGCAGCAGCAGGGCGGTGCCGAGCAGGTTCAGCGCGAGATCGATCCAGCGCGGCACGTCCACATCGGTGACCCGGACGACGCCGGACAGGGTGACCAGCCGCAGCAGGCCGTAGCGCGCGGCCTCGCCCCAGCTCGGGACACCGTCGGCGTGCCCGAGCCGGACGGCGACCGCGCCGAGGCCGGTGAGCAGCGCGCCGCCGACCACCAGCACGGCGGTGGCCAGCGGCAGGTTGCCACGCCCGCCCCGCACCCGGAACACCGGGCGGCTCAGCAGCAGCGTCACCAGCACGGCCAGGGTGAGCGCGAGGGAGAACCAGTTGAACGGGTGGGCGCGGAACTCGGGGAAGGCCATCGCGAGCCCGTACAGCGCGGCGTGCACCAGGACGACGGCCAGCGCGGCGATCCAGGCGGCGCGCTTGCGGCGGCGCAGCATCACCGCGAGCAGCCCGGCCAGCAGCGCGGTGGTGAACCCGGAGGTGACCAGCACGGGCGCGAAGTACTCGCCGCGGTCGATCCGCTGGACCTGCGCGCGGAACGGGGCGACGACGGCGCCGAGCAGGTTGATCAGGGTGGCGATCCGCAGGTACCACTGGACGAACGCGGCGCAGCCCAACCGCCACGGCGCGGGCGGCCGTTGCTGCTGCTCGGCCGCGGCGGGCGCCGGCTCGACGGCAGCGGGCGACGGCTCGGGCACCGCGGGCGGGGCGGGTTCGTGGTCGGCGTCGGGGGTGCCGGCCAGCAGGTCGTAGACGGTGGTCTTGGCGGCGACCAGGCGGCGGTGGATGCGCTCCTCGCGCCGCTCGGCGCGGGCCAGCCGGCGCGGCCGGGACCGGTAGCGCCAGCGGGCCCACGGGCTCTGCGGCCGGGCCAGCCGCACGGCGCCGACCAGGGCCAGCGGCCAGAGCATGATGCCGAGCAGCCCCGTCCAGGTCTTGCCCTTGAGCAGGCTGACCACCACCAGGGCGAGCAGCCCGCAAGCCCCGGCCAGGGTCGGCCCGTCAGGGTGGCGGACGAAGCCGCCGAGCGGGAGTTCGCCGAGCAGCAGCAGCCCGATGGTGGCGACGGCGAGCATCACGGCGTCCACCGAGGTGCGGCCCTGGGTGGACCAGTAGACGTCCTTCAGGTGCAGCACCAGCGCGAACTCGTCCAGCACCAGCCCGCAGCCGACGCCGAACCCGAAGCCGAGCAGGTTCCACCAGGAGCCGCCGTCGCCGCGCACCGCGAACGCGGAGACACCGCAGATCAGCAGCAGGGCCTGGCCGAACACCATGTGGTGGATGTGCAGCCCGCCGGGGGTGACGTTGCCGGGCCACCAGCGGACCTGGGCGCGGATCAGCCGGGTGCTGATCCGGATGAACAGGAACGACAGCACCAGGCCGAGCAGCAGCAGGAACAGCGGCTCCCGTCCGGTCTCGACGATCCGGTCCCGGTAGGCGTCCAGCAGCGACTGCCACATCGGCGGGTGCGACCTCCGTGTCCAGGGTCCGATCGGTCCGTGCCATCTGATGTCAGCTCAGCTCGCGGATGCCGGTGCCGCTCCGGCCCGGTGCGCCGAACAGGTGAGCCCTCCGGCGTGGCGTCCCCCGGTCATCCGTACCCCGGGCCTCGCTTCCCGGCACGGCACGGCGGCCCGTGCGATGCTGGGGCCGACTCCCCCGGACGACGCACCGGCCATTCCATCGGATGGACCGCCCCTCCGGCCGGTGCCATCCCCTTACTCCCTGGTGAACGGATGTGAGACATGGACGCCCTCTCCCGCAGGACGCTGCTGGCCGCCGGAGCGGCGACCGCCGCCACCCTCGCGGCCGGGTGCGCGAGCAGCTCCGGGAACGGGGGCAACGCCGCCGCGCCCGCCCAGGCCGACGGCGTCGCCGCGAACGGCAGCTCCGGCACCGTCCCCAGGCCCCCGGCCACCCTGATCGGCGACGGCTCCACCTCCGACACCGGCCCGCAGCCGGGCCAGCCCACCCCCGAACCCCTGGAACCCGGCCAGAAGCCCCCGCAGTTCGTGGTGTTCTCCTGGGACGGCGCGGGCGAACTCGACGACCACCTGTTCAGCCGGTTCCGGCAGCTCGCCAAGGACCACGACGCCACCATGACGTTCTTCCTCTCCGGCATCTACACCCTGCCCGAGTCGAAGAAGACCATGTACCACCCGCCGCAGCACTCCGTCGGTGCCTCCGACATCGGCTACCTGAGCGACTCGCACATCCGCGCCACCATCGAGCAGATCAGCGCGGCCTGGCTGGACGGCCACGAGATCGGCACCCACTTCAACGGGCACTTCTGCGGCGCCAACGGCGGCGGCCGCTGGTCCCCCGAGGACTGGGACAGCGAGATCCAGCAGGCGATGGACTTCGTCATGAACTGGAAGACCAACACCGGCATCACCGACCTGCCCGCGCTGCCCTTCGACTACCGCAAGGAACTGATCGGCGGCCGCACCCCCTGCCTGGAGGGCCAGCGCGGCCTGCTGCCCACCGCCGTCAAGCGCGGCTGGAAATACGACAGTTCCGGCCCCGGCGGCCTGCAGATGTGGCCGCAGAAATTCGCCGGCGGCGCGCTGTGGGACATGCCGCTGCAGTCCATCCCGTTCCCCGGGCACACCTTCCAGGTGCTCTCGATGGACTACAACATCATGTACAACCAGTCCGGCGGCAGCACCAAGGGCGACCCCGGCCGCCGCGCCTTCTGGCAGACCCAGGCCCGCGACGCCTACCTGGCCGGCTTCGACCGCGCCTACAACGGCAACCGGGCGCCGTTCATCATCGGCAACCACTTCGAGGGCTGGAACGGCGGCATCTACATGAACGCCGTCGAAGAAACCCTGAAGGCCATCGCCGGCAAGCCCGGGGTCCGGATGGTCTCCTTCCGGCAGCTGGTCGAGTGGCTGGAGGCACAGGACCCGGCCGTGCTCAAGAAGCTCCAGGCCCTCGCCCCCGGCCAGAACCCCGAGGGCGGCTGGAGCACCTACCTCGGCGGAGCGGGCACCGCGGCCTCCGCCCCCGCCACCACCCGGCCGTCGGTGCCGCCGGTGGCCGGAGGCAAGTAATTCCCTGTCGGGTCCTCGGGTCCTCGAGTCCTCGGGCCTTCGGCCGGGTCGTCAGCTCTTCGGCCCGGCCGTCAACCTTCCGGTGCGGCGCTCTCCGGCCGGGCCGCCACCGACGGACCGTTCCTCGGCACGCGGGCCGTTCGGGCGGCACTCGGGGCTTCGACCGGGCCGTCGACTCCCCGGCCGGGGCCACCGCCGACCGACCATTCCCCAGCACTCGGGGCTTCGACCTGTCCGCTCTTCACTGGAGCCGTCAGCTCTCCGATCGGCCCGTCGGCTCTTTGCCCGAGCAGTCAGCTCTTCGTCCGCGCCACCGCTGCCCGGCCGGAGAGCCTCGTGGCGAGCAGCGCCACCGCCAGCAGGGTCAGGAACACCGCCACGGAATGCTCCGGCCGGCCGCTCGCCAGCGCCTGGCCGTTCGAACGGCCACTCGGGCCTTCGGCCGAGCCGTCAGCCCTCTGCCTGGCCCGTCCGCTTTCGCCGGGGCCGTCAGCTCTCCGATCGGCCCGTCGGCTCTTTGCCCGAGCAGTCAGCTCTTCGTCCGCGCCACCGCTGCCCGGCCGGAGAGCGCCGCACCGAGCAGCGCCACCACCGGCATGGTCAGGAACACTGCCGCGAACGCTCCGGCCGGGAGGGCCGCGTCCCGGGCCACTGCGCTCACCGCGCCGCCGCCCAGTGCCGCGAACAGCACGCCCGCCAGGCCGGTCAGCAGCACGTTGCCCAGCGCGTCGCTCAGTTGCAGCGCGGCCGAGTTCTCACCGGTCTCCTCCGGCGCCGACAGCTTCATCATCAGCACGCTGATGCTGGCGATCGCCAGTCCCATGCCGACGCCGCCGACCGCCCAGGCCGCCGCCGTCACCCACACCGGCACCGACGAGAACAGCACCAGCGCCGCCGCGCCGATCCCCACCGCGGTCAGCACGAACCCGTACCGGATCATCGCCTCCCGGTAGCGCTCCGCGCCCGGTCGGCCCTGCAGCCACGACCCAAGCGCCCAGGACAGTCCGCCCGGCGCCAGCGTCAGGCCCGCCGTCGTCACCGACAGGCCGCGCTGGGTCTGCATCATCAGCGGGATGAACAGCTCGGACGCGAAGAACGCGCCCGCCGCCAGCCCGCGCAGCAGGATCACCGTCGGCAGGCCGCGGGCCGCCCGCAGCGTCCCCTTCGGCAGCAGCCGCAACACCGCCGGACCGATCAGCGCCACCCCGGCGGCCGCCGGCAGCAATGCCCAGACGTCCCGCCGCTGACCCGCGTACTGCAGCAGCGCCGCCCCGACCGCGACCATCGCCGCATCCCGGGTCCGCCGCCAGTCGTACGGCTGCGCCTGCAGCGGCGGCTGGCGGCGCTCGGAGCGGCGCAGTGCCGGTCCCATCACCGCGAGCGGCAGCAGCACCAGCACCGGCACGGCGAGGAACACCCAGCGCCAGCCGAGGTTCTGGGTGACCGCACCGGAGATCACCGGGCCGAGGATCGACGGCAGCACCCAGGCCGCCGAGAACGCCGCGAACACCGCGGGCCGCAGCCGCTCAGGGAACGCCCGGCCGACCACCACGTACAGCGCGACGATCACCAGCCCGCCGCCCAGGCCCTGCACCGCCCGGCCCGCGACGAACATCCACATGTTCACGGCGGTGCCGGCCGTCACCAGTCCGGCCGCGAACACCGCGATCCCGGTGAACAGCGGCGCCAGCGGCCCGCGCCGGTCGCACCACTGCCCCGACACCACCATCGCCAGCAGTGTCGTGGTGAAGTACGCGGAGAACGCGAACGCGTACAGGCCGATGCCGTCGAGCTGCTGGGCCGCCGTCGGCATCGCCGTGTTCACCGCGGTCGCCTCGAACGCCAGCAGCAGCACCACCGAGACGATGCCCAGCGTCAACGCCCGCCAGGGCCCGCTGAGCACCCCTCCCGTGCCGTCGTCGCCGGATATCTGCTGCGGTGTTGCCGTTTCGGCCGGGGAGGTGGTGGTCACCTCGATATGGTAAGTGCCGTCATTGCCTTTTGATCCTGACCTTGCGACGGCCCTTCGGCGGAACGGGGCCTCCGCCGTCGGCCCTGGGACCGCGCCTCTGCTCAGTGCAGCACCTTCAGCCCCACCACCCCCGCCAGGATCAGTACCAGGCAGGTGATCCGGGCCGCACTCACCGCGTCCCCCAGCGCCACCATCCCGTACAGCGCCGTCCCCACCGCGCCGATGCCCACCCACACCGCGTAGCCCGTCCCCAACGGGATCGACCGCATCGCGTACGCCAGCCCGCCCATCGACAGCGCCAGCCCCACCACGAACACCAGACTCGGCACCAGCCGCGAGAACCCCTTGCTGGCCTCCAGGGCCACCGCCCAGACGGTCTCCAGCACACCGGCGACGATCAGAACCACCCACGCCATGACGACGGACTCCTCGCAGTAGTCGAACCACCTACCGCGCCGTCTTGTCATACCGGGTACGACGCACCTCGTCCGGGACGGGCCACCAGCACCCGCCTCGGTCCCGACCGTAGCACAGCGCCGACACACGGAATTCATCAACGAATTCCCGCTTTCCGTTGACGCCGCCCGACTCCCGCCCGCTATAGTGAATTCACCGGAACGAACCGGAGCAGCCCCCGACGGCAGGAGAAGGCGATGAACAGGAAGACGGCGGCCCTCGCAGCGCCCCGCACCTGTGCCCCCTGTCCCGGCTGCCGGTGTTCCCTCTCCTGTTGCGCCTGACCGCAACTCCCCGCGCCGACAGGCCGCTTGACGCTTGCGCGCATCCCTTCACGACCGTGTACCCGAGTGGTTCAGGGAACCGTCTGCAAAACGGTTAACACGGGTTCGATCCCCGTCACGGTCTCTCCCCGGAATTCACCGGGCGCAATTTATGCACCGCCGCGCCCGGTGAATTCCGCTGCCATTTTTAATTCCCCTTTCCATGCCACCGGGCCGCGCCAACGGGCGTTTCATGGTGCGGGCACTTCTTGAACACGGGCGCTGCATGACAACGGGCGCCGCATGACAACGGGCGCCGGTGACGATCCCTCAGGACCATCACCGGCGCCCGCCGCTTCCTACTGTCTCTGCTACTCGATGACCGGCGGGTTCGCCGTGCCACCGCGCCAGGTCTCCTCGTCCTCGATCAGGTAGTCGGGACGGTGACCCTCGTTCTTCTTCTTCCGGTTGGCGCTCCCGGAACCCGGCGCGCCGTGCATGCCGGCCGCACCGCCCTGTCCGGCGCCCCGGCCCTTGCCGATGCCCGAACCGCCCTCGGTGAACGCGCGGCCACCGGCACCGCCGGCCTTGGCGCCACCGATCGTGCCACCGGCCTTGCGCACCAGGCCGCTGCCGCCCTTGGCGCCGGCACCGCCCTTCGCGCCACCGGCACCACCCATGCCGCCACCGTGCATGCCGCCACCCATACCACCGGCACCGGCCGCACCACGGCCGCCCGCAGCACCCGCGCCGCCGGCACCGGCACCGCCGACACCACCGGCCTTGCCCGCGCCACCGGCCGCGCCGCCACCGCCGGCCTTGCCCGCGCCGGCGCCACCGGTCCCGAGCCCGCCGGTCCCGAGCCCGCCGCCACGGCCGCCACCGGACCCGAGCCCGCCGCCACCACGGCCGCCGCCGCCGGACCCACCACCAGGCAGGTACCCGCCGCCGCCGACGCCGGGCACGTACCCGCCGCCACCGCCGAGCCCACCACCGGACCCACCGCCACCAGTACCGGGCCCCGGCAGAGTTCCCACCCCACCAGGCAACCCGCCACCGTGCCCGCCCCCACCGATCCCGGTGTCCGGCGGAGTCCACCCGTCAAGCCCCGTCGACGGAGGCTTCGGAGGCGTCCAGGGCTGCCCCGGCGGAGGAACGGTCCCACCATGCCCGGGCGGCATCGGCTCCACCTGCCCCGGAATCCCGGGCATCGGAACCCGCGGCTCGTTCGGCGGCACATACCCGGGCGGGGGCAGGTCCTTGGGGTGCCCCTCTGGGTACTTCGGCATCGGGACGGTGGGCGGGGTGTGCCCGGGCGGGGGCGTCTGAGACGGCGCAGGAGGATATGCCTCGCGAGTCTCGCCATTACTGTCATCCCGCTTCGGCGGGCTGTCGATGTAGCTCGCCGCCTCGGTGTACTGGGGACCAAGGTGCTCCATGACGCCGATCGCGTACTGATGGGCAACCTCGGTTGCCGACAGCTCGTGCGCGTTCTTGTTCACCGCGTCAATACGGTTCATCCCCGAGGCGAGGTCACGCTTGAGGCCTTCGTCGGAGGACGCGAAGCCGTCGTTGACGGTCTTGACGGCCCGGTCCCACAAGCTGGGAACCTTGATCTGCGACATCGTCGACTTGGTCTGCTGCAGCGCGGTCGCCGCATAGTCCATGGCGACCGAAGTGTTCGACGCATGTGCAGCGGTGTTGGTCAGACTCTGCTGGATCTGACCGCCCTTCTGCGCGAAGCCCTGGGCCGCAGCGCCCTCCCAGTTCGCGGTAGCGTGCTGCACGGCCTCCTGCAGCTTTGCGGCGACCTCGGTCAGCTCCTGGTGAACGCTCTTCCAGTGCTCGCCGACCTCGCGGATCCGGTCCGGGCTGGAGTGTCCGACCATGTTCTTGAGCGGGATGAGGGCGTACGTGTCGAACGGAGTCTTGTGCGACGCCATGTCAGACCGTCCTCGGGTTCAGCTGGTTCATCGTCGTCTGCCTGTCGAGCTCAACACCGGTGTACCTGGCATGAGCGGTCTGGGTCTTGTCGCTGTACTCGTTGATCAGGGCGTCAAGATCCGCGATCGTCTGGGTCAGGAACGCCTGCATCTTGCCGTGCGCCTCATACAGCGCCTGCGCCTCGACGAAGTTGCCGCCGAAGGCATCTCGGGAGATGTCGGTCTTGTACTTCGTGTTGGTGCCGCACGTGCTGATGTTCTGCTGGAGGGCCCGCAGTCGCTTGACGACTGCCTCCAGCTCATCCGGGTTTACGCTGAATCCGTTGGACACGAGGCCCTCTCCCCCTGGAGTGTCGAAACTTCCCCGTGGTAGCGCTCTGGTGGGTGGGCTGACCGTTTACTCAGAGCGTTCGATCGTATCGCGTTCAGAGGACGTATTGACACGCCCTCGACGCGACTGATTACTGCCCCTGGTACGGGTTCTGATAGGACGTCGGCGGCTGGGGCGGGTAGCCGGGCGGCGGCTGCTGACCGTACTGCGGAGCGCCCTGCTGCTGGCCGTACGGCTGCTGCTGAGCGGGCGGCCAGCCCTGTGGAGCACCGTAAGGGGCCGGCCCACCCGGCTGACCAGGCATGCTCTGCGACCGGCTGCGCCGCCGGCTGTTCGCCACCACGATCGCGATAATCACGATGACCAGCACCACCGCCCCGCCGATCGCACCGAGAATCAGCGGAGTGGTCGAGCTGGACGACTGCTTCAGCTCCGGCGCCGCCCCAGGATCTCCCAGTCCGGATCCGGGGTCAGAGGAACTCTCGCCGCCGGTGGTTGCCCCTTGGCTGGCCGCAGGAGTTGAGCCACCATCGTCCACTCCTTCCGGGCGCGCCAGCGGTCCCTGGGCGGTGCCGGTCGGAATGTTCATTGTCAGCGCCTCGTACGGGCGAACGATGCCGTAGCCGTAGTGCTGATCGGGAAGCTTGCTCACCCCCGCAGGCCGTGACGCCGACTTGACCAGCCGCTCGGCGACCTGCCCAGCCGTCAACTTCGGAAACTTCGCTCGCACCAGTGCCGCGGCAGCGGAAACATACGGAGCCGCGTAAGACGTTCCGTCGTCCATGCAGTACTGACTGGTGCCGCAGTCACCTGCGGAGACAATGCGCACTCCAGGCGCCGAAAGGAGCACTTCCGAACCAAAGTTGGACCGCGACCAGACCTTCAGATCCTGGGAGACCGCGCCAACGGCGAGAACCCCTTGGGCCTTGGCGGGATAATCCACCACCCCGGCCCCGGCGTTGCCCGTTGCGGCCACGATCAGAACATCATGCTGATAGGCGTAGGCGATCGCGTCCCTCTCACGCACGCCGAGCTCCGGACCGCCCTGCGAAATATTGATCACCTTCGCGTCGTGGTCCACCGCCCACTTGATGCCTTCGCCGATCCCGTCGCCGCCTCCGGGGCCAATCTTGTAGATGGGCAGGATCTTGACCCCGGGAGCCAGCCCCACCACGCCGTCGCCATTGCCGCTGCCGTGACCCTGGCCGGCAATCAGGCTCGCCACTCCGGTGCCGTGCGGGTTGGAAGCTCCCACCTCGTTGTTGCCACCGCTCGGGTCGTACCCAGGCAGCGTGTGACCTGCAAGGTCGGGGTGGTTGACGTTCACTCCACTGTCGATCACCGCGACGGTGACGCCCTCGCCCCTGGTGATCGACCACACCTTGTCGAGGTTGAAGTACTGGTTCGCCCATTGCCCGTCACGCACCTGGTCCGCGGACGCCGTCGGCAAGCCAGTCAGCAGGAAGCCTGCGGTTAGCGTGGTCGCGCCGAGCACGCGCGTGAGTCTCGTCAGCCTCATCAGTACCCCGTCGGTCGAGTGACAGCCCGTTCGTTCTCGCAACGCCCCCGGAACACAGGACCATCCGATGGTACCGTCCGGCGCTCGTCCGCACGCCGGACACCCGCCACAGGCTCGCCGCAAATCGTCGGACATGAGGGGCCTGCGCGGATGTTGATCGCCCGTCAGGCGAGGATGGCGTCCTCCGGGAGGATGGGAAGGCGGCCGACCGGGAGGCCGGTGGCGGCGCGGACGGCGGCGGCTACGGCGGCGGGGGCGACGACGGCGGGGGCCGCGCTGACGGCCTTCGCGCCGAAGGGGGCGACCACGTCGCGTTCTTCGAGGAGGGCGGCGATCCGGATGTCGGGGGTGTCGAGGGCGGTGGGCAGCCGGTAGCCGGTGAGGGAGGCGTTGAGGGGGATGCCGTGTTCGGTGCGGAGGTTCTCCAGCAGGGCGAGTCCGACGCCCTGGGCGACGGCGCCCTCGATCCGGTTCTCGATCTGGCGGGGGTTCAGGGCGCGGCCGACGTCCTGGGCGACCGTCACGTCGACGACCCGGACGGCGCCGAGTTCGATGTCGACGTCGACGACGGCGCGCATCGCGCAGAAGGCGATGGAGACGAAGGCGTCGCCCTGCCCGGTCTCGGGGTCGAGGGGTTCGGTGGGGTGCGGGCGGCACTGGGCGGTGGCCCAGAGTTCGCGGCCTTCGAGCGCCTGGCTGACCGGCATGCCGAGCACACCGTCGTACGAGGTGATCTTCCCGTCGCTGATGGTGAGCAGTTCGACGGACATCCCGAAGTCCGCGGCGATCGGCTGCAGCATCTGGTGGCGGACCATCAGCGCGGCCCGTTCGACCGCGCCGCCGGAGACCCAGGTGTGCCGGCCGCGGGCGGCGGGGCCGGCCGCGGACTGGTCGGAATCGACGGGCGCGATGTACACCTCGCTGACGCCGAGCACCGACTGGACGATCTGCCGGGCCAGGGTGGCGAAGCCCTGCCCGGCGTCAACGGCCGCGCAGATCACGGTGGCGTGGTCGCCGGAGACCCGGACGGTCGCGGTGGAGACCTCGTCCTCGCCCTCCGCGCCGAGCATGTGCACCATGCCGACCGCGTAGCCGATGCCGCGGCGCACCGCGGCGGGGTCGCCGGCTCCGCCGGGGCCGCCGGGCAGCAGCCAGTCGGCCTCGGGGTCGTCGAGGGGCAGCGCCGGCAGCGGGGACTCGGCGAGCGCGTCGAGCAGGGCCGTGACGGGGGCGGGGCAGGTGACGGCCTGTCCGGTGGGCAGCGGGTCGCCGGTGGACATCGCGTTGCGGCGGCGGATCTCCACCGGGTCGACGCCGAGCTGCTTGGCGAGCTGGTCGAGCTGCGACTCGTACGCGAAGCAGGTCTGCAGGGCGCCCTCGCCGCGCATCCGTCCGGCGGGCGGGTTGTTGGTGCGCACCGCCCAGGCGTCCACGAAGACGTTGGGGCAGGTGTAGGGGCCGACCGAGAAGGCGACGGCGGCGGCCAGCGCCTCCGCGGAGACGTCGGCGTAGGCACCGCCGTCCAGCAGGATCTGCGCCTCGACCTTCACCAACTTGCCTTCGGCGTCGGCGTGGTGGCGGTAGCGCAGGAGCGCGGGATGCCGGGTGGCGTGCGCCTGGAAGGACTCGGCGCGGGTGAGGGTCATCTTGACGGGGCGTCCGGTGCGCAGCGCGAGCAGCGCCAGGGTGACCTGGAAGGACAGGTCCTCGCGGTCGGTGTCGGCGCCGGGCACGCCGGTGACGACGAGCCGGACCCGGTCGGGTTCGAGGCCGAGGCAGGCGGCGGTGCGGTCGCGGTCGCCGTGCGGGTCGGTGGAGGACAGGTGCAGTTCGACGCCGCCGTCGGGGCGGGGCACGGCGAGGCCGGCCTCGGCGCCGATCGGGGCGGGGTCCTGCCGGCCGACCTGGTAGAGGCCCTCGACGACGATCTCGCCGACGGCGTCGGGGTCGCCGGTGCGCAGCGGCAGGTGGCGCAGCAGGTTGCCGTCGGGGTGCAGCGGCGGGGCGTGGAAGGCGGCTTCGGGGTCGGTGACGGGTTCCAGGACCTCGTACTCGACCAGGATCGCGGCGGCGGCGAGCCGGGCGGTGTCGGGGTGGTCGGCGGCGACGGCGGCGACGGCCTCGCCGTGGTGGCGCACCACGGCGGAGGCGAGCACCGGCCGGTCGGCGACGACGGGCGCGCCGTCGGCGCCGGCGGGCAGGTCGGCGGCGGTGACCACGGCGTGCACGCCGGGGACGGCGAGCGCGGCGGAGGTGTCGACGGAGACGATCCGGGCGTGCGGGTGCGGGGAGCGCAGCACGGCGCCCCAGAGCAGCCCTTCGGCCCACAGGTCGGCGGCGTACGGGTAGATGCCGAGTGCCTTGGGGAGGGCGTCGGTGCGCAGCGGGGAGCTGCCGAGGCCGGTGGAGCCGGTCTCGTCGTCCGCGGGGGCGGCCGCCGGGAGCTCGGTGGCGGAGGTCATGCGTTCTCGTCCTCGGGGAGCCTGATGCCGTGGGCGGTGGTGGCGTCGTAGCCGGTGTACTGGTGTCCGTAGCCGTCGGTGGCGTAGACGGTGCCGTCGTAGGCGCCCGCGTCCTGCTGCGGGAAGCCGTGCGCCGGGGTGCCGTGCGCCGGGGTGCCGTGCGCCGGGGCCGCTTCGTAGACACCCGCGTCCTGCTGCGGGAAGCCGTGTGCCGGGGTGCCGTGTGCCGGGGTGCCGTGCGCCGGGGTGGCGTGCGGCGGGAAGCCGTGCGCCGGGGTGGCGTGCGCCGGGGCCGCTTCGTAGACACCCGCGTCCTGCTGCGGGGTGCCGTGCGGCGGCGTGGGCAGGTACGGGGTGCCGTGCGCGGGGGTGCCGTGGACGGCGGCGTCGGCGGCGGTGCCGTGGGCGGGGGTGGGCTCCCAGCCGCCGGGCACGGGGGTGCCGTGCGCCGGGGTCGGCGGCGGGGCCTGTTGGGGGATCAACTGGTCGGCCTCGTGCCAGAGTTCGGAGTCGGCGTAGAGCGGCAGCTCGCCGGCCAGCGCGAGGTCGGCGAAGGACTGTTCGGTGGCCCGGGCGGGTTCGGGCGCGGGCGGCGGCGTCTCGGCGACGGTGGCGGCGGCCTGTTCGGCGGCGTCGAGTTCCGCTTCGAGGGCGGCCTCGCGGGCGTCGGCGACGGCCTGGACGGCGGCCAGTGCGCCCCGGTAGCCGGTGCAGCGGCACAGGTTGCCGCACAGCGCCTGGCGGGCCTCGATCTCGCTGGGGCGGTGGTTGCGCTGCAGCAGGTCGTGGACGGCCATCGCGAGGCCGGGGGTGCAGTAGCCGCACTGGACGGCGCCGGAGTCGGCGAGTGCCTGCTGGACGTCGCTGGCGCCGCCGGTGCCGGACAGGCCCTCGACGGTGTTGATCTCGCTGTCGGCGGCGAGCGCGGCGGGCACCAGGCAGCCGTTCACCAGCTGCCCGTCGACCTGCACCGAGCAGGCCCCGCACTCGCCCTGTTCGCAGCCGTCCTTGGCGCCGGCCAGGCCGAGGCGTTCGCGCAGCACGTACAGCAGGCTCTCGCCGATCCAGGCCTCGCTGACGGGCCGTTCGACGCCGTTGACGCGCAGCGTGTACGAGGTGGTGGGGCGCACGTCGCCGGTGAGCGCTCCGGGGTGGTTCAGCAGTTCGTCGGTCACTTCTTCAGCGCCCTTCCCAACGCCCGGCGGGCCAGCACGGCCACGGTACGCCGCAGGCGGGCGGCCGCCGGGCCCGCCCCCTCCTCGGGTGCCCCGCCCTCGGGGACGCAGGCGCCGGCCACGTATTCGCCGAAGGCGGCGAGCGCGGCCGGGTCGATCAGGACCGCGCCGTCCTGGCCGCGGGCGTCCCAGTCGATGCAGCCGGCCACCCAGTTCTCGGCCTCCAGGGGCCGCAGCGGGACGGGGGCGACGGCGCCGACGGCGCAGCGCACGCCGCGCCGGGCGGGGTCGAGGACCAGCGCGACGGAGGCGGCGGCGCGGGACGGTCCGCTGCGGCCGGTGGATTTGAGGAACACCTGCGGGGCGTGCAGCAGCGGCACCCGCACCCAGGTGAGCAGTTCACCGGGGCGCAGCGGGTCGAGTCCGGTGAGCAGGTGGCTGATCGGGACGTCGCGGACGGTGCCGGGCCGGACGAGGGTGGCGGTGGCTTCGAGGGCGGCGAGCACCGGGAGGGTGTCGCCGGCGGGGGCGCCGGTGGCGATGTTGCCGCCGAGGGTGCCGACGTTGCGCACCTGCGGGGGTCCCGCGGTGCGGGCGGCGTCGGCGAGGGCGGGGATCAGCGCGGCGAAGTCGGGGCGGTCCATCCGGGCGTGGGTGAGGCCGGCGCCGAGGACGGCGGTGCCGCCGTCCTCGTAGCGCCAGCCGCGCAGTTCGGTGATCCGGCCGAGTCCGATCAGGGCGGCGGGCCGCAGCCGCCCGCCGTTGACGGCCTCCATCAGGTCGGTGGCGCCCGCCACCGGCACCGCCCCGGGGGTGGCGGCCAGCGCTTCGACCGCCTCGTCGACCGAGGCCGGCATCATGATCGTCCGGTTCACCAGGTTCCCACCGTGCTCCATTTGCAGTGCGGCCTGCCGCCCGTAGGGTACGGGCGATCGGTGCGGGTTGGGCAACTCTGGCACACAAAGACCGCTGATCATTTCCGAGGTCGCGGACAGGTCCGAACAACTCGGGACAACTCCGGGCGCGAACGCGACCGGGTCGATGTCCAGGTGATCGGTTGTTCACCTGATCATGACGAGGCGGCCGCGCCCGGAGTTCCGGTACGTCCTACCCGACGGCCGGCCCGGCGCCCGGACGGCCGTCCAGCGGCCGGCCGACGATGCCGGGCTTGCGCTGCCAGGGGCGCGGGCCCTCGGGGCGGCGGTACTCGATGCCGAGGGCGTCCAGGCGCGGGTAGTGGCCGGCCATCCGGGTCTCGAAGCCCGCCCAGTCGCGCGCGCCGGGGTCGCGCGGCAGGTCGGACCAGGCGACCTCGGCGAACGCGGCCAGCCGCGGGAACGCCTTGTAGTCGACGTCCCGGCCGTCGAGCATGAACTCGGTCCAGATGTTGGCCTGGGTGCCGATGACGTGCCGGGCGGCCTGCTCGTCGAGCTGCGGCGGGACGGGCTCGAAGCGGTAGACGTCCTCCAGCGAGCGCACCCAGCCGACCGGGATCGGCTCGTCCTCGCCGCCGTCCTGCCGGTGGTCGAGGTAGACGTGCTGCTCGGGGCACATCACCACGTCGTGCCCGGCCCGCGCGGCCGCGATGCCGCCCTCGTAGCCGCGCCAGGAGGAGACCGCGGCACCGGGGGCGAGGCCGCCTTCGAGGATCTCGTCCCAGCCGATCAGGCGGCGGCCGCGCTCGGCCAGCCAGCGGTCGAAGTGCCGGATGACGTGGCTCTGCAGCTCGAACTCGTCGCTCAGCCCGAGTTCGGCGATCCGGGCCTGTGCGGCGGGGCTGGCCTTCCACTGGTCCTTGGGGCACTCGTCGCCGCCGAGGTGGACGAAGGTGGAGGGGAAGATCTCCAGCACCTCCTCCAGCACGTGCTCGTAGAACCGCAGGGTGGCCTCGGAGGCGTTCAGGATGTTCTCGCTGACGCCCCAGTCGGTCCAGGTGCCGAGCGCGGCGGTGTCCACCACATCGGTGTTGCCGAGCTCGGGGTAGGCGGCGATGGCGGCCTGGTTGTGGCCGGGCAGGTCGACCTCGGGGACGACGGTGATGTGCCGCGCGGCGGCGTAGGCGACGATCTCGCGCAGGTCGTCCTGGGTGTAGTAGCCCCCGTGCGGCTGGTCGTCGCGGCGCCCGCCGGCCCGGTAGCCGACCATCGACCGCTCCCGCCAGGACGCGGTCTCGGTGAGCTTCGGGTAGCGCTTGACCTCGATCCGCCAGCCCTGGTCGTCGGTCAGGTGGAAGTGGAGGACGTTCAGCTTGTGCGCGGCCAGCTGGTCGATGAACCGCAGCACCCCGGCCTTCGGCATGAAGTGCCGGGAGACGTCGAGCAGCGCGCCGCGCCAGCCGAACCGGGGCGCGTCGTGGATCTCCACCGCGGGCACCGTCCAGCGCGCGCCGGGCAGCGGGGCGGTGCGGTACGCGGCGGGGCCGAGCAGCTGGCGCAGGGTCTGCGCGGCGTGCGACAGGCCCGCTGCGCTGCCGCCGGTGAGCCGCACCGCGTCCGGGCCGGCGCTCAGCCGGTACTCCTCGGCGGCCAGGGTGTCGTCCAGCGCGAGCACCAGGTCACCGGCCTGCCCGGCGGGGGCCGGGTCCAGGTCGAAGCCGGTGGCGGCGGACAGCTCGGCGCGCACTCGCCGGGCCACACCGCCGGTGCCCGGGGCGGCGGCGATCCGGGCGCCGGCGCGCAGCTCGAACGGGGCGGTGTCGGCGGGGGTCTGGACGTGCAACGGGGCAGGGATGAGGTCCATGCGCCTCATCCTGCCCCGGTGAACCCCGATTGGCATAGACCACTCGGGGCGTCGCACCGGTCGGACGTCAGTCCTTCTTGTCGTCCCCGCCCGGGTTGTTCAGCCCGTCGAAGATCTCCTTGCACATCGGGCAGACCGGGTACTTCTTCGGGTCGCGGCCGGGCACCCAGACCTTGCCGCACAGCGCCACCACGGGGGACCCGGAGAGCGCGCTCTCCATGATCTTGTCCTTCTGGACGTAGTGGGCGAAGCGCTCGTGGTCGCCGTCCCCGTGCGAAGTCTGCGGGACGGGCTCGACCAGGGTGCCGGTGCCGAGGCCGCGCTCGGGCTCAAGAGTGCTCATGGGTGCCAAGTCTATGGTGGCCGCGCGGAACGCGGCCACCATGCGGGAACAGGCCGCCGGTCAGTTCAGCATCGGGTCGTCCGGGTAGGTGGCGAGCATCGCCAGCGGCCCGCGCTGGCGGCGCAGCACGGCCCGCCACATCCGGTCCGGCTCGACGCAGGAGACGTCGCCGGCCTCGCACTCCACCGGGTACCAGGCGCCCTCGGCGATCTCCTGTTCCAGCTGGCCGGGCGACCAGCCGGCGTAGCCGGCGAACACCCGCATGCCGCCGAGCACCCCGGCCAGCACCTCGGGCGGGGCCTCCAGGTCGACCAGGCCGATCGCCCCGTGCACCCGCCGCCAGCCGAGCGGCCCCGGGTGGGTCTCCTCGCCGGGCACCACGGCGATCGCCAGCGCCGAGTCCAGCGCCACCGGGCCGCCCTGGAACACCACCGCGGGGTCGCCGGTCAGCGACGCCCAGCCGTCCAGCACGGCGGCCACGTCCACGGGGGTGGGCCGGTTGAGGACCACGCCGAGCGCCCCCTGGGCGTCGTGGTCGAGCAGCAGGACGACCGACCTGGCGAAGTTCGGATCCGTCAGCACGGGCGTCGCCACGAGCAGTCGCCCGGTGAACGAGGGGGCCGCTTCCATGCCTGCCATGATGCCTCCCGACGGGCCCCGCAGGACACCCGGCGGACCGCGGGCAGGCCACCCGTCCGGCCCAATGGCGGTGCCGCCGGGCACCCCCTCCAGCATGATCACCAATAGGGCACACGGGAACCAATCGCCCACCCTCTACCATCTATGAGGTGGCGAAGGGCCTTTCCCTCAGCTTCGCAGCCGAAAACCTCCCCCTGCGCACCCGGATTGCGAGAACGATGACCGACGACGTCCTGCTGGTCCACGGCGGAAACCCGCTGGAAGGCGAGATCCAGATCCGCGGTGCCAAGAACCTGGTCCCCAAGGCCATGGTCGCCGCACTGCTCGGCCAGGGCCCCAGCAGACTGCGCAGCGTTCCGGACATCCGGGACGTCAAGGTCGTCCGCGGCCTGCTGCAGCTGCACGGGGTCACTGTCCGCACCGGCGACGAGGAGGGCGAGCTGATCCTCGACCCGTCGCACGTCGAGAGCGCCAACGTGGCGGACATCGACGCACACGCCGGCTCCTCGCGCATCCCGATCCTGTTCTGCGGCCCGCTGCTGCACCGCCTCGGCCACGCGTTCATCCCGGGCCTGGGCGGCTGCGACATCGGCGGCCGGCCGGTGGACTTCCACTTCGAGGTGCTGCGCCAGTTCGGCGCCACCATCGAGAAGCACCCGCAGGGCACCTACCTGGTGGCCACCCAGCGGCTGCGCGGCACCAAGATCGAGCTGCCGTACCCGTCGGTCGGCGCCACCGAGCAGGTGCTGCTGACGGCGGTGCTCGCGGAGGGCGTCACCGAGCTGCGCAACGCCGCGATCGAACCGGAGATCGTCGACCTGATCTGCGTGCTGCAGAAGATGGGCGCGATCATCTCGCTGGGCACCGACCGCACCATCCTGATCACCGGTGTGGACGAGCTGGACGGCTACACCCACCGGGCGCTGCCGGACCGTCTGGAGGCCGCGTCCTGGGCCTGCGCGGCGCTGGCGACCAAGGGTGACATCTATGTCCGGGGTGCCGAGCAGATCCCGATGATGACCTTCCTGAACACCTTCCGGAAGGTCGGCGGCGCCTACGAGATCGACGACGCGGGCATCCGGTTCTGGCACCCGGGCGGCGAGCTGAAGGCGATCGCCCTGGAGACCGACGTGCACCCGGGCTTCCAGACCGACTGGCAGCAGCCGCTGGTGGTGGCGCTGACCCAGGCCACCGGCCTGTCGATCGTGCACGAGACGGTGTACGAGTCCCGGCTGGGCTTCACCGGCGCGCTGAACCAGATGGGCGCGCACATCCAGCTGTACCGGGAGTGCCTGGGCGGCACCCCGTGCCGGTTCGGGGCGCGCAACTTCAACCACTCCGCGGTGGTCTCCGGCCCGTCCAAGCTGATGGGCGCCGAGCTGGTCATCCCCGACCTGCGCGGCGGCTTCTCGTACCTGATCGCGGCGCTGGCCGCCGAGGGCACCTCCACGGTGCACGGCATCGACCTGATCAACCGCGGCTACGAGAACTTCATGGACAAGCTGCGCGACCTGGGCGCGCACATCGAGCTGCCGTCGGAGGTCGACTCGGCCGAGGTCGAGCTGACCGCCTGACGGCGCAGGGCCCGTAACAAGCCGGTGGCCGGCCTCCCCGAGGGGAGGCCGGCCACCGTCGCGTTCAGCGGAGGGTCACTTGCCCTTCGCGGCTTCCTTCAGCTTCGAGCCGGCGCTCACCTTGACGCTGAAGCCCTCGGCGATCTGGATCGGCTCGCCGGTCTGCGGGTTGCGGGCGGTGCGGGCGGCGCGCAGGGTGCGCTCGAAGGTCAGGAAACCGGGGATGGTGACCTTCTCGTCGCCCTTGGCGACGACCTCGCCGGTGATCTCGGCGAAGGCGGCCAGCACGGCGTCGGCGTCCTTGCGGGTCACCTCGGCGCGCTCGGCCAGCGCGGCCACCAGCTCACTGCGGTTCATGTGTACTCCTGTGGTCTGTTGCTCTGCCGTGCGCGGAGGCATGGCCGGTCCGCGGCACGGTGCTCGTTCAGGCGAGGGGTGGTCAGGGGCCGGGCTCGCACCGCGAAGCGCCGCAAACTGCCCGCCTGGGTACGAATCCTGCCTCGACCGGCACTGAGAAAGCCAATCGGGTACCGGCGTGGTTGACCCGAACAGCGCCCACCGGACAGAGGTGTGACGCTCCGTCGGCTCCGGGGTGGCCGGGGCGGGCGGCGGCCGGGACGACACGCCGTGGCACAACCGGGGACGTTCCGTACTTGTCGGACACGCCGCCCCGTCGCAGGGCTACCGTACGCCCTGGCACCGACAAGCCCAAACACGCCCCTTTCCCTTGTGTCGCAAGGGATCCGGCACGTTCGCCGCAATCCGGCCGCGGCGAACGTGCCGGGCGCTCACCGGCTCAGAGCTGAACGGCCGGGAACGCGGCGGTGTCGAGCGTTCCGACGATGCCCGGGGTGGGCTTCGCGGGGGCCGTCTCGGCGTCGCCACGGGCCGCCACGGCGGCGTCCCGGACGGCCGAGGCGACGGTCTTGGCGACGCCCGGGTGGAAGACGCTGGGGATGATGTAGTTCGCGTTCAGCTCGTCGTCGGTGACGGTGGTGGCCAGCGCGCGGGCGGCGGCCAGCATCATCTCGGTGTCGACGCTGCTGGACTGGGCGTCCAGCAGGCCGCGGAAGACGCCCGGGAAGACCAGCACGTTGTTGATCTGGTTGGGGAAGTCGCTGCGGCCGGTGGCGACCACCGCGGCGGTCTGCCGGGCCACCGCCGGGTCGACCTCCGGGTCGGGGTTGGCCAGCGCGAAGACGATGGCGTCCTTGGCCATGGTGGCCAGGTCGTCGCCGTCCAGCACGTTCGGGGCGGAGACACCGATGAAGACGTCGGCGTCGGCCACCGCCTCCTTGAGGGTGCCGGTGCGGCCGGAGCGGTTGGTGTTCTCGGCGATCCAGCGCAGGTTCTCGTTGAGGTCCCCGCGGCCGAGGTGGACCACGCCCTGCACGTCCGCCACGGTGGCGTGCGCGACGCCCGCGGCCATCAGCAGCTTGAGGATCGCGGTGCCCGCGGCGCCGGCACCGCTCATCACCACGCGGATCTCGCCGATCTCCTTGCCGACCACCTTCAGCGCGTTGGTCAGCGCGGCCAGCACCACGATCGCGGTGCCGTGCTGGTCGTCGTGGAAGACCGGGATGTCCAGTGCCTCGCGCAGCCGGGCCTCGATCTCGAAGCAGCGCGGCGCGGAGATGTCCTCCAGGTTGATGCCGGCGAAGCCCGGGGCGATGGCCTTGACGATCGCCACGATCTCGTCGGCGTCCTGGGTGTCCAGGCAGAGCGGCCACGCGTCGATGCCCGCGAAGCGCTTGAACAGCGCCGCCTTGCCCTCCATCACCGGCAGCGCGGCCTTCGGGCCGATGTTGCCCAGGCCCAGCACCGCCGAGCCGTCGGTGACCACCGCGACCGAGTTGCGCTTGATGGTCAGGCGGCGGGCGTCCTCCGGGTTCTCCGCGATCGCCATGCACACCCGGGCCACGCCGGGGGTGTAGATCATGCTGAGGTCGTCACGGTTGCGGATCGGCAGCTTCGAGGACATCTCGATCTTGCCGCCGAGGTGCATCAGGAACGTACGGTCGGAGACCTTGCCGATGCTGACGCCGTCGATCGCGCGGAGCTTCTCCACGATCTCCTGGCCGTGCGCCACCGAGGACGCCGCCACGGTGACGTCGATCCGCAGCGCCTCCAGGCCGGAGGCGGTGACGTCCAGGCCGGTGACCGAGCCGCCGGAGGACTCGACCGCGGTGGTGATGGAGCTCACCGCGTTGCCGGTGGCCGGCACCTCCAACCGGACCGTGATCGAGTTCGAGACACTGGGCACCGTCGCCATCGACGTCCTTCTTCCTAGAATCAGCAGACCGTGAACGGCCTGGTAATCGCGCAGCATGCTAGGTATCGATCGTCGCACCTACCGAGGGCTTGCCAGAAATAACGTTCATTGAGTGTGCGGATCCGACAAACCCGCCCGGTCCCGGGCAGACGGCGTCCTTGCCCGTGGGCGCCGATGCGTTACATTGGAACGGCACCGGCTCGATCCAAGCCCCCGGGCCCAACCTTCGTCCCTTCGAGGGACCACTTGCCGCGAGGCGAGCATGGCGGGTCGGTGTTCTGCTTGACGAAAGGCCCCCCACCTCCGGGTGGGGGGCCTTCGTGCGTGCTACTTCAGCAGGGCCGGGACTCCGGCGGCGTCCGGCAGGTCGTCCGGGCCGGACAGCACCGTCAGCCGCTGGGTGGCGCGGGTCAGCGCCACGTACAGCACCCGCAGGCCCGCCTCGGACTCGCCGGCGATGCCGGTCGGGTCGGCGACCACGGTGGCGTCGTACTCCAGGCCCTTCGCCTCCAGGCTGCCCAGCGCCACCACCCGGCTGCCCAGGCCCTCGGTCCAGGACGCGGCCTCCGCGCGGCGGTCCATCGGGACGACCACCGCGACGGTGCCGTCCACCTCGGCCAGCAGCCGCTCCAGCTCGGCCCGGGCGGCCTTGCCGAAGGACTCCGCGTCGGCCTCCCGGACCGCCGCGAACCGCGGCCGCACGCCGGTGGCCCGGACCGCGCTCGGCGACGGGGTGCCCGGCGCGGCCAGCGCCAGCACCTTCGCCGCCACCTCGGCGATCTCCGCCGGGTTGCGGTAGTTCACCGTCAGCGTGTGCCGGCGGCGCGGCTTGCCCGCCAGCACCTCGCCCATCGCCGCCTGCGCCTCCTCGGGGAACGGCCAGGACGACTGCGCCGGGTCACCGACGATGGTCCAGGTCGCCATCCGGGCGCGGCGGCCGATCATCCGCCACTGCATCGGCGTGAGGTCCTGCGCCTCGTCCACGATCACGTGCGCGTACTCGCGCCGCTCCTCGGGGACGCGCTCGCGCTCCCGCCGGCCGTAGGCCCGCTCGCCGTACGTGGTGACTTCGTCCAGGCCGGTCAGCAGGTCGATCGCGTCGACCTCGCGGACCTTCGGACGGGCCGGCTCGCCGAGCAGCACCTGCAGCTCGTCGACCAGCGCCACGTCGTGCGCCGACAGCTCGCCGGCGCCGCGCTCGTCCAGGTGCCGCCAGGACGCCGCCAGCAGGCGGGCCTCCTCCGGGGTGACGGCTCGGCGGGCGATCCGGTTGGTGTGCCGGTGCTGGCGCAGCGTGGCCAGCACCCGGCGCGGGGTGACGGCCGGCCACCAGGCGTCCAGGAAGTCCAGGAACACCGCCTCGTCGGACACGTACTCGTCGAAGGACTCGCGTTCCTCCTGGCGCTGCTCGCGTTCGGCGTGGCTGACCGGCTTCGGCAGCTCGCGCACCGCCTCCGACCAGAGCGCGTCCAGCAGCAGACGGCGGGCGCGCGGGCGCAGCAGGTTCAGCGGGGTGCCGCCGCCGCCCACCACGTTGCCGCGCACGGTCTTCAGCCGGCCGGCGTCCAGCCGCAGCGCCTGGCCGCGGGCGAACACCTTCAGCTCGGTCGGTGCGTCCAGCTCCAGGGCCGCCCGGGCGGCCCGGCGCAGCAGCTGCACCATCCGCGAGGAGCCCTTGATCCGGGACACCTCGGGGCTGTCGTAGCGGGTGGCCTCGATGCCGTCCACCAGGCTGCCGACCGCGCGGATCGCCACCTGGCCCTCCTCGCCCAGCGAGGGCAGCACGCCCTCGGTGTAGGAGACCAGCAGCGGCGTCGGGCTGACCACCAGGATGCCGCCCGCGTAACGGCGGCGGTCCTGGTAGAGCAGGAACGCGGCGCGGTGCAGGGCGACGGCGGTCTTGCCGGTGCCGGGGCCGCCGGTGACCAGGGTGGCGCCGGCCGCGGCCGCCCGGATCACCTCGTCCTGCTCCTTCTGGATGGAGGAGACGATGTCGCGCATGGTGTGGCCGCGGGCCCGGCCCAGGGTCGCCATCAGCGCGCCGTCGCCGACCACGGCGAGTTCCTCGCCGTCCAGGGTCGGGGTCAGGTCGGGGCGCAGCAGGTCGTCCTCGACGCCGATGACCTTGCGGCCCTTGGAGCGGATCACCCGGCGGCGGATCACCCGCCCCGGTTCCAGCGGCGTGGCCCGGTAGAAGGGTGCGGCCGCCGGGGCCCGCCAGTCGATCACCAGCGGGCCGAACTCGGCGTCGAGTACGCCGAGCCGGCCGATGTGCAGGCTCTCGGCGACCGCCGGGTCGGCCGGGTCCATCGGCGTCTGCGAGGGGATCCCGTGCTCCTCGGGGGCATCGGCCTGCTGCAGGTCGATGCGTCCGAAGAGGAAGTCCTCGAACTCGTTGTTCAGCCGCTGCAGGTGCGCGCCCGCGCGGTACACCTGGGCGTCGCGCTCGGCGAGTGCGCCGGGGGTGCCGACCTGCACGCGCTTCGCGGCGTCCTCCAGGATGTACTCCGCCTCGGCGAGCTTCTCCTCCAGCCGTTGGTAGACGGTGTCGAGATGCTGCTGCTCCCCCGCGATCTCGCGGTCGCGGACAGTATCGGTGTGGTGCTCGGCAGAGCCGTGCGCGCCCAAGGAGCCCCCTGAGGTACGGAGAAAAAGGCGGACGGACGATCTTACGGGATGAACTGTTCCGCAGACGAGGACCCCCACCCACGGAACACCCCCGGAACGCACGAGAGCCGCCCTCCGGGTGGAGGACGGCTCTGCGATGCACATGGGGTGGTGGAGATGCCGGGAATCGAACCCGGGTCCAGTGGAGAGGATTCAGGACTTCTCCGAGCGCAGTCCGCTGTGAGTTTCTCGGCCCTGGCAGTCACGCGGACAAGCCGCCAACAGGCCCAGCCACTGTTTGGTTTCCCCGCCACCCCCGCGGCCGGGGTGGAAGGTTGAGTTCCCTAGATTATGCCAGGATCCGGGTCGGGAACGCCCCGGGCTGACACCCATTCACTTTCGCTGATCAGGCAGCGAGAGCGAACTGCTGGGAATCGCGCTTAGAGTTGGCGATTATTTTTTTGCGACAGATGGTTAACGAGATCATTGCCGCGTTCCTCGGCTCGCTTCTCCTGTTTCGACAGCCACTGTCGAAACCGATCATCCCCATGTTCATTTGACAAACAGCACCGGCGGGCGAGGCCCTCCGGGTGATGCGCTGCCATAGTACTCGGGCGGCGCGTCAAGGGTCCAGCGCATTAACGAGCGGCTGCCTGCGGGTTCTTCGCGGCCGCCCCCGGGGTGCCCAACTGCTGGGCCAGCCAGGGCAGCTGGCGTTCGAAGGCACCCGCCGCGAACTGCCAGACGTGCCGCCCGGGCTCGACGCTCAGGCGGGTGACCAGCCCGGCCTTCCCGGCCGCCGCCTCCAGCTGCTTGGCGTGCGCGAGCTGCCCGCTCTCCTGGTCGCCGACGTCGAACATCCCGGTGACGCCCTTGTACTTGCCGCGGTGCGCGGCCAGCACGGTCTGCGGGTCGTACGCGGCCCAGGCGGCGGCGTCGCCGCCGTACAGCTTGTCGATGGTCTGCTGCTTGTCGCCGATGTACGGGCCGAGGTCGCCGGAGATGTCCAGGAAGTGGCCGAACACCTCGGGGTGGGCGGCGGTCAGGGTGATCGCGCAGGTGCCGCCCATCGACCAGCCGGCCATCGCCCACTTCTTCGGGTCGGCGGCCGTGTCGAAGGTCTTCTCGACGTACTTGGGCAGGTCCTTGACCAGGTGGTCGGCGGCGTTCCCGGCCGGGCCGTCCACGCACTCGGTGTCGACCTTGAAGCCGCCGGTGGCGTCCGCGAACACCAGCACCGGGGAGAAGCCGTTGTGCTTGGCCGCGTAGGCGTCGGCGGTCTTCACCGCGTTGCCGGCCCGCACCCAGTTGTCGGGGGCGGCGAACTCGCCGCCGACCATCTCCACCACCGGCAGCTTGGGCCGGATCTTGCTGCGGAACCAGGCCGGGGGCAGGTACACCAGCTCCTGCCGGTGTGCGAAGCCGCTCGGCACCGCGGGGACGTCCACCGCGACCACCCGGCCGGTGCCGGTGCGGCCGGTGGTGTGCAGCGCCTGGTCCAGGCTCATCTGGTCGGGCACCGGGGAGCCGGAGAGTTCGCCGATCGCGTCGCCCAGCGTCGGGTAGTAGCCGGTCTCCGCGTTCAGGGTGTTCGCCCCGGCCAGCACCGCCGCCAGCACCGCGACGGGCACCGCCGCCCGGTGCCACCAGCGCGCCCCGCGCCAACCGAGCACCAGCACCAGCGCCGCCAGCAGGGCCACGCCCAGCCAGGCCCACAGCGCGGTCGGCAGCGGGTCGGTGATCCCCGACAGCTCCAGCACCCCGACCGCGAGCAGCGCCGCCGCACCGGCCGCCGCACCGACCGCCACCGGCAGCCGGCGCAGCCACCAGCGGCGCCCGGGCCGGCCGACCGCGGCCAGCAGTGCGGCGACGGCGAGCGCGCGCACCGTCCACGGGAACCAGCCGTCCAGCAAGGAGATGTCCACCCGGGGATGGTAGGCGCCCGAACGGCGGCACGGCGCCCTCCGGGTGGACGGTGACGAAGCTGCGACAGTGCCGCCGGTCAGCCGCCGGCGCCCGGCAGGCCGAGTTCCTTGGCCAGCCAGGGCAGCGATTCCTTGAACGCGAAAGCACCGAACTGCCAGTCGTGCTTGCCGGGGTGGACCTCGACCCGGGTCTTCAGGCCGGCCGCGTTGGCGGCCCGGTCGAGTTCCTTGGCGTTGGCGATGTGGCCGGCCTCGGTGTCGCCGACCATGAACAGGCCGGAGGAGGAGCTGTAGTCGCCGTGCTTGCCGCGCAGCACCGTCAGCGGGTCGTTCGCGGCCCACGCCGCGGCGTCGCCCCCGTACAGCTTCTCGATGGTCTGCTGCTTGCTGCCGGTGCTCGGTCCGAGGTCGCCCGCCATGTCGACGAAGTGACCGAAGACCTCGGGGTGCACCACGCCGAGGTCGAGGGCGCAGGTGCCGCCCATCGACCAGCCCGCCGCCGACCAGGAGCGCGGGCCGGAGGCGGTGCCGAAGGTCTTCACGATGAACGGCGGGATGTCCTTGACCAGGTGGTCCTGGGCCTTGCCGGCCGGACCGTTGACGCACTCGGTGTCGGCGTTGAAACCGCCGGTGGCGTCCACGAAGACCAGCACCGGGGCATAGCCGTCGTGCGCGGCGGCGTAGGCGTCGGCGGTCTTCACCGCGTCGCCGACCCGCACCCAGTTGCTGGGGGACATGTACTGGCCGCCGATCATCTCCACGACCGGCAGCTGCGGGCGGTTCTTGCTCTTGAACCAGGCCGGCGGCAGGTAGACCAGTTCCTGCCGGTGCTGGAAACCGCTGGGCTCCGCCGGAATGTCGACCGCGACCACCCGGCCCTCGGTGGCCTTGCCGACCGTGCCGAGCGCCTGGTCGAGGCTCATCTGCTGGGGCACCGGGGCGCCCGCCAGGTCGGACAGGGCGATGTCCACGCTCGGGTAGTAACCGGTGGCGGCGTTCAGCGAGTTGGCGCCGCAGAGCACGGACAGCGCGGTGGCGATCGGCACCGCGGTCATGTTCCACCAGCGGGCGCCCTGCAGGCCGCAGGCGAGCGTGCCGAGCGCCAGCAGGGCGCAGAACACCCAGAACCACATCCCGACCGGCAGCCCGTCCTGGACATCGCCGAACAGCACCACCACAACGGCGATCAGCCCGGTGCCCAGGAGCGCCCCGCCGGCCGCCCACGGCAGTCGGCGGCGCACCCAGAACGGGCTGACCCGAACCACCGCCGCACCCACCGCCGCGAGGGCCAGAATGCGCAACGTCCACGGGAGCCAGCCGCTCAGCAGTGAGGAGTCCACCCGGAGATCGTACGAAAGCGTCCGGTCACCGCACGCAACCGGGTTGGCACACCCTTGACCTGACGCCGGATCAGCGCGGGCGTCAGCCCTGCCGGCGGCGGACCGCGGCAACCGCCCGGTCGGCCTCGCGGCGGTCCTGCCGCTCGCGCAGGGTCTGCCGCTTGTCGTACAGCTTCTTGCCGACGGCGAGGGCGATTTCGAGCTTGGCGCGGCCGTCCTTGAAGTACAGGGACAGCGGGACCAGGGTGTGGCCGGTCTCCTTGGCCTTGGACTCCAGCTTGCGGATCTCCATCTTGTGCAGCAGCAGCTTGCGCTTGCGGCGGGCCGAGTGGTTGGTCCAGGTGCCCTGGGTGTACTCGGGGATGAAGACGTTGTCGATCCAGGCCTCGCCGCCCTGGATGTACGCGTAGCCGTCGACCAGGTTGGCCCGGCCCTCGCGGAGCGACTTGACCTCGGTTCCGGTGAGCACCATTCCGCACTCGTAGGTGTCGAGGATGGTGTATTCGTGCCGCGCCTTCTTGTTCTGCGCGACCAGCTTCTTGCCCGTTTCCTTTGCCATAGCTCCGTCATTCTCGCACCTCGGGGGCGACCTCGGCAGCCCCTTTACGGCGCGGTGGGCGGTTCGGGGGCGGGGCTCAGCCCGTCCAGCACCCGCAGGGCCAGATCGTCCGTCCCGGTGCCGTCGCCGGCGGGGGCGGGAACGTCGGGCTGGACGCCGGTGCCGTCCGGAGAGCGGCCGGCCGGGGTCTGGTAGCGGCCGACGGTGAGTTCGAGCACCGAGCCGTCGGCGAGCGTGCTGGGCTGCTGGACGGTGCCCTTGCCGAAGGTGCGCTCGCCGACCAGGACGGCCCGGGAGCGGTCCTGCAGGGCGCCGGCCAGGAGCTCGGCGGCGCTCATGGTGCCGCCGTCGACCAGCACCACCAGCGGGACGGCGGTGTCGCCGCCGGGGGCGGCGGTCAGTTCGCGGCGCTCGCCACGCGCCTGGTAGCTGGCCACCGGGCCGCCGTCGAGGAACGCCGAGGCGACGCCGACGGCCTCCTCGACCAGACCGCCGGAGTTGCCGCGCAGGTCCAGCACCACGCCCCGGGCGCCGGCCGCGGCGGCGCGCACCTGGCCGGCCACGCCCTTGGTGAAGGCGTGCACCGCGATCCGCGCCACGCCGGGGCTGGGACGGTCGGTCTCCACCTCGCGGGCGGCCAGTTCGGCCCGGGTCAGGCCGAGCTCGCGCACCGGCCCGTCACCGTCCCGCACCCCGACCACGACCGCGCTGCCGGCCGGGCCGCCGCGCAGCCGGGACACCAGCTCGGTGACCGGCAGCCGGTCCGCCTGGACGCCGTCCACGCTGACCAGCCGGTTGCCGACGGTGATGCCGGCCCGGGCGGCGGGCGAGCCGGGCAGCACCCCGGCCACCTCCGTGGGGCCGCCGGCCGCGCGCTCCACGGACAGTCCGACGCCCGGGTAGCGGCCGCCGGTGAAGTCCCGGTACTGCTGCGGGCTGAGGTAGGCCGCCCACCGGTCGCCGCTGGCGCCGACCAGCTGCCGGGCCTCCTGCGGGCTCAGGTCGGCCCCGGACAGGTCCGCGCCGCGGACCCCGTCGGACGACGAAGGGGCCTGGGGCGAACCGATCGGTTCGCCCCAGGCCCCGGAAGCGGCTCCGGCGAACAGCACGGCGCCGAACACCAGGCCGAGGGTCATCCCCTGGCGCACTCGCGGAGCTGTCGGCATGCCAGCGAGTGTAGGGCCACCGGCGGGCAGTGCCGACGGCCCGTCAGACCTTCAGGTACTTGCGGAGGGTGAAGAACGCCGCGATGCCGGCCATCGCCATACCGACCACCACCAGCAGCGGAATGACCGCCAGCACCGAGGACAGGCCGATGAAGTGGATGAACAGCACCTTCTTCGCCAGCCATCCCTGGACGAAGAAATGCCCACCCAGAAGCAGCAACGAGGCCAGCGCCGCACCGAGCAGCGCGGCGAACGCGGCCTCCGCGATGAACGGCATCTGCACGTAGAAGTTGGACGCGCCGACCAGCCGCATGATGCCGGTCTCGCGGCGACGGCTGAACGCCGACACCCGGACGGTGTTGACGATCAGCAGCAGTGCCACGCAGAGCATCAGCGCCATGATCACGAAGGCGGCGGTCTGCAGGCCGCGCAGCAGGCCGAACAGGTTCTCCAGGATCTTGCGCTGGTCCTCGACCGACTTGACGCCGGGCTTGCCGGCGAAGGCGCTCTGGATCACGTCGTACTTGGTCGGGTCGTTGAGCTTGACCCGCCAGGACGCCGGCAGCGCGTCCGCACCGACCGCCGCGAGCAGCGGGTTGTCCGGGTTGGACTCCTTGAAGTGCTGGTACGCCTCCTGCGGGCTCTCGAAGGTGGCGCTCTGCACCAGGTCGGAGCGCTTGTCCAGCTCGGCCTTGACCGCCTGGATCTGGTCGTCGGTGGCCGCTCCGGCCGCGCACTGGGACGAGTTGTGGTCCGACTTGGCGCAGAAGTAAATACTGACCTCGACCTTGTCGTACCAGTAGTCCTTCATGGAGTTGACCTGGTCGCGAACCAGCAACGAGGCACCGGCGAGGGCGAGCGAGAGCGCGACACTGACCACGACGGCGATCGTCATGGTCAGGTTGCGGCGGAGACCGACACCGATCTCCGACAGAACGAACTGGGCGCGCATGCTTCTCTCTTCTAGCTCTGGTAGCCGTAGACGCCGCGGGCCTGGTCGCGGACCAGGATGCCCTTGTCGAGCTCGATGACGCGCTTGCGCATCTGGTCGACGATCGCCTGGTCGTGGGTGGCCATCAGCACGGTGGTACCGGTCCGGTTGATCCGGTCCAGCAGCTTCATGATGCCGACCGAGTTCTGCGGGTCGAGGTTGCCGGTGGGCTCGTCGGCGATCAGCAGCATCGGACGGTTCACGAAGGCGCGGGCGATCGCCACGCGCTGCTGCTCACCACCCGACAGCTCGCCGGGCATCCGCTCCTCCTTGCCGCCGAGGCCGACCAGGTCGAGCACCTCGGGCACCACCTTGTTGATGGCGCTCTTCGGCTTGCCGATGACCTCCAGGGCGAACGCCACGTTCTGCCCCACGGTCTTGTTCGGCAGCAGGCGGAAGTCCTGGAACACGGTGCCCAGCTGGCGCCGCATGTGCGGCACCTTCCAGTTGGAGAGCTTGCCCAGGTCCTTGCCGAGCACGTGCACCGCGCCGGTGGACGGGCGCTCCTCGCGCAGGCACAGGCGCAGGAACGTCGACTTGCCCGAACCGGACGAGCCGACCAGGAAGACGAACTCGCCCTTCTCGATCTCCAGCGAGACGTTGTCCAGGGCCGGACGGTTCTGCTTGGGATAGGTCTTGGAGACGTTGTCGAATCTGATCACGGCTGCATCACGGGGGCCATCCTAGGTGGATCGGAGGCAGTGACCTTACGCGACGTCCTTGCGCACCCGCAGTAACCGGACGGCTACCCATCGGAATGTCATCTGCGCCGGTTCCGGTTCGGACCCGGAATTGCGACCTACGTCACAGATCGACAACCCTTCCCCTCCGGGGGCCCAGGTGTCCGGAACCTGGCAGAGTGGTAGGAGAGTCGGAACCGAAGCCGCCTCCGGCACGTTGGCTATGCAGCAAGGAGGACACGCATGACCTGCGACCAACTGGTGTGCGCCAACTGCAACGGCCGCGTCATCGACGGCCGCTGCCCGGTGTGTCGCGCCAACCGCGCCCGGCTCCAGCAGGAGCAGCACGGGCCGTTCGCCGCACTCAACCCGACGGTGCTGCTCGCCGTCCTGTGCGCCGCCCTGATCGCGCTGGCGCTACTGGCACGCTGATCCCGAGACACGGAGAAGGGCCCCACCGCCGAGCGGTGGGGCCCTTTCTCATGACGATCAGCTTTCGCGCTGCTTGCGCCACCGGATACCGGCCTCGATGCTGTGCTTGATGTTCATCTCGGCCGGCCTCCTCCCTCGCAGCGTCAGCTCTCCCGCTGCTTGCGCCACCGGATGCCGGCCTCGATGAAGCCGTCGATGTCGCCGTCCAGCACGGACTGCGGGTTGCCGACCTCGTGCTCGGTGCGCAGGTCCTTGACCATCTGGTACGGGTGCAGGACGTAGGAGCGCATCTGGTTGCCCCAGGAGCTGCCGCTGTCCTTGAGGGCGTCCATCGCGGCCTTCTCCTCCTGGCGGCGCCGCTCCAGCAGCTTGGCCTGGAGGACGTTCATCGCCGAGGCCTTGTTCTGGATCTGCGAGCGCTCGTTCTGGCAGGAGACCACGATGCCGGTCGGAAGGTGGGTGATGCGGACCGCGGAGTCGGTGGTGTTGACGCCCTGGCCGCCGGGGCCGGAGGCGCGGTACACGTCCACGCGCAGGTCGCCCTCGTCGATGTCGACGTGGTCGGACTGCTCGACGACGGGGAGCACCTCGACGCCGGCGAAGGAGGTCTGCCGGCGGCCCTGGTTGTCGAACGGGGAGATGCGCACCAGGCGGTGGGTGCCCTGCTCGACGGAGAGGGTGCCGTAGGCGTAGGGGGCCTTGACGGTGAAGGTCGCGGACTTGATGCCGGCCTCTTCGGCGTACGAGGTGTCGTAGACCTCGGTCGGGTAGCCGTGCCGCTCGGCCCAGCGCAGGTACATGCGCATCAGCTGCTCGGCGAAGTCGGCGGCGTCGACGCCGCCCGCCTCGGCACGGATGTTGACGAGGGCCTCACGGGCGTCGTACTCGCCGGAGAGCAGCGTGCGCACCTCCAGCTCCTCGACGGCCTTCTTGACGGCCTCCAGCTCGTTCTCGGCCTCGACGCGGGTGTCCGCGTCGTCCTCGGCCTCGGCGAGCTCGAACAGGACGCCCAGGTCCTCGACCCGGCCGCGCAGGGACTCCACCTTGCGCAGCTCGCCCTGGAGGAAGGAGAGCCGGCTGGTGACCTTCTGCGCGTTCGCGACGTCGTCCCACAGGGTGGGGACGGCTGCCTCCTCCTCCAGGGTTGCGATGTCGGCCCGGATCTTGTCCAGGTCGAGGACTGCCTCGATCGACGCCATGGTCGAGTCGAGGTTCTTGAGCTCTTCGGAAGGATCGACGGCTGCCACGCCACAAGGGTAATGGTTCGCCGGGGGGGCTCGGCTACAACCGGGGGTACCGGATGAGGTGGACGGCTCCCGTACTGGACGCGGGGGGCTCGGCGGCGAACGCCGTCCAGGCGGCGGCGGCCCCCGCGAGCAGCAGGATCACCGCGATCAGCACGGCCAGCGTGCGGCGGCGGCGGATCAGCTGGGCCCGGGTGCGCCGGTGAACGGGCGCGGGCTGGCTGCGCTGGGCGCGGGACTCCTCCGCGTAGGAGGCGAGCTCCCCGGCGGACGGGCGGCGCAGGCTGGTGTGGGTGTCGCGGGTGGAGTCGGGGGTGGGCCCGGGCACCAGCGGGACGGCGGGGCCGCGGCGGCGGCGGTGGGTGCCGCGGCCGGTGTCCGCCTCGGCGTAGACGGCCTCGCCGGGGGTGGGCGCCTCCTCTGTGGCGGTCCGCTGGGCGGGCACCGCGAGCGGGCCGACCCCGGCCAGTTCGGGCAGCAGCTCGCGCAGCCGGGAGGCCAGTTCGGCGGCCCGCAGCCGGGAGGCGGGGGCCTTGGCCAGGCATTCGGAGATGATCCGCCACAGGCCGTCCGGCATCCCCTCGACCGGCGGGACGTTCTCGGTGACGTGCCGGCGCAGCACCGCGCCGGTGTGGCCGCCGCCGAACGGGGTGGCGCCGGTGAGCAGCTCGTACAGCACGGTGGCGAGGGCGTAGATGTCGACGGCGGCGCGCGGCTCCAGGCCCTCGATGATCTCGGGGGCCAGGTAGTCGGGGGTGCCGATGATCCGGGTGGCCCGGGTGCGGCGGGGTGCGTCGACCAGGCGGGCGATGCCGAAGTCGGTGAGCTTGGCGCGCGGGGCGCCGCCGGGGCCGGGCGGGGCCGCCAGGTCGAGCAGGACGTTCTCCGGCTTGACGTCGCGGTGCACGATGCCGGCGGCGTGCGCGGCGGCCAGGCCGTCGGCGACGTCGGCGATCACCGAGGCGGCGACCAGCGGGTCGAGCACGCCGTCGCGCTCCAGGCGGGTGCGCAGGTCGGTGCCCTGGACCAGGTCCATCACCAGGGCGAGGTCGCTGCCGTCCACCACCATGTCGTGCACCCCGACCACGCGCGGGTGGTCGAGGCAGGTCAGTGCGGTGCGCTCCTGGACGAAGCGGCCGACCAGGACCTGGTCGGCGGCCAGGTCCTCGCGCAGCAGCTTCACCGCCACCGGCCCGTCCGGGCCCTCGCCGAGCCACACCGTGCCGGCCGAGCCGCGGCCGATCACCTGGTGGACCGTGTACCGGCTGCCGATCTTGCGTGCCAATGCTGCTCCGTGGGCTCGTGAGGTCGGTGCTCGCGGACCAACCTACGCGCCCGAGCGGACTCCGGGGGCCGCGGAGGGCCCCCGGAGCGGTTCAGATCCGGAGGAATTTCGCCGGATTGTCGACAAAGCGTCAAACCTAGTTGCCGGTATGGCTGCTGATCCAGGACTTCGCCGAGTCGAACCAGCCCACCACGTTGTCCCAGTAGTGCGGCAGCGGCGTGAAGTTCCACAGCGCCAGGCAGCCCAGCGCCAGCACCACCAGCACCACCAGGCAGCCCTTCGCACAGCCCAGGCCGGGGATCCACATCCGGTTGCGGCTGCGCGGGCGCGGTTCGCGCTCCCGCGCGCGGGGCGGCTCCGGCTCCCGGTACGGCGGCTCCTGGTGACGCGGCGGGGCCGGCTCGGGCCGGCGCTGCGGGGCCGGCTCAGGTCGGTGCTGCGGCGCCCCGTAGCCCTGCGGCCGGCCGTCGTAGCCGGGCTGCTGCGCCTGGTACGGCGGCGGGGCGACCGGCGGGCGGCCGCTGCGGCCCTGCGGGTACTGGCCGCCGCCCTGCTGCGGGTGCCGGCCGGGCTGCGGCTGGTACGGGCCCGGCTGCGGGGCGTACCGGCCGCCGCCGGGCTGCTGCTGCGGGTGCGGGGCCTGGTACGGCGGCGGGGCGACCGGCGGGCGCTGTCCGGGCGGCGGGTACTGGCCGGCCTGGTACGGGCGGGGCGCGACCTGCGGGTCGGCCAGGTCCTCCGGCTCGAAGTAACCGATCCGGGTCTGCTCGTTGCGGTCCCGGGCGGCCTGCAGCTGGGTCTGCCACGGGTGCGGCCCGTCCGGCTGCGCGGGCGGCTGCTCGGCCCCGGGCGGCATCGAGGGCATCACCCTGGTGCGGTCGGCGGGCGGCGCGGGCGGCTGGGGGCTCATCAGCTGGGTGCGGTCCTCGGCGCCCGGGACGGCCTGATGGTGCGTCATGACCTGGGTGGCGGCCGCCGGATCGTAGCCGTTGCCGCCGGGCGCGGGGGCCTGGTCCGGGGCGGGCGGGGCGAGGGCCGGGTCGGGCACCAGCAGGGCGCCGACCGACAGGGCGGCGTCCACGGCGGCGGGCGAGGAGTGCACGCCGATGCCGGCCGCCACCACCCGCAGCGCCTCGGCCAGCGAGACGGCGGTGGGCCGCTCGGCCGGGTCCTTGCGCAGGCAGCGCTCGACCACCGTCCACAGCGGCTCCGGCATGGTGCGCGGGCGCTGCGGCTCCTGCGCGAGGTGGGCCTGCAGGATCGCCATCGGGTTGTCGCCCTGGAACGGCGGCCGGCCGGTGACCAGTTCGTACAGCATGATGCCGGCGCCGTAGACGTCCACCGCGGCGGTCTGCGGGCGGCCGTCGGCGGACTCCGGGGCGACGTACGCGGGGGTGCCGACGAACTCGTGGGTGCGGGTGATGCCCGGGGAGTCGGCGAGGCGGGCGATGCCGAAGTCGGTGAGCATCGGATACATCTGCTCGCCGCCGTCGAGGGCCAGGGTGGCCAGCAGGACGTTGGCGGGCTTCAGGTCGCGGTGCACCACGCCGTCGGCGTGGCTGGCGGCCAGCGCGTCGGCGATCTGCGCCATCAGCAGCGCGCCGGCGATCGGCGACAGCGGGCCGGACTCGCGCAGGTAGCGGAACAGGTCGGGGCCGTCGATCAGGTCCATCACCAGGGCGAGCAGCTCGCCCTCGACCACCAGGTCGCGGGTGCGCACGATGTTGGGGTGGGTCAGCCGCAGCAGGACGGAGCGCTCGCGCAGGAAGCGCATCACCACGTCCGGGTCGGCGGCGAGTTCCTCGCGCAGCACCTTCACCGCGACCGCCTGGCCGGGCTGCAGGCCCGGCACGGCGGCGTCCTCGCGCACCCGGCCGCGCCAGACCGTGCCGGTCGCTCCGCGTCCGAGGCTCTCCTCAAGCAGGTACTTGCTTCCGACAGGCCGCACCTGTGCACTCCGTTCGGTCACCCGGCGCCCGCTGCGGGGCCGCGTTCCGGCACTCCCCCGTTCCCGTGAACGGCGCCGGGGCCTTTGGGATCCGCCCGCGCGCGAGGGCTCCCGGTTTTCGGCAACTCTAACGGTGCCCGCGCGGGTTTCCGAGGTGTTGCCGGGGCCGGTCGCGCACTGTCGGCCACCTGGGGTGCCGGGGTGTCCTTGACCTGACCCGGCGTCGGATTCACCATGTCGATGATCGCAAGATCGTCAAATCCGGTACCGTGCGCGGACTGTCCGTCCCGAGTGGCAGGATGGCAGGCACCACACGTGTGCAGAAGGGACCCCGGGCGTGATGCAGATCCGGCTCACCGTCCTTCGACCGCGCAGCGGCCCGACCAGCCCCGGGAGCTCCGCCGACGTCCTGGTCACCGCACCGGCCGGCACCACGCTCGGCGCCGTCGCCACCGCACTGGCCGGCGCGGTCGGCGTCCGCGGCCCGCGCTCCGCCACCCACATCCACCTGTACGCCGGCGAGCAGCGCCTGGACGAGCAGCTCCCGATCGGCCACCCCCCGCTGATCGACGGCACCGTCCTCGCCCTCGGCGAACCCGACCCGGACACCGAGGACACCGCCGGCCACCCCGCCGCCGAACTGCGCGTCGTCGGCGGCCCCGACGCCGGCGGCGTCCACCGCCTGCACGGCGAGCGGATCCGGATCGGCCGCTCCACCGAGGCCGACGTGCCGCTCGACGACCCCGACGTGTCCCGGCTGCACCTCGCCCTGCACCTCACCGCCGACGGCCACGCCACCGTCCAGGACCTCGGCTCCACCAACGGCACCCTGCTGGACGAGCGCTACCTGCGCGAGGAGAGCGCCGAGCTCGCGCCCGGCGCACTGCTGCGGATCGGCGAATCCACCCTCCAGCTCGCCCACCCCGCCGACATAGCGGCCCGCAGCACCACGCCCGACGGCGAGGGCCGGCTCCGGCTCGCCCCCCGCCCCACCGCCCGCACCGCGCCCGGCCGCCCGGCCGGCCCCCCGCCCGCCGCCGAACCCCCCGCCGAGCACGGCGGCGGCCGCGGCCGCTGGCTGCGCCGCACCCGCCCCGAGCCGCCCGCCGTCGACACCGAACGCCAGCACGCCACCGCCCGCCTGCGGCAGGCCGCCAACCAGCGCGAACGCTGGCCCGACCCGGCCGCCCTGCTGCTCGCCGCCCTCGGCACCGGCCCCCGGCTGTGGGAACGCGGCCCCGACCACCCCGACGCGCTCACCCTGCGCCTGGGCACCGCCGACCTCCCCGGCGGCCCCGGCACCGCCCCCGGCACCCTGCTGCCCGCCGTCCCCGCCACCGTCGACCTGCAGACCGCCGGCAGCCTCGGCCTGGCCGGCCCGCGCCACCGCCTCACCGGCCTGGCCCGCGCCGCGCTCGCCCAACTCGCCGCGCTGCACCCGCCCAGCGGCCTCGCCCTGGTCGTGGTCGCCCCCGAGCACCACGCCGAGGACTGGGCCTGGGCCCAGTGGCTGCCCCACCTGCGGCCCTCGCACGGCCAGGCCTGCCGGCTGCTCTACGGCCTCGGCCCCGAGCAGGCCGAGGCCCGGCTCACCGAACTCGCCTCCGCCACCACCGCCGCGCCCGCCACCGTCGTCCTGGTCGACGGCGACCCCGGCACCGAAGCCGGCCGGCGCGCCCTCGGACTGCTGCTGCGGCAGGGCCCCGCGGCCGGCGTGTTCGCCCTCTGCCTCGCCGAGACGCCCGAGGAACTCCCCACCGGGCTCGGCGCGTTCGGCCTGATCACCGGCGAGGTCGCCACCCGCCTCACCCTCGACCGGCCGACCGGCGGCGCCCGCGAACACCTCACCGACATCGCCCTCGACGCGGTCTCCCCCGCCTGGGCCGAACGTCTCGCCCGCACCCTCGCCCCGCTCCGCGAAGCCGCCACCGACGCCGACCACGCCGCCCGCGGACCGCTCCCCGAAGCACTGCGCCTGCTCGACCTGCTGCGCTCCGAATCGCTCTCCCCCGCCCGGCTCGCCGAAAGCTGGAACGCGCTGCCCGCCGGCGCGGGCGCCGCCACCGCCCTGCTCGGCACCGCGCGCGGCGCCGCCGGCGAGGAGACCTGCGCCGTCGACCTCGCCGAGGACGGCGACCACCTGCTGATCGGCGGCGGCCCCCGCTCCGGCAAGTCCGAACTGCTGCGCGCCCTCGCCGCCTCGCTCGCCGTCTCCGAACGCCCCGACCGGCTGGCCCTGCTGATGATCGACGGCGACCGCGCCGAGGACGGCGGCCTGGCCGGCTGCACCGACCTGCCGCACGTCACCGACCACGTCAACGCGGCCGAGGACCCGCGCGGCGCACTGCTCGCCGCCGAACGCCTGCTCGACGAACTCGCCCACCGCGAAGCCCTGTTCGACGGCCTCAGCTTCACCGAGTGGCACACCCGGCAGGTCTTCGACAAGACCCCCGCGCTGGTCGGCGGCCCCGCCACGGACCGCGTCCGGGTGGTCGAGCCCCGCCGCTCCCCCGACGCACCGCCCCTCGACGCCTCCCCGGCCCGCCTGATCGTCATCGTCGACGACTACGACGCGCTGCTCGGCCCCGCCTCCCCCGGCGGCCGCCCACTCGCCCGCGCGCTGGCCGCCGCCGCCACCCGCGGCGCCCGCCTCGGCGTGCACGTGGTCGCCGCCACCGGCTCGCCGGAGAGCACCGCCGACACCGAACTCGACGAAGCCGCGCAGTTGCGGATCGCCCTGCGCACCGAACAGCCCGGCGACTCCGACCTGCTGATCGACCTGCCCGACGCCGCCGCGCTGCCCGGCACCACCCCCGGCCGCGGCTACCTGCGCCGCCCCGACGGCGCCGTCACCGCCTTCCAGGGCGCCCGGGTCAGCGGCCGCATCCCGCGCACCGCGACGCTCCGGCCCACCGTCGTCGCCCAACGCCTGGAGGACCACGGCGCCGCCCCGTCCCCGCGCCCCGTCCGCGAACTCGGCAACGGCCCCACCGACCTCGCCCTGCTCGCCTCCGCGCTGCGCCGCGCCACCGAGAGCTGACCGCCCGGGGCTTCCGGACACCGCTCAGCCGGCGGCGTCCGGAAGCTGCGACGGGCAGCGGCCGCCCGGCGTGGTCAGCAGCTCGAAGTGCCACATCTCGTTGGCGAACACCTGGCACAGCCCGTACTTGGCGCCCTTCCGGTTCAACCAGTCGTCGGCGTTGGTCGGCCCGATGTCCACCGCCTTGCCGGACACGTGCGAGGACTTGTCCGGCGTGTTCACGTACCGCCGCGCCAGCTCCGGACTGCCGTGCTTCTTCACCGCGGCGTCCAGCAACCGCTGCTGGTAACTCCGGCTGCGCCACCCTGACGTGACCCGCAGGTCGATCCCCTGTGCCTTCGCATCCGTCGCGGCGGCGCGCACCGCGGCAAGCAGCGCCGGGTCGAGCCCGCTCACCGCCGCCGAACTGTCGTCGAACGGGCTCACCGAGACACCGGCGGCCAGCTCGCCGTCGGCCGCCCGCACCTGGTCCGATCCCCCCACGGCAAACGCCGCCAGCGCCCCGAGCACCGCCACCGCCCCCACTCCGGCGATCGTCCGCCACGTGATCCTCCGCATCGCTGCCTCCTGCTCCGTGCACCTGCTTCCGGGCTCCACTGCAGGGCGAGCGGTGTTGCGAGGGCGTCTGCGTTTCCCCATACGTTTTCGACACCCCCTCCCCTCACCCCGCCAGCCCCGCGCAGCGCGCTCCCTCTCCCCCCTTCCAGCCACGGGCAGCGTTCCTTCTCCCCACCCCTGCCGGCTACGCGCAGCGTTCCTTCTCCCCCAGCCCCGCCAGCCACGCGCAGCACCCCCTCTCCCCACCCCTGCCAGCCCCGCACAGCGTTCCTTCTCCCCACCCCGCCAGGCACGCGCAGCGTTCCTTCTCCCCACCCCCGCCAGCCACGCGCAGCACCCCCTCTCCCCACCCCCGCCAGCCACGCGCAGCACCCCTCCCCCACCCCCGCCAGCCACGCGCAGCACCCCCCTCTCCCACCCCACCAGCCCGCGCAGCAGGTGGTGGGGTCCCCATACGTTTTCGACATGGGGTGTCGGGTCCAATGGGGGTTCGGTCGTCGAGGAGCGGAGCTGTCGCGTGCGGGTGCTGGTGGTGGAGGACGAGGTGTACCTCGCCGAGGCGGTGCAGGCGGGGTTGCGGTTGGCGGCGATCGCGTGCGACGTGGCGGGGGACGGCGAGGCGGCGTGGGAGCGGTTGGGGGTGCACCGGTACGACGTGGTGGTGCTGGACCGGGACCTGCCGGGGTTGTCCGGGGACGAGGTGTGCCGGCGGATCGTCGCGGCGGGGCTGGGCTGCCGGGTGCTGATGCTGACGGCGGCGTCCCGGCTGGACCAGAAGGTGGCGGGGTTCGAGCTGGGCGCGGACGACTATCTGACCAAGCCGTTCGACCTGGCCGAGCTGGTGGTGCGGCTGCGGTCGCTGGCCCGTCGGCCGGAGCAGTCCGCGCCGCCGGTGCTGGAGTTCGCGGGGCTGCGGGTGGATCCGTTCCGGCGTGAGGTGTTCCGGGACGGGCGCTATGTCGCGTTGCCGCGCAAGCAGTTCGCGGTGCTGGAGGTGCTGATGGCGGCGCGCGGCGGGGTGGTGAGCGCCGAGGACCTGCTGGAGCGAGCCTGGGACGAGCACGCGGATCCGTTCACCAACGCGGTGCGGATCACCATCTCGGGTCTGCGCAAGCGTCTCGGTGAGCCGTGGGTGATCCACACCGTGCCGGGTGTCGGCTACCGCCTGGACGCGGTGTGAGCCGCCCGCGCCGGTTGACCGCCCGGCTGCGGCTGACGTTGAGCTACACGTTGTTCACCGTGACCACCGGCGTGCTCTGCCTGGGCGTGGTGTACGTCGGCATGAAGTACGTCCCCAACTATCCGCTGACCTCGGCGAATCCGCGCTACCGTTCGGACGCCCCGTCGCGGCAGGAGATCCTGCGCTCGCTGCTCACGGCGGAGGCGTCCGCGCTGGTGCTGCTGACGGTGGTGGGGATGGCGGGCGGCTGGCTGGTGGCGGGGCGGGTGCTGCGGCCGTTGCAGGAGGTGACGGCGGCGGCGCGGCGGGCGTCCGGCGGGGATCTGGGGCACCGGATCGCGTTGGCGGGGCCGCGGGACGAGTTCACCGAACTCGCGGACGCCTTCGACGAGATGCTGGCCCGGCTGGAGCGCGCGTTCGACGCGCAGCAGCGTTTCGCGGCGAACGCCTCGCACGAGCTGCGCACGCCGCTGGCGATCAACCGGACGATGCTTCAGGTGGCGGCGGCCGACCCGGCGGGGCAGGACTGGTCGCGGCTGGTGGAGCGGCTGCTGGACACCAACCGGCGCGGCATCGAGGTCACCGAGGCGCTGCTGCAACTCGCCGAACTCCCGCACCGCGTACCGGAGTCGGCGCCGGTGGAGCTGTCCGCGCCGGCCCGCGAGGCGCTGGCGGCGGTGGCCGCCGAGGCCGCCGAGCTGGGTGTGGCGGTCGGCGCGGAGTTGTCCGCCGCCCCGGCCGCCGGCCACGAGGTGCTGCTGCGGCAGGCGGCGGTGAACCTGCTGCAGAACGCCGTCCGGCACAACCTGCCGTCCGGCGGCCGGGTGGAGCTGGCCACCGGCCCGGACCGGCAGCACCCCGGCCGGGTGCAGCTGACGGTGCGCAACTCCGGCCCGGTGCTGGACAGTTCACTGGTCGCCACGCTCACCGAGCCGTTCCTGCGCGGCAGCGGACGGACGGCGCAGCGCGGCCCGGTGCGGCGCGGGCACGGCCTGGGGCTGGCGATCGTCGCCGCGATCACCGAGGCCCACGGTGGGGAGCTGCGGCTGGCGGGCAACCCGGACGGTGGGCTGACGGTGGTGCTCAGTCTGCCCGCAGCGGCCGGTAGTGGGGCTGCGGGCGCGGCCAGGTGAGGTCCAGGAACAGCGGGTAGTTCTCGCGTTCCAGGCAGCGCAGCAGGAATTCGGGGAAGGTGCCGCGGGTGGCGTACCACTGGCCGGTGTCGCTGACCACGGCGATCGGCCAGCGGTCCGGGTCGGGGCCCTGGGCGAGGAAGAACCAGGCGCCGCCGTACTTGTCGGCGCCCCAGCCGATCAGCCCGCCGGGCTCGGGGTGGTACGGGAACGGGTCGAAGTCCAGGTTGCGCTGCTGGCCGGGCTTCCAGCCGTACCACAGGCCCCACAGCTCGCGGGCCTCCGCCGCCGTGCCGTCGACCGGCCCGAACACGCTCAGGAAGCCGTCCAGGGTGCCGGGGCCCCAGCGGTCCACGAAGGTCTTGTAGCCGCTCGGCAGGCGGACCCCGAGCATCTCCTCGGAGGCGTCCCAACTCGCCTGCGGGGCCTGCTGGTCGGGCTCGCCGAGCAGCGCGATCAGTCGGTCGAACACAGCCTCCGTCATGCCCGCCATTGTGTCGGAAACCCGGAGGTCCCAGAACGCCCGAAGGGGCCCGGGCAGGTGCCCGGGCCCCTTCGGGGTGGTGCGGTCAGCGACCGGCGCCCAGCAGGGTGCGGATGACCCGCATGGCGACCGAGAGGCTGGACAGCTCGTAGTTGTCCGAACCCCTTATGTCGTCGAGGGTGGTGCGGGCCCGGCTGAGCAGGTTGCCGTTGAGCTCGGCCCACTCGGTGTAGCGCTCCTCGGGGCTGGATCCGGCCGGTCCGGCGGCCAGCACGTCGGCGGTGAGCGCGGCGTGCGCGGCGAACAGGTCCTCGCGGATCGCGGCGCGGGCCATCGAGGACCACCGGTCGGTGCGCGGCAGTTCGATGATCCGGTCGAGCAGGTGGCTGATCTCCAGGCGGTCGCCGAGGTCGTAGTACAGCTCGGCGACCTCCATCACGTCGGCGTCCGAGCGGTCCGCGACACCGACGATGTCGAGGGTCGGGAACGCGGAGGACAGCCCGGCCATCCGGCCGGCCAGCTCGTCCGGCACGCCGGCCGAGGACAGCTTCTGGTACACCGACTCGTACCAGGCGAGGTCCTCGCCGCGCAGCGGCTTGGGCAGCGAGTTCCAGACCTGGTTGACCCGGTCGTGGAAGAACGCGATGGTGCCGGCGATGTCGAGCGGCTGGCGGCGGTTGCCCAGCATCCACCGGGTGGCGCGCTCGACCAGGCGGCGGGCGTGCAGCCGCATGGTGGTCTGGATCTTGGCGCCGACCTGGTTGTCGAGGCCCTCGACCTTGTCCCAGAGCTGCTCCAGGCCGAACACCGCGCGGGCGGCGGCGTGGGTGCGGGCGATCTCCTCCATCGTCGCGCCGGTCTCCTCGCGGAGCCGGAACGCGAAGGTGCAGCCACCGCGGTTGATCGTGTCGTTGACGATCAGGGTGGTGATGATCTCCCGGCGCAGCGGGTGGTTGTCGATCTGCTCGGCGAACCGGGCCCGCAGCGCGGACGGGAAGTACTGGTGCAGCACGTCCCGGAAGTACGGGTCGTCGGGCAGATCGGTGGCGAGCAGCTCGTCCGCGAGGGTGATCTTGGTGTAGGCCAGCAGCACCGACAGCTCGGGCTGGGACAGGCCGCGGCCGGCCTGCTGGCGCTCACGGATCTGCTTCTCGGTGGGCAGGAACTCCAGCGCCCGGTCGAGCTGTCCGTTGGACTCCAGCCGGCTGATCATGCGGGCGTGCACGTTGACCATGCTGGCGGCCTGCGCGACGGCGTTGGCCAGCACCACGTTCTGCGCGTAGTTGTTGCGCAGCACCAGGCGGCCGACCTCGTCGGTCATCTCGGCGAGCAGGGTGTTGCGCTGCTTGACCGTCATGTCGCCGTCGGCGACCACCTGGTTGAGCAGGATCTTGATGTTCACCTCGTGGTCCGAGGTGTCCACGCCGGCCGAGTTGTCGATGGCGTCGGTGTTGATCCAGCCGCCGCTGGACTGCGGGCCGCCGTGGGAGGCGAACTCGATCCGGCCGAGCTGGGTGCAGCCGAGGTTGCCGCCCTCGCCGATGACGCGGGCGCGGACGTCGCCGCCGTTGACCCGGATCGGGTCGTTGGCCTTGTCGCCGACCTCCGCGTTGGTCTCGGTGGAGGCCTTGACGTAGGTGCCGATGCCGCCGTTCCAGAACAGGTCCACGGGGGCCTGCAGGATGGCCTTCATCAGCTCGGCGGGGGTGAGCTTGGCCGCCGCAATGCCGAGCACCTCGCGGACCTGGGCGGACAGCTGGATCGACTTGGCGGAGCGCGGGAACACGCCACCGCCGGCCGAGATCAGCGACTTGTCGTAGTCGTCCCAGGAGCTGCGCGGCAGGTCGAACAGGCGGCGGCGCTCGGCGTGCGAGACGGCCGCGTCCGGGTTCGGGTCGAGGAAGATGTGCCGGTGGTCGAACGCGGCGACCAGGCGGATGTGCTCGGACAGCAGCATGCCGTTGCCGAACACGTCGCCGGACATGTCGCCAATGCCGATGACGGTGAAGTCCTCGGACTGGGTGTCGACGCCGAGCTCGCGGAAGTTGCGCTTGACGGACTCCCAAGCGCCGCGGGCGGTGATGCCCATGCCCTTGTGGTCGTAGCCCGCCGAGCCGCCGGAGGCGAACGCGTCGCCGAGCCAGAAGCCGTACTCCTCGGCGACACCGTTGGCGATGTCGGAGAACGTCGCGGTGCCCTTGTCGGCGGCGACCACCAGGTAGGTGTCGTCCTCGTCGTGGCGGACCACGTCGACCGGGTTCACGACCTCGCCGGCGACCAGGTTGTCGGTGATGTCGAGCAGCGCCGAGATGAACGTCTTGTACGAGGCGATGCCCTCGGCCAGCCACGCGTCGCGGTCCACCGACGGGTCCGGCAGCTGCTTGGCGACGAAGCCGCCCTTGGCGCCGACCGGCACGATGACGGTGTTCTTGACCATCTGGGCCTTGACCAGGCCGAGGATCTCGGTGCGGAAGTCCTCACGCCGGTCGGACCAGCGCAGACCGCCGCGGGCGACCTTGCCGAAGCGCAGGTGGACGCCCTCGACCCGGGGCGAGTACACCCAGATCTCGAAGGCGGGGCGGGGCGCGGGCAGGTCCGGGATGGCCTTGGGGTCGAACTTCATCGACACGTACGAGTGCCAGTCGCCCTCGGCGTCGTGCTGGAAGAAGTTGGTCCGCAGGGTGGCCTTGATCAGGTGCAGGAAGGAGCGCAGGATGCGGTCCTCGTCCAGCGACACGACCTCGTCGAGGGCGCCGGACAGCTCTTCCAGGATGGCGTCGGTCAGCTCGTCGCCGCCGGAGCGGTGGCTCGGCGACAGCCGGGCCTCGAACAGGTTGACCAGCAGCCGGGTGGTGTGGGTGTTGTTGTTGAGCGCGTCCTCCATGTAGTCCTGGGAGAACGTGGAGCCCGCCTGCCGCAGGTACTTCGCGTAGGCGCGCAGCACCACGGCCTGACGCCAGGTCAGCTTGGCGGTGAGCACCAGCTCGTTGAAGCCGTCGTTCTCGGCCTCGCCGCGCCAGGTAGCCGAGAAGGTGTCCTGGAAGCGCTCGCGGTCCTCCTCGGTGAGGTCGGTGCCCTCGCGCAGGCGCAGGCCGAAGTCGACCACCCACGCGGTGGTGCCGTCGGTGCGGCGCAGCGCGTACGGGTGCTCGTCGAGCACCTCGACGCCCAGGCGTTGCAGGACCGGCAGGACCTCGGTGAGCGAGATCGGGCCGCCCACCCGGTAGATCTTGAAGCGGCGCTCGTCGTCGCCCGCGCCGACCGGCTGGTACAGGTTCAGGCGGAAGTCGCCCTCGCCGGTGAGCGATTCGATCTGCCGGAGGTCGGCGACGGCGGTCCGCGGCGAGTAGTCGGCGCGGTAGCCGTCGGGGAAGGCGGTGGCGTACTTGTGGCCCAGCTCGGCGGCCTTCTCCTCGCCGAACTCGGTCTGCAGCTGGTCGTTGAAGCCGTCCATCCAGAACCGGGCGGCCTCGGCGAGCCGGTTCTCGATCCGCTCGATGTCGGCGTCGGACAGCTGCGGCAGCTCGGTGCCGGGGGCGACCCGGACCACGAAGTGCAGGCGGGTGAGCACCGACTCGGTGGCGTACACCGTGTAGTCGATGGTGTCGCCGTCCAGCTCCTCCTTGAGGATGCTCATCAGGGCGAGCCGGATGCGGGTGGTGTAGCGGTCGCGCGGCAGGTACACGTACGCCGAGAAGTAGCGGCCGTATTCGTCCTGACGGAGGAACAGCCGCAGCCGGCGGCGCTCCTGCAGGTACAGCACGCTGGTGGCGACGGACTGCAGCTCGGCGGCGGCGGTCTGGAACATCTCGTCGCGCGGGAAGGTCTCCATGATCTGGAGCAGGTCGCGGCCGTCGTGGCTCTCGCCGGAGAAGCCGGCGCCCTCCATGACCTCCTGCACCTTGCGGCGCACCACGGGGATCCGGGTGACCGACTCGGTGTAGGCGGCGGAGGAGAACAGGCCGAGGAAGCGGCGCTCACCGATCGGCTCGCCGGCCGCGTCGAACTTCTTCACGCCGACGTAGTCGAGGTACGCGGGGCGGTGCACGGTGGCCCGGCTGTTGGCCTTGGTGAGGACCAGCAGCTTCTTCTCGTGCGCCTTGGCACGCACCGGGGCGGAGAGCCGGCCGAACGCCTCGGAGACCGGGTGGTGGTCGATGTCGTGGCTGAGCGGGTCGGAGCGCAGGATGCCCAGGCCGGTGCCGGCGACCGCCTTGAGCACCTCCTCGCCCTTGTGCTCGACCAGGTCGTACTCGCGGTAGCCGAGGAAGGTGAAGTGGTCGTCGGCCAGCCAGCGCATCAGCTCCCAGGCCTCGCCGACCTCCTGCTCGGACAGGTGCGCGGGGGGCTGCTCGGCGAGTTCGTCGGCCAGTCGGAGCGCGGAGTCGCGCATCTTCGACCAGTCCTCGACGACCTCGCGGACGTCGCCCAGCACGCGGCGCAGGCCCGCCTCGATGTCGCGCAGGTCCTCGCGGTTTGTCTCGCGGTCGATCTCGATGTGCATCCAGGACTCGACCGAGGCGTCCGCGGGCCACTCGGCGCCGGCGGCCTGCGCGCGGTTGCAGGCGTCGGTGTCGAGGATCTCCAGCAGCTTGCCGGTGAGGTCGCGGCGCACCGCCAGCTGCGGGTGCACGACCAGGTGGATGGCGCGGTTCAGGCGGGTCAGCTCGTTGGTGACCGAGTCGACCAGGAACGGCATGTCGTCGGTGACCACCTCGACCACGGTGTGGCCGCAGGACCAGCCGTTCTCCTCGACGGTCGGGGTGTGCACCCGGACCTCGGCGGTGCCCTGGGGGCGCTTGAGGCCCAGCCGGTAGTGGGAGGCCGCGGCACCGTAGACGTCCACCGGGTCCCGGCTGATCAGGTCCTCGGGGGCGGTGTGGAGGTAGTAGTGGTGCAGGTAGGCGGCCAGAGCGCCGTTGCTCAGCCCTTCCCCGGGCGCCGCTCCCCCCACCTGGCTGTTCTCAGCGGCTGCTGCTGCCTTCTTGAGCAGTTCGGCCTTGGCTGCGTCCAGCTTGGTCTGCATAGCTGTTTGGCTCCTGTCGCGCGCCGTTGCGTGACTCGGTGATGACGGTGGGTGCACCGCCGGGCCCCATCGGCAGTCTTCCCGCGGTGGAAAAGCGCTCATGTTACGCATGAGTCGCGCTTCACCCGGGTACGACAAGTCGTTTGGCCTGCCTGACCGAAACCGGCGACGCCAGCCAGCCTAACGTGGCGGCACCAAGGTGTCAGGGGACACGGAGGCACAATCCCGGACGAAGATCGTTCCTTCCTGGACACCTTGTCCAAAGCCGTCCGGGCGTCCTGTACGTCACTCGGGGGACCACTCCATGTGCGGGTGGACGTAGTCGGTCGGCGGGGTGAAGGTCTCCTTGATCGACCTGGTGGACGTCCAGCGCAGCAGGTTCTGCGCCGCGCCCGCCTTGTCGTTGGTGCCGGAGGCCCGGCCGCCGCCGAACGGCTGCTGTCCGACCACCGCTCCGGTCGGCTTGTCGTTGACGTACAGATTTCCGGCGGTGAACCGCAGCCGCTCCACGGCCTGGGCGATGGCCCGCCGGTCCTGCGCGATCACCGAGCCGGTCAGCCCGTACGGGGCGGCCTCGTCGACCCGCTCCAGGGCGTCCTCCCAGCGGCTGTCCTCGTACACCTGGACGGCCAGGATCGGCCCGAAGTACTCGGTGGAGAAGATCTCGCCGCGCCGGTCGCCGCCGAGCAGCACGGTCGGCCGGACGAACCACCCGATCGCGTCGTCGTACTGGCCGCCCGCGAGCAGTTCCACCTGCGGGTCGGCCTTGGCGCGTTCGATCGCGTCCCGGTTGCGCGCGAAGGCGCGCGCGTCGATCAGCGCGCCCATGAAGTTGCTCAGGTCGGTGACGTCGCCGACGGTCAGCGCGTCCACCTCGCCGAGGAAGTCGTCCTTGATCCGCCGCCACAGGCTGCGCGGCAGGTACGCCCGGGACAGCGCCGAGCACTTCTGGCCCTGGTACTCGAACGCGCCGCGCAGCATCGCGGTGCGCAGCACGGCCGGGTCGGCGGAGGGGTGGGCGATCAGGAAGTCCTTGCCGCCGGTCTCGCCGACGATCCGCGGGTAGCTGCGGTAGCGGCCGATGCCGCGGCCGATCTCCCGCCACAGGTTCTGGAAGGTGGCGGTGGAGCCGGTGAAGTGCAGCCCGGCCAGTGCCGGGTCCTGCAGCGCCACCTCGGTCACCGCCTGTCCGTCGCCCGTGACCAGGTTGACCACCCCGGGCGGCAGGCCGGCCGCCTCCAGCAGCCGCATCAGGAAGTGCGCGGCCAGCATCTGCGCCGGTGCGGGCTTCCACACCACGGTGTTGCCCATCAGGGCGGGCGCCGTCGGCAGGTTTCCGGCGATCGCCGTGAAGTTGAAGGGGGTGATCGCGCAGACGAAGCCCTCCAGCGGGCGGTGGTCGGCGCGGTTCCACACCCCGGGGCCGGAGATCGGCTGCTCGGCCAGGATCTGCCGGGCGAAGTGCACGTTGAACCGCCAGAAGTCGACCAGCTCGCACACGTCGAGTTCGGCCTGCTGCACGGACTTCGACTGCCCCAGCACGGTGGCGGCGGCCAGCGTCTCGCGCCACGGCCCGGCCAGCAGGTCGGCGGCGCGCAGGAACACCGCCGCCCGGTCGTCGAACGACAGGCCCCGCCACTCGGGCGCCATGGCCAGCGCCGCGTCCACCGCGTCCCGCACGTCGGCGGCGGTCGCGTTGCCCAGCACGCCGAGCTTCGCCGCGTGGTGGTGCGGCTGCACCACCTCGATCCGCTCCCCGCCGCCGAGCCGCTGCGCGCCGCCGATGGTCATCGGCAGCGCGGTGTGCTGCCCGGCCAGCCCGTCCGCCACCCGCAGCAGCCGGGCCCGCTCGGGGCTGCCCGGCGCGTACGCCCGCGGCGGTTCGTTGACGGGGGTGGGGACGGTGGTGACCGCGTCGATCGGCATGCTGCTCAACTGCTCCGTACGGTGGTGCGTGCTGTTCCCCTCCCAGGGTGAACGCGCGTACCCGCGTTGACGTGCTGTGACACGCCTAGCGGGACAGCTCCTCGGCCACCGCGACGGCCTCCACCAGCGAGTCCACCACCGGCACGCCGACGTGCACCAGCTTCTCCCGGGTGTGCGAGCCGCCCGTCCACAGCACCGACTTGATGCCCTGCGACAGCGCCGCGACGGCGTCGTCCGCCGCGTCCCCGATCAGCACGGTGCGCGCGCGGTCGATCCCGGGGCCCAGCGCCTCCAGGTGCACCGCCAGCTCCGCCGCCTTGCGCCCGCCGGGCTCCCCCCGCCGCCCGTCCACCCGCAGGAAGTGCCCGGTCAGCCCGAACGCGTCCACCGCGGGCACCAGCTTCTCGTGCTCGTACATCGACAGCACCGACTGGCTGCGCCCGCCCGCCGCCCACCCGGACAGCAGCTCCTCGACGCCCGGCGTCAGCCCGCAGCTCGGGAACAGCTCCAGGTACTTGACGTGGAACGCGTCGTCCAGCGCCAGCCACTCGGCCCGGCTGGGCATCCGCCCCAGCAGCCGCTCGTAGAACTTCGGAATCGGGATCTCGTACTGCGCCCGGTACTCGTCCAGCGTCATCGGCCCGATCCCGACCATCTCGAACGCCGCGTTGCTGGCCCCCAGCACGGCCGGCATGTCCGACAGCAGGGTGCCGTTCCAGTCCCAGACTATGTGTGTACGCACCCGCCAAGGGTAGGGCCACCTCGGCGGCTCCTCCCACGCTCCACCTCAGCCGTTGAACTCGTCCGGGTTCGGGCCGGTGCGCAGGCCGCGGTCGGTGGTGGCGATGGCGGCCATCTCGGCGTCGGTGAGGGTGAAGTCGAAGACGTCGAGGTTCTGCCGGATCCGGGCCGGGGTGACGGACTTGGGGATGACCAGGTTGCCGAGCTGGAGGTGCCAGCGCAGCACCACCTGGGCGGGGGACTTGCCGGTGCGCTCGGCGATCGCGGTGATCGCCGGGTCGTTCAGGACGGCGCCCTGGGCGAGCGGGCTCCAGGCCTCGGTGGCGATGCCGTGCGCGGCGTGGAAGGCCCGCAGTTCGGCCTGCTGGAGGCCCGGGTGCAGCTCGACCTGGTTGACGGCCGGCACCAGCCCGCTGTTCCCGATCAGCCGCGTCAGGTGCGCGGGCTGGAAGTTGGAGACGCCCGCGGCACGGATCCGGCCGTCGGCGGCGAGGCGCTCGATCGCCCGCCAGGAGTCGAGGTACAGGTCCCGGGCGGGGGTGGGCCAGTGGATCAGGTACAGATCGACGGTCTCCAGGCCGAGCTTGTCGAGGCTCGCGTCGAAGGCCCGCAGCGTCGCGTCGTAGCCCTGGTCGGCGTTCCACAGCTTGGTGGTGACGAACAGCTCCTCGCGGGGCAGCCCGGACGCGGCCAGCGCCTTGCCGACGCCGCGCTCGTTGCCGTAGATCGCGGCGGTGTCGATGCTGCGGTACCCGGCCTCCAGCGCGGTGGCGACGGCGGCGGTGGTCTCCTCGTCCGGAACCTGGAAGACGCCGAAGCCGAGCTGCGGCATCCGGACGCCGTTGTTGAGGGTGACGGTGGGGACGGTCATGGGAATCAAGCCTTCTCGGTGAGGGTGTAGTTCAGGGTCTGGGCGCGGATCAGGCCGTCGCGGAAGACGAAGGTGTCGACTCCGTCGGTGACCTGCCGGGTGGCGGTGGCGGCGCTCCAGCGCAGGAACAGCAGGTCGTCGGCGAACAGCGGGGTGAGCTGCCACTCGGCGTCGGGCAGCTCGGCGAGCAGCCGGCCGATGACCTGCTTGACGCCGCCGCGGCCGGTGCGGACGCCGTCGGGCGTCAGGAACACCGCGTCCTCGGCGTAGCTCTCGGCGATCAGGTCGAGGTCTCCGGTGGCCAGGCGCCTGCCGTGCTCGGCGAACACCTCCTGCGGGGTGCGGGCGCTCATTGGGCGAGCTCCCGCAGCGCGGCGGTGGCGAACGCGTGGTCCTGCTCGGGGGTGCCGCCGCCGACGCCGATGGCGCCGACCGGCCGGCCGTCGCGGTGCACCGGGAGGCCGCCCCCGATGAACAGCAGGGGCCGGTCCAGCGCGGTCGGCAGCGAGTGGAACGGGCCGTCCGGCTTGACCAGGTCGACCAGGTCGGCGGTCGGGGCGTCCAACTGGAGCGCCGTGTACGCCTTGCGGGTGCTGGTCTCGCCGGAGATCAGCACGGCCCGGTCGTCGCGGCGGAACGCCAGCAGGTGCCCGCCGGCGTCCAGGACGGTGACGCTGACCGCGATCCCGGCCGCCTCGGCGGCGGCGCGGGCGGCGGCGACCAGGGTTTCGGCGTCGGAGGTGGTGATGACAGTGGTGCTCATGATGGTGCTTCTCCGGTGCGGGGAGTACGGGGAGTGCGGGTGGTTCAGTGGTTCAGGGCGGGGGCGCCGACGGCAGCGGGGGCGGCCTCGCGGCGCTCCAGGCCGGCCGAGACGAAGGCCAGCACCAGGGCGGAGCCGGCCAGCGCCGCGCCCACCCAGTTCGGTGCGGTCCAGCCGAGGCCGGCGGAGATGACGGCGCCGCCGAGCCATGCGGCGAGCGCGTTGCCCAGGTTGAATGCTCCGATGTTGACGGCCGAGGCCAACGTCGGCGCGCCGTGCGCCTGGTCCAGGACCCGCTTCTGGAGCGGCGGGACGGTGGCGAAGCCGAGGGCGCCGATCACCAGCAGGGTGAGCGCGGCGGCGACTTCGTTGTGGGCGGTGACGGTGAACAGCGCGAGGGCGACGGCCAGTCCGCCGAGGGTGGTGAACAGCATCGGCATCAGCCGGCGGTCGGCGAACCGTCCGCCGAGCAGGTTGCCGAGGAACATGCCGACGCCGAGCAGCACCAGCAGCCAGGTCACCGCGCCGTCGGAGAAGCCCGCGACCTTCGTCATCATCGGCGCGATGTAGGTGATCGCGGCGAACACACCGCCGAAGCCGAGGACGGTCATCGCCATCGCCAGCACCACCTGCACGTTGCGGAACGCGGCCAGCTCCCGGCGCAGGTGCGCGCCTTCGGGACGGGGCAGGTCCGGCACCAGCCGGGCGATGCCCAGCAGTCCGACCACGCCGAGCGCGGCGACGATCGCGAAGGTGGCCCGCCAGCCGACGCTCTGGCCGACGAAGGTGCCGAGCGGCACGCCGACGATGTTGGCCACCGTCAGCCCGGTGAACATGGTGGCGATCGCCCCGGCCTTCTTCTCCGGTGCGACGAGTTCGGCGGCGACCACCGATCCGATCCCGAAGAACGCGCCGTGGGCGAGCGAGGCGACGATCCGCCCGGCCAGCATCGCCCCGAAGCTCGGCGCGAGGGCCGAGAACAGGTTCCCGACGGTGAACAGGGCCATCAGCAGCATCAGCATCCGCTTGCGGCTGATCCGGGTGCCGAGCACGGTCATCAGCGGCGCGCCGACGACCACGCCGATCGCGTAGCCGGTGACCAGCAGGCCCGCGGTGGGGATCGACACCCCGAAGTCCGAGGCGACCTCGGGCAGCAGGCCCATGATCACGAACTCGGTGGTTCCGATGCCGAACGCCCCGATGGCCAGGGCGAGGAGCGCGAGAGGCATGACGCCGACCTCCATGCGATTGCGAGTGCACCTTACGTGCTTTGACAATAATTGCACGCGCACAAACTTGCAAGCGCAATGATTGCACGCGCCTCGCATGCCGGCGCCGCGCGGGTGCCGCGCCGGTGCCGAGCCGGGTGCGGAAACGCGAAAACCCCGCCCCGGCCGGGTGGCCGTGACGGGGTCGTACAGCGAGAAGATCAGGCGATCAGACCGGGGATCTCCTGGGTGGCGAACCAGAGCAGCTCGTGGTCCTCCGCGCCGTCCACGGTGAACTGCGCGTCCTGGTCGCCCTGGTCGGCGGCGGCGATCGCCCCGGCCGCGGCGGCCACGTCGGCCTCCACGTCCGGGTCCGCGTCGTCGGCGTGCACGGAGGCGGCCTTCGCCAGCCGGATCGGGCCGGCCAGCACCACCCGGCCCAGCGAGGCCTGGTCCTGGTACTCGTCGCCCGGGAACGGCGACACCGCGGAGTCGGCGACCTCGACGGCCACCACCACGCGCCGGCGCGGCGCCTTCGGGTCGGCGGCCAGCAGCCGGATCGAGGACAGCGCCGCCCGGTTGAGCGCCGCGTACTCCAGCTCCTCCAGGTCGTCACTGACGTACCACTCGCGCAGCGCCGGAGTCACCGCGTACGCGACGCTCTGCTCCAGGACCCCTTCGGGGTGCGCCACCGTCAGGTCGTTCAGCGTGGTGGGCACGTACACGCGCATGGGGGCACCTTCCTCGGTCACAGTGCGACGGGTCAAGAATACGCAGCCCGCGGCCGCCGGTTCCGCGCTGGGCCGGTCAGGGGACGGGCGGTGTCCCCCTTGGTGCCGCCCGGCCGCCGACCGTGCGTCAACTCCGCGACCGGCCGGGGCCGCAAGGTCCCGTCCGCCCCCACGAACACCACCCGCACGAGTGGAGTTCCCGGCCGCCTCGCGGGCGCGCGAGACGCCTTGGGCCCGCCGCCGCACGCCCGATAGCAAGGTCGGGCACACCCGCCCCGACCCGACTCACCGGCCCCCACGCCCCGACGCCCCGAGAAGGCCCCGATGACCGAGCAGCTCACCCGGACGCCCGGCCCCCGCATCCGCCCGCTGGTCCACCCGGTGCACTCCGCCCGCCGCCCCGTCCGGCACCCGCACCCGCACCCGCCCGGCGAGGCGGTCCGGACCGTCCGCAGCCCCCGGGCGGCCTGCGGCGGCGGGCGCCCGGCCCGGCCACGCAGCCCGGCGCCGACCCGGACGGGGCACAGCGAGCTGGCGACCCGCTTCGCCCGCCGCCTGGTGGAGGTGCTGTGCGGGGTGCGCCCCGTGCACCAGTTGCAGCGCCACACCACGCTGCCGGGGTTTCACCAGCTCGCGGCGCTCACCCGCAGCGGTCCGCTCCGTCCGCGCGGGCGGTCCTGCCAGCCGCGGCTGGGCCACGTGCACGACTCGGCGCCCGCGCCGGGTGCGGTGGAGGCCTGCGTCCGGGTCGAACTCGGGCCCCGGCACCACATGTTGGCGTTCCGGCTGGAGCTGCACACCCGCACCGGGCAGTGGCAGTGCGCCGCCGTCGAGGCCCGCTGAACACCCGGGGAAACGCCGCGGGGCGCCACCCCCGGGAAGGAGGTGACGCCCCGTCGGGCACGCGCTGCCGGTCAGCTCTTGCGGCGCCGGCCCTTCGCGGCCTTGGCCGCCTTGCGGCGCTCGGCCCTGGTCAGTCCGTCACCGTCGGGCACCAGGCCGTCCTCGTCGAAGTCGCCCTCGACCACGCCGCCGCCGACCTCGTCGGACGGGGCGGTGTAGTGCAGCTTCTTGCGCTCGGGGGCCTCCAGGCCCTTGGCGCGGATCTCCGGGCGGGCGCCGGGGACGGTGGCGTCCTTCTCCAGCTTCTCCAGCAGCACCTGCTCGTCGTCCGGCACCGGCACCTCCTCGACCTGCTGCTCGACCTGGACCTCCAGGTTGAACAGGTAGCCGACGGACTCCTCCTTGATGCCCTCCATCATCGCGGAGAACAGGTCGAAGCCCTCGCGCTGGTACTCGACCAGCGGGTCGCGCTGGGCGTAGGCGCGCAGCGCGATGCCCTCCTGCAGGTAGTCCATCTCGTAGAGGTGCTCGCGCCAGCGGCGGTCCAGCACCGACAGCACGACGCGGCGCTCCAGCTCGCGCATGATCTGGTCGCCGAGCTGGTCCTCCCGCTTGCCGTAGGAGGCGGCGATGTCCTCCTGGATGACCTTGGTGAGGTACTCCGGGGTGAGGCCGCCGTTCTCCGCGGCGTCCTCCTCCAGCTCGTCGAGGTCCAGCGAGACGGGGTAGAGCTGCTTGAGCGCCGTCCACAGCTTGTCGAGGTCCCAGTCGTCCTCGAAGCCCTCGCCGGTGGCGGCGTTGACGTACGCGGCGACGGTGTCGTCCATGAAGTGGCCGACCTGCTCCTGCAGGTCCTCGCCCTCCAGGACGCGGCGGCGCTCGCCGTAGATGACCTCGCGCTGGCGGTTGAGGACCTCGTCGTACTTGAGGACGTTCTTGCGGATCTCGAAGTTCTGCTGCTCGACCTGGGTCTGCGCGGAGGCGATGGCGCGGGTGACCATCTTCGACTCGATCGGCACGTCCTCGGGGACGTTCGCCATGGAGAGCACGCGCTCGACCATGCCGGCCTTGAACAGGCGCATCAGGTCGTCGCCCAGCGACAGGTAGAACCGGGACTCGCCCGGGTCGCCCTGACGGCCGGAGCGGCCGCGCAGCTGGTTGTCGATCCGGCGGGACTCGTGGCGCTCGGTGCCCAGGACGTACAGGCCACCGATCTCCTGCACCTCCTCCTGCTCCGCCTTGACCGCGACCTTGGCCTTCTCCATCGCGGCCGGCAGCGCGCCCTCGTACTCCTCCGGGGTGTCCTCCGGGGTGATGCCGCGCTGGGCCAGCTCGGCGGCGGCCAGGTGCTCCGGGTTGCCGCCGAGCATGATGTCGGTACCGCGGCCGGCCATGTTGGTGGCGACGGTGACGGCGCCCTTGCGGCCGGCCTGGGCGACGATCTGCGCCTCGCGCTCGTGGTGCTTGGCGTTCAGCACCTCGTGCGGGATGCCGCGCTTGCGCAGCTCCTGCGACAGGTACTCGGACTTCTCCACCGACACGGTGCCGACCAGCACCGGCTGGCCCTTCTCGTGGCGCTCGGCGATGTCCTGGACCACGGCGGCGAACTTGGCCGGCTCGGACTTGTAGATCAGGTCCGGCTGGTCGATCCGCTTGGGGGTCTTGTTGGTCGGGATCGGGACCACGCCGAGCTTGTAGATCTGGTGGAACTCGGCCGCCTCGGTGGTGCCGGTACCGGTCATGCCGGACAGCTTGTCGTACAGGCGGAAGAAGTTCTGCAGGGTGATGGTGGCCAGCGTCTGGTTCTCGTTCTGGACCTCGACGCCTTCCTTGGCCTCGATCGCCTGGTGCATGCCCTCGTTGTAGCGGCGGCCCGCCAGAATACGGCCGGTGTGCTCGTCGACGATCATGACCTCGCCGTTGATCACGACGTAGTCCTTGTCCCGCTTGTACAGCTCCTTCGCCTTGATGGCGTTGTTCAGGAAGCCGACCAGCGGGGTGTTCACCGACTCGTAGAGGTTGTCGATGCCCAGGTAGTCCTCGACCCGGCTGACGCCGTCCTCGAGGATGCCGACCGTGCGCTTCTTCTCGTCGACCTCGTAGTCGCGCTCGATCTTCAGGCGCTGCACCAGCTTGGCGAAGTCGCTGTACCACTTGGTGGCCTGGTCGGCCGGGCCGGAGATGATCAGCGGGGTACGGGCCTCGTCGATCAGGATCGAGTCGACCTCGTCGACGATCGCGAAGTTGTGGCCGCGCTGCACCAGTTCGTCCTGCGACCAGGCCATGTTGTCGCGCAGGTAGTCGAAGCCGAACTCGTTGTTGGTGCCGTACGTGATGTCCATCGCGTACTGGCGCTTGCGCTCGGCCGGCGTCATGTTCGCCAGGATCACGCCGACCTCAAGACCGAGGAAGCGGTGCACCCGGCCCATCCACTCCGAGTCGCGCTCGGCGAGGTAGTCGTTGACGGTGATCAGGTGCACGCCCTTGCCGGTGAGGGCGTTCAGGTACGCGGGCAGGGTGCCGACCAGGGTCTTGCCCTCGCCGGTGCGCATCTCGGCGACGTGGCCGTGGTGCAGCGCGGCGCCGCCCATGATCTGCACGTCGTAGTGGCGCTGGCCAAGCACCCGCTTGGCGGCCTCGCGAACGGTCGCGAAGGCCTCGGGGAGGATGTCGTCCAAGCTCTCCCCGTCGGCGAGCCGGGCCTTGTACTCGTCGGTCAGTGCGCGCAGCTCGTCGTCGGTGAGGTTGACGAAGTCCTCTTCGATCGAGTTGACCTGGGCGGCAATCCGCTGCAGCTTGCGGAGGATCTTGCCCTCGCCTGCGCGCAGGATCTTGTCGAAGACGGACACGTGAGCGGGCTCCTTGCCTGGATCGGCTCTGGATGACTGACGGCGGGGAGTCCACCCCACCGTACGGGCCATCGTATGCGAGGAGGCCGAGCGCCCGGGAGGTCCGTCAGCACGCTATTCCTGTGTCACCCCTGGGGGCACATCGTCCGAAGCAGGGTGCAAACGGTCAAAGCGCTCGGGCGTGGCCGCACTGTCAGTGCCCTGCCCTAGCCTCGCCCCATGGCCGTGACCCCTGCCCCGACTGTCCGGATCTCCGCCGACCACGCCCGCCGGCTCGCGCTGCGCGCCCAGGGTCTGCTCGGCTCCCCCGACCGCCGCGCGGGCGCCCGCGGCGTGCTGCGCCGGCTCGGCGCCGTCCAGCTGGACACCATCTCGGTGCTCGCCCGCTCGCACGAACTGGTGCCGTTCGCCCGGCTCGGCGCGATCGGTCGCCGCCCGGTCGGGCAGGCGTACTGGGGGCACGGCACGGCCTTCGAGTACTGGTCGCACGCCGCCTGCATCCTGCCGATCGAGGAGTGGCCGCTGTTCGCGTTCCGCCGCCGCGCCAACCGGGCCAAGGGCCGGGTCTGGAACCACCAGGTCTCCGAGGAGGTGTACGGGCAGGTGATCGCCCAGCTGCGGGCCGAGGGCCCGCTGACCTCCACCGGCCTCGGCGGGGCGAAGAAGACCGCCGGGTGGTGGGACTGGTCCGACACCAAGATCGCGGTGGAGCGCGCCCTGGCCTTCGGCGACGTGGTGGTCACCGAGCGGCGCGGCTGGAAGCGGGTCTACGACCTCGCCGAACGGGCGGTCCCCGGCGATTTGTTCGAGCAGGACCTGACGGACGCCGAGTGCCTGGAGCAGCTGGTGGCGCAGGCCGGCACGGCGCTCGGGGTGGCCACCCGCGCCGACCTGATGGACTACCACCGCCTCAAGGGCGCCCAGCTGGACGCGGCGCTGCCCGCCTCCGGCCTGGTCCCGGTCGAGGTGGAGGGCTGGGTCGCCCCGGCCTGGGCCGACCCGGCGGCGCTGGAGAGCGAGCCGCGCGGCCGGCACCGCACCACCCTGCTCTCCCCGTTCGACTCGCTGATCTGGGACCGGCCCCGCACCGAGCGGATCTTCGGCATGAGCCACCGGCTGGAGGCGTACACCCCCAAGCACAAGCGGGTGCACGGCTACTTCGCGATGCCGCTGCTGGCCGGCGGCCGGCTGGTCGGCCGGGTGGACCCGGCCCGCGAGGGCACCGCCCTGGTGGCCCGCCAGGTCTCGCTGGACGGGCCCCGCTCGGTGCCCGCCCTCGCCGAGGCGCTGCGCGAGGCCGCCGAGTGGGTGGGCTGCTCGGACGTACGGGTCGAGCGGCTGGACGACGAGATGCTGCGGCCGGAGCTGGAGAAGCTGCTGGCCTGACGGGCCATCAGCGTTCACTCAGCCTATTTCGAGGATCTTTTCACGCATCGCGTAGACCACGGCCTCCATCCTGGAGTGCAGCTGCAGCTTCTCCAGGATGTTGCGCACGTGGTTCTTCACGGTGTTCTCGCTGATGAACAGCTCCTTGGCGATCTCCCGGTTGTTCATCCCGGTGGCCACCAGCTTGAGCACCTCCAGCTCCCGGTCGGTCAGCCGGGGCGCGGGCACCAGCTCCCGGTCGTCGGAGCGGCGCTGGATCATCGACTTGAACTCGGTCAGCAGCTTGGCCGCCATCGACGGGCTGATCTGCGACTGGCCGTCGGCCACCGCGCGGATCGCGGTGGCCACCTCGTCGGTGGAGATCTCCTTCAGCAGGTAGCCGGTCGCCCCCGCCTTGATCGCCTCGTAGAGGTCGGCCTCCTCGTCGCTGATCGTCAGCATGATGATCTTGGCGCTGGGCACCACGTCCTTGATCGCGGTGCACGCCTCGATACCGCTGCGCCGAGGCATCCGGACGTCCATCAGGATGATGTCGGGCAGCAGGTCGGCGGCCTTCAGCACGGCCTCCGCGCCGTCCCCGGCCTCGCCGATGACCCGGATGTCCTCCTCCTCGGCGAGCACGATCTCCAGGCCGCGGCGGAACAGCGCGTGGTCGTCCACCACCAGCACCCGGATCGGCTCCGCGCGACGCGGCGGGTAGCCGGCGTCCTCCGCGCCCAGGCTCTCCCCCATCCGGTCCTCCCCCGCCTCCGGTCACGTGACGCGCCCATCTTTGCACGCCCCGGACGGCCTGTGATCACCCTGTGACGTCGAACCGCCCGGCTGGGTGACTCCCCGAACGCCGGTGACCCCGGCGGCCGTTGACGGCCACCGGGGTCACCACTTCCTCGGTTCGACGGACGCGGCCGCCACTCACTCCTCGTCGGGGCCGTTGATCGCGCCCCCGGCCCCGGCGAAGTCGGCCGCCGCGGCCTGGTCCTCCTTCAGGTGGATCACGCCGTAGTGGTAGCCGTGCCGGCGGTAGACCACGCTCGGCAGCCCGCTGTCCTTCTCCTGGAACAGGTAGAAGTCGTGGCCCACCAGCTCCATCGCGTACAGCGCCTGGTCCAGCGACATCGGCGCGGCCGAGTGGGTCTTCTCGCGGACCACCAGCGGCCCCTCCCCCTCGACCTCCAGGCTGCCCGCCAAGGTCTTGCGGACCGCCCCGTTGAAGCCCTCGGTGGCCTCCGTCGCGGGCAGTTCGGCCAGCGCGGCGGTGGCTGCGGCGACGCTCAGCGGGCCACGCCCGTTGGTACCGCCCTTCTGCACCCGGCGGCGGTCGGCGGACTTGCGCAGCTGCGCCTCCAACTTCGCCGAGGCCAGGTCGAGCGCGGCCCACGGGTCGTTGGCGGACGCCTCGGCCCGGATCACCGGGCCCCGGCTGCGGAGGGTGATCTCCACCCGATCGGAGCGGTCGGCCTGCCGCGGGTTGTGCTCCTTGGACACCTCGACATCCAGGCTGATCGCCTTGGTGTCGAACTTCTGGACCTTCTCCAGCTTCTCGGCCACGTGCTCGCGGAACCTCTTGGGCACCTCGGTCTTGCGGCCCTTGACGACGATGTCCACGCAGAACTCCGATCCCTTGTGCTGACCGGTCCGGAGTGCGTCCCGGACCGGCGTGAGACCCAGCCGGACCAGCCGGTCACCGCCCGCCCCCGGAACACCGCCCGGGAGACCCGCGAAAACCGCCGGCCCCTTACCTCACTTCCTCCCCACCAGGAGCGTTCGAAACCCCTGGAGCCCTTATGCAACACCTCACCCGGGGATCTCGCCTCCCCAGTCGAACGAACGTACCGACGAGCGTTGAGCTGTCCGGCTGTTCCCCCCTGTTTACCCTCCTATGGGTGAAACGGTGGTAAACGACTGGACAACACGCCTGACACCGCCCACCGTATGGCTGAAGTCGCCGCCCGGCGAGCGTTCCGGAGGGTCCCGTGACGAGCCGCAGCACCGCCCACCGGCCCGGATCCGGCCCCGCACCGGTCCTCGCCGCCCTGCTCGACCTGCTGATCCCGGCCCGCTGCGCCGGCTGCGGCGACGGCCGCACCGGCCTGTGCCCGCCCTGCCGGGCTCTGCTCGACGGCACCGGCGCCGGGCCGGCCGGGCCGATGCGCCCACCGCCCGGCCTGCCGCCGGTGCACGCCGCCGCCCCCTACGCCGGGCCGGTGCGCCAACTGCTGCTCGCCCACAAGGAACGCGGCGCGCTGCGGCTGGCCGCCCCGCTCGGTTGCGCGCTGGCCGCCGCGGTCCGCTCCGCCACCGGCGCGGGCGCCGCCCCGCTGCTGCTGGTGCCGGTGCCCTCCGCGCGCGCCGCCACCCGGGCCCGGGGCCACGATCCGATGCTGCGGCTGGCCCGCGCCGCCGCCCGCGAACTGCGCCGCGGCGGGGTGGCCACGCTGGTCGCCCCGGTGCTGCGGCAGGCCCGGCCGGTCGCCGACCAGGCGGGCCTGGGCGCGGCCGAGCGGCACCGCAACCTGCACGGGGCGCTGACCGTCCCGGCCCGGCTGGCCACCCGGCTGGCCGGGCACCGGCTGGTGCTGGTGGACGACCTGGTCACCACCGGCGCCAGCCTCGCCGAGGCGGCCCGGGCGCTGCGCACGGCGGGCTGCCCGCCGCGGGCGGCGGCCACCGTGGCGGCGGCGGCCCGGCGCGGCCCCGGTCCCGGCCGGCGCGGCGCACCGGCCGGGGAGGCCGGGCTCAGCCCGGGTAGATGAACGTCGCGGGCGTCGCCTTGCTGGTCACCGCGTGCCACTGGTTGTCCTTCAGCCGGTACACGCCGGTGCCGGACGCGGCGAGCACCGCCGGGCCGACCTGGTCGGCCTGCACCCGGGCCTCGGTGGCGGACAGCGCCGTCATCGACTCGCCGCCCTGCAGCGGGGAGTCGGTGGACTGCGAGCCGTCGGTGCCCAGGAAGTGCAGCTGCTGCAGCCGGTCGGCCTCCTTGCCGAGCACCACCAGCTGATCGGTGTCGCTCCAGGAGACCGCGGCGACCTCGGCGAGCTGCGGGGCGAGCTCGCGCAGCCCGGTGATCCGGGCGGTCGGGGCAGTGGCGGTGCCGCCGTGCGCCACCAGGCCGAGCGACAGCTTGGTCTTCCCGTCGGAGCCGCGCAGCAGCAGCGCGACCCGGGTGCCGTCGGAGGAGATCCGCAGCGACTGCACGGAGCGCTTGTCCAGCCCCTCCACGGTCACCGGGACGATGGTGCGCTCGCGCCCCGTCGTCCCGGTGCGCTCGCGCCCCGTCGTCCCGGTGCGCTCGCGCACCATCAGCACCCGGGGCACGGCCGGGTCGCGGTCGACCAGCCACAGGTCTCCCCGGCCGTCCCAGCTGGGCGAGGCCAGGCCCTGCGCGGCGTGGCTGGAGACGATCGGTTCGCCGTACTTGTCGGACGGGTTCAGGCCGGCCCAATAAAGGTTGCGGCCGTCCTTGTCGATCACCGCGACGGCGTTGCCGTCCCGGCGGACGGCGAGTTCGCCGGGCCGCGGCTGATTGCCCTGCGCGGGCTGGCCGAGCACCCCGGCGACCGGGACGGGCTCGGCGTTGGCCGGGACGGGATCCCCGCCGGACTGGCCGTAGCGGGTGAGCCGGCCGTCGGCCAGCTGGATGTACGCCTGCATGCCGTTCTCGCCGCCGGCCAGCGCGCCCGGCGCGACCCGCGCGGCCTCGGCGCTGCCGATCGAGCAGCCGCCCTTGGGCGAGGACAGGTCGAGCCGGTCCAGCTTGCCCTGCTGGTCGGCCAGGGTCTGGAAGAACTGCTGGGCCATCTTCCGGCAGCTGTTCGCGTCCTTCCCGAGCTCGACGCCCTCCACTTTGACCGCGGCGACCCGGTTGTCGCCGGCGGTGGCGCTGACCACCTTGACGCCCTGGAGCGTGGTGGTGACCACCGGGCCCAGCCACTGCGAGGGCCCTTCGGTGGTGGCCCGGGCGGCCTCGGTGAGCGGGTCTATTCGGCGGCGCAGGTAGATCGGGTCGGGCACCAGCACCGGGTTGGCCTGGGCGAGTTCGCTGGTCGGGTCGGGGGCGGCGAAGAAGTACCGGTGGACCGGCTTGTAGGTGTTCTTGAAGTTGGTCTGGTCGACGATCAGGCCGTCGGGGAGCTGGTCGATCCGCCACTGGCCGGCGTCGGGGCCCTCGGCGACCTTCACGAAGATGAACTTCTCCTGGTAGTCGCCGGAGCGGGCCGCCTGGTAGGTGTGCCGGCCGTCGAGTTGGGCGACCTGCGTGCCGGTGACGCTGATCGGCACGGTGGTCTCGTCGGGCCCCGGAACGGGATGGCTCCGCGCGGGCGGTTCGGCCAGCACCACCACCTTCGCGTCGGGGCGCCAGCGCTTGGCGGCGTCCGCGGTCAGGTACTGCTTGGCGGTGTCGTAGTTGGCCTGGTCGGCGTTGGAGGAGTCGAGGAAGCCGGCCAGCAGGTCGCCGGGGCTCTCGCCCTTGTGCGGGGCGACCGGGTAGACGTGCACCTGGACGCCGTCGGCGGCGCCCTGCGGCACCTCCAGGCGCTGCGGCGGGCCGCCGGAGGGCATCGAGACGCAGCCGGTGGCGGCGGCCGCCAGCAGTGCGACCCCGCCCAGGGCGAGCGCCCGCCGCTCAGCCGTCCTGTCGTTCCTGTGCACCGGTGGTCCCCTCCTGATCGGTGTCGGCGCCGTCCGGTGCGGGCGGCGCCGGCTGCGTCGGGCGGCCGCTGCGGTCCACCACGATCTGCGCGCCGGTGGCACCGTATCCGGCGGCTCCGGCGCGGACGTCCGACGGGTCGGCGACCGGGGCGGCGCTCGGCCGGCCCAGGCCCGGGCCGATGCTGAGCACCCCGCCGAGGCCGGAGCCGAAGGTGGGCCGCTCGGTGGTGTCCGGGGTCTCCGGGACGGCGGTGGGCTCGCCGCCGCCGCGCACCGCGCGCCGGTAGGGCGCGCCGACCGAGGACATGCCGCGGTTGTGCCGGGAGTCCTCCGGCTCCAGCCGGAACGGCGCCCGGGAGATCTCGCCGCCGCGGGTGCGCGGCAGGGTCAGCCGGAAGTGCGAGCCGCCGCCGGGCTCGCCCCAGGCCTGCAGCCAGCCGCCGTGCAGGTGGGCGTCCTCGACCGCGATGGACAGGCCCAGGCCGGTGCCGCCGGTGGTGCGCACCCGGGACGGGTCGGCCCGCCAGAACCGGTGGAACACCCGGGAGGCCTCGCCGGGCTTCAGGCCGATGCCGTAGTCGCGCACGCCCACGGCGACCGCGCCGTCCCCCGCGCCGAGCCGGATCACCACGTCCCGGCCCTCGCCGTGCTCCAGCGCGTTGACCACCAGGTTGCGCAGGATCCGCTCGATCCGGCGGCTGTCCACCTCGGCGATCACCGGGTTCTCGCCGCCGCGGATCAGCACCGCGCTGCCCTTGGCCTGGGCCAGCGGGTCGGCGGCCTCCACGACGCGGGTCACGATGTCGCGCAGGTCGACGGGTTCGGCGTCCAGGATCGCCGCGCCGGCGTCGAAGCGACTGATCTCCAGCAGGTCGGCGAGCAGCGATTCGAAGCGGTCCAGCTGGTCCTGGAGCAGCTCGGCGGAGCGGGCCGCCATCGGGTCCAGGTCCTCGCGGCTGTCGTAGATCAGGTCGGCGGCCATCCGCACCGTGGTCAGCGGGGTGCGCAGCTCGTGCGAGACGTCGGAGACGAACCGCCGCTGCACCCGGGAGAGCTCCTCCAGCTTGCGGATCTGCGCCTGCAGGCCGTTGGCCATCCGGTTGAACGAGTCGCCGAGGCGGGCGATGTCGTCGGTGCCGGTGACCTTCATCCGCTCGTCGAAGTGTCCGGCGGCCAGCCGCTCGGAGATTCCGGCGGCCATCCGCACCGGGGTGACCACCTGGCGGACCACCAGCCAGGCGATGCAGCCGAGCAGGATGACCAGGAACAGCCCGGCGGTGGCCAGGGTCCCCATCACCAGGTTCAGGGTGCTGGTCTCCTGGTAGAAGGAGAAGACGTAGTACAGCTGGTACGGGTTGCCGTCCGGGCCGTTGAACTGCTTGCCGATCGCCAGGCCCTTGTTGTCGTCGGGCTTGGCCTGGCTGTCCGGCGAGCGGAGCAGCTTGACCGGCTGCTCGTGCGGGACGGACGGTTCGGCGGCGACCAGCTCGCGCATGTCGGGGGTGATCGTGTCGGGCAGGATCGAGCCCGAGTAACGGGCGCTGCCGCGCAGGCCGGCGCTGGCGGCGCTGTCCTCCTGGCCGCCGGGCCCGATCGCGATCACCGAGTAGACGCCGGCGCCGCCGGACGCCAGGTCGGAGACCTGCTTGGTCAGCCAGGCGTTGATCTGGTCGCGGGTCGGGTCGGCGGTCGCGCCGGCCTTGGCCTGCAGGTTGATCGCCTCGTTGATCTTGTCCTGCTCGATCTGGAAGCCGCCGATGGCCTGCCCGTGCGCGGCCTTCTGCTTGGCCTCCAGCAGGCCGGTGCGCACCTGGGCGACCACCACCACGCCGAGCACCAGCACCACCACGAAGGACAGCAGCAGCGTCGCCGCGACCACCCGCAGCTGGATCGAGCGGCGGTACAGCGCCAGCACCCGGCCCACCGGGTGCCGGAACTGCCGGATCACCGGCGCGAACAGCACCGACCACCACCGGCGCCGACGCGGCCGGCCGGTGGTGGAACTCAGCACGTCGCCGCGCACAGCAGCCTCCCCGCCGGCGAACTCGTCCGACGGGGAGGAGGAGGCCTGCTCGTCACTCATCCTCAGCTGGGCCCGGCCTTGTAGCCGACACCGCGGACGGTGACCACGATCTCCGGGCGCTCCGGGTCCTTCTCGATCTTGGAGCGCAGGCGCTGCACGTGCACGTTCACCAGACGGGTGTCGGCGGCGTGCCGGTAGCCCCAGACCTGCTCCAGCAGCACCTCGCGGGTGAACACCTGCCAGGGCTTGCGGGCCAGCGCGACCAGCAGGTCGAACTCCAGCGGGGTCAGCGGGATGCCGCGACCCTCGCGCTTCACCGAGTGTCCGGCGACGTCGATCACCAGGTCACCGATGGTCAGCTGCTCCGGCGTGGGCTCCTCGGCCCGGCGCAGGCGGGCCCGCACCCGGGCGACCAGTTCCTTGGGCTTGAACGGCTTGGTGACGTAGTCGTCGGCGCCGGACTCCAGGCCCACCACGATGTCGACCGTGTCGGTCTTCGCGGTCAGCATGACGATCGGGATGCCCGACTCCGCCCGGATCTGCCGGCACACGTCGATGCCGTCCCGGCCGGGCAGCATCAGGTCGAGCAGTACGAGGTCCGGCTTGGTCTCCCGGAAGGCGGCCAGCGCCTTGTCCCCGTCCGCGACGAAAAACGGCTCAAAACCCTCACCACGCAGCACAATGCCGAGCATCTCGGCCAGTGCGGTGTCGTCATCGACGACGAGGACACGTCCCTTCATGGCTCCATCTTCTCATCACCCGAATGTGACCTGACGCACAGCTGTTCCGTTGCCGGCCCCCCGGCCGTCGGCCGAACCAGTCATACCATCGCAAAGGTATCGGCTGGACGGCCTCGTCCGCACCGTTGCCGATCAGCAACGGGATACCCCTGGGGTACGCGTGCGCACCATGGCACGATGGGCACCCCGATGCACCCGCGCCCAGGGTGCCCCGACGAGGAGCGTCGATTGTCCGAGACCCCGGGTTGGACCTCACCCGGTTCTCCCGAGCCCGCGCCCGGCCCGTCCGAAACCGGCCACTCGGCTCCCCCGGCCCCGCAGGCCACCACCGCACCCCCGCCGCCCGGACCGGGCATGCCGCTCGGCCCGACGCCCCAACCGGGCATGCCGCTCGGCCCGACGCCCGGCATCATCCCGCTGCGCCCGCTCGGCCTCGGTGAACTGCTGGACGGCTCGTTCGCCCTCGTCCGCAGGTACTGGAAGACCGCCTTCGGGCTCAGCCTGGTCCTCGCCTGCGTCCTCGAACTCGTCCAGGCCGGAGTCTCCTGGTGGATCCACGTCTCCGGCACCGACCTGGAAGCGGCGTTCTCCACCTACTACACGCTGCCGCTCGAAATGCTCGCCGGCGTGATCGCCACCGGTCTGTTCACCCCCGTCATCGGCAACAGCCTGCTCGGCCGTGACACCGCGCTCAAGGACGCCTGGGCGCAGGCCCGGCCGAACCTCGGCCGGCTGACCGGCCTGGCCCTGGTGCACACCCTGATCATGATCGGCGCGGTCGCCGTGCCGCTCGTCCCGGTGCTGCTGCTGACCGGCTTCACGGACCAGCCCGCCCTGCTGGTGCTCGTCCCGCCCGCCGTGGTGCCCGCGCTGTGGATCGGGGTCAAGCTCACCTTCGCCGCCCCCGCGCTGGTCCTGGAGAAGCAGGGCGTCATCGGCGCCCTCAAGCGCTCCTGGCGCCTGGTCCGCGGCTCCTGGTGGCGGGTCTTCGGCGCCATGCTCGTGTTCGAGATCGTCGTCGGCCTGCTCGCCGCGGTGCTCACCGTCCCCGGCCAGCTGATCGCCATGATCGTCGGCGGCGTCCCCGGCGACCCGTACGCCACCGACGGGGAGGCCGCGATCAGCATCGGCGTCATGGCGATCTGCGGCGTCCTCGCCAAGACGCTCACCGTCCCGCTCACCGGCAGCCTGCTCGGCCTGCTCTACATCGACCAGCGGATCCGCCGCGAGGCGCTCGACATCGAACTCGCCCGCGCCGTCGGCCTGCCCGGCCACTACCCGACCCCCACCACCGCGCCCGTTCCGGGCCAGTACCCGCCGCCGGGAGCCTGATCGCCATGGGACTCCGGGGGGGAGGGGCGCTGCTCGCGGACGGCGTCCCGGTCACCGTGCCGCGCGACGCCGCCCGCGACGCCGCGCACGAAGAACTCCGCAAATCCATCTACCACCAGCACGAACCCGGACTGGTCGACCGCTTCCTGAACTGGGTCCAGCGCCAGATCGACCACCTGCTGAACGGCCTCGGCAGCCCGCTCGGCGGCGGCGACGGCGCCGCCCTGGTCGTGGTGATCGTGCTCGCCGTGATCATCGCCGTGCTGCTCTGGCGCCGCTACGGCGCGCCCCGCCGCGAGGCCCGCTCCACCGGCATGCTGTTCGCCGCCGATGGCCCGCGCAGCGCCGCCCAGCACCGCGCCGACGCCGCCGCCCACGCCGAACGCGGCGCCTGGGCCGACGCCGTCCGCGAGCAGATGCGCGCCCTGGTCCGCGGCCTGGAGGAGCGCACCGTCCTCGACCCGCGCCCCGGCCGCACCGCCGACGAAGCCGCCGCCGAAGCCGGCCGCGCCCTGCCCGACCGGGCCCGCGAACTCGCCTCCGCCGCAAGGCTGTTCGACGACATCGCGTTCGGCGAACGGACCGCCGACGAACAGTCCTACCGGCTCCTCGCCGACCTCGACCGCGCCCTCGAACGCACCCGCCCCACGCCCGTGGCGGCCGGCGGAGGAACCGCATGACCACCACCGCACCCCCGCCCGCCACCGCCGACCCCGCCGAGCAGCCCACCACCGCCGCACCGGCCGCCGCACCCCGCACCACGCTGCGCACCCTGTGGCGCCGGTGGCGCTGGTGGCTGCTCTCCGCCCTCGCGCTGCTGCTGGTCGGCACCATGGTCGCCGGCATCCCCAACAACGGCTCCTACGAACCGTACGACCCCCGCTCCGGCGCCCCCGAGGGCACCCGCGCCGCCGACCAGCTCCTCCAGCAGCGCGGCGTCTCCAGCCGCACCGCCGCCACCGAGAGCGAACTCGCCGCCGCCCTGCGCGCCGACGACACCACCGTCGTCCTCGGCTACCCCGACGCGCTGTCCTCCCAGGAACTCACCCGGCTCGCCGCACTCCACCGCGGCGCCAACAGCCGGCTGGTGCTGCTCCTCCCCGACCAGCCCGCCCTGAAGGCCTTCGCCCCCGGCATCTCCATCTACTACTCCGCCAGCGACAGCACCACCGCCGTCGAACCCGCCTGCGCGCTGCCCGAGGCCGGCAACGCCGGCGCCGTCCAACTCGGCGGTGAGAGCTACCAGCCCGGCACCCACGACGTCGGCTGCTACCCGCACGGCGGCACCCATCACTCCCTGGTCAGCCGCACCACCGGCACCCAGCAGGTGATCGTGGTCGGCAGCCGCCGGCCGTTCACCAACGAACGCCTCGACCGCGAAGGCAACGCCGCACTCGCCCTCGGCCTGTTCGGCGCCCACCACCAGCTGGTCTGGCAGACCCTCGACCGCGGCGTGACCGCCGGCCCCACCGAGCACCGCAAAACCCCCGGCGACCTCATCCCGAGCGGCTGGTACTGGGGCGCCCTGCAACTCGTCCTCGCCGCGCTGCTCGCCGTCGTCTGGCGCGCCCGCCGACTCGGCCCGGTGCTCAGCGAACGACTGCCCGCCGTGGTCCGCGCCTCCGAGACCACCGAAGGCCGCGCCCGGCTCTACCACCGCGCGAACGCCCGCGGCCACGCGGCCGAAACCCTGCGCCGCGCCGCCCGCCGCCGGGCCGCCGCCGCCCTCGGCCTCCCGCACACCTCCAGCGACCCCGACCCGGCCGCCCTCACCGAGGCCGCCGCCGCCCGGCTCGGACGCCCCGCCGCCGACCTCCAGCAGCTGCTGTACGGCCCGGCCCCCACCGACGACGCCGCCCTGCTGCGGCTCGCCGACGACCTCGACGACATGGAATGGCAGGTACGACAGCCGTGACCGACCAGCTCTACAAGACCGACCCCGGCCAGACCCGCGACGCCCGCACCGCCCTCACCGGCCTGCGGGACGAGATCGCCAAGGCCGTGGTCGGCCAGGACGCCGCCGTCACCGGCCTGGTCGTCGCCCTGCTCTGCGGCGGCCACGTCCTGCTCGAAGGCGTCCCCGGCGTCGCCAAGACCCTGCTGGTCCGCACCCTCGCCACCGCCCTCGACGTCGAGACCAAGCGCATCCAGTTCACCCCCGACCTGATGCCCGGCGACGTCACCGGCTCCCTCGTCTACGACACCCGCACCGCCGAGTTCTCCTTCCAGCCCGGCCCGGTCTTCACCAACCTGCTGCTCGCCGACGAGATCAACCGCACGCCGCCGAAGACCCAGGCCGCACTGCTGGAGGCCATGGAGGAGAAGCAGGTCACCGTCGACGGCGTACCCCGCAAGCTCCCCGAGCCGTTCCTGGTCGCCGCCACCCAGAACCCGGTCGAGTACGAAGGCACCTACCCGCTGCCCGAGGCCCAGCTCGACCGCTTCCTGCTCAAGCTGATCCTCCCGCTGCCCACCCGCGAGCAGGAGTTCCAGGTCCTCTCCAAGCACGCCACCGGCTTCGACCCGCGCGACCTCGCCTCGGCCGGGGTCCGCCCCGTCGCCGGCGCCGCCGACCTGGCCGCCGCCCGCGCCGAGATCGGCGCCCTCACGGTCTCCCCCGAGATCCTCGCCTACATCGTCGACCTGGTCCGCGCCACCCGGCAGTCGCCCTCGCTCGCCATGGGCGTCTCCCCCCGCGGCGCCACCGCCCTGCTCAACACCTCCCGCGCCTGGGCCTGGCTGGCCGGCCGCGACTACGTCACCCCCGACGACGTCAAGGCCCTCGCCCTGCCCACCCTCCGGCACCGCGTCCAGCTCCGCCCCGAGGCCGAGATGGAAGGCACCACCGCCGACAGCGTCATCCAGGCCGTCCTCTCCCAGACGCCCGCACCGCGCTAGCCGCCGCCGGGGGAGAGCGCCACCCGCCTCTCCCCCTCCGCGTCCACTGCCCCAGAAAGCGAGCCCAGCACCCCATGGCCCTGACCGGCCGCACGGCCCTCATCGCCGCCCTCGGCGTCCTCCTGGTCGGCCTCGTGCTCCCCTCCTGGACCGGCATCGGCGTGGTCATGCTGCCGCTGCTCGCCGCGGTCGTCGCCGACCTGGTGCTCGCCGCCCCCGTCCGCCGCCTCACCCTGGAACGGTCCGGCGATCCCAGCGTCCGCCTCGGCGAAGCCGTCGACGTCGACCTGCTCGTCGCCAACCCGTCCCGCCGCCCGCTGCGCGCCCGGATCCGCGACGCCTGGTATCCCTCCGCCTGGGCCCCCGGCACCTCCCTCACCGCCTCCCGGCACTCCGTCACCGTCCCCGCCGGAGAACGCCGCCGCCTCACCACCCGCCTCGCCCCCACCCGGCGCGGCGACCACCACAGCGGCCGAGTGACCATCCGCTCGCTCGGCCCGCTCGGCCTGGCCGGCCGCCAGGCCACCCTCGACGCCCCCTGGCGGATCCGCGCCCTGCCGCCCTTCGCCAGCCGCAAGCACCTCCCGTCCCGCCTCGCCCGCCTGCGCGAACTCGACGGCCGCACCTCCGTCCTGACCCGCGGTCAGGGCACCGAGTTCGACTCCCTGCGCGAATACCTCCCCGGCGACGACGTCCGCTCCATCGACTGGCGCGCCAGCGCCCGCCGCAGCGTCGTCGCCGTCCGCACCTGGCGCCCCGAACGCGACCGGCACGTCCTCATCGTCCTCGACACCGGCCGCACCTCGGCCGGCCGCGTCGGCGACGCCCCCCGCCTGGACGCCGCCCTCGACGCCGCCCTGCTGCTCACCGCCCTCGCCACCAAGGCCGGCGACCGGGTCGACCTGCTCGCCCACGACCGCCACCGCCGCACCGCCGTCGCCGGACGCTCCCCCTCCGAGATCCTCCCCGCCTTCACCGACGCGATGGCCCTGCTGGAACCCGCCCTGATCGAGACCGATCTGCGCGCCATGGTCTCCACCGCCCTCCGGATGGCCCCCCACCGCTCCCTGATCGTCCTCCTCACCGGCCTCGACGCCCACCAGATCGAGGACGGCCTGCTCCCCCAGCTCCCCCTCCTCACCAAGCGCCACGAGGTCGTCATCGCCTCCGTCGCCGACCCCCGCCTCGACGAACTGGTCAACACCCCCCGGGTCACCGTCCGCGACGTCTACGGCGCCGCCGCCGCCGAACAGACCCGCGCCGACCGCCGCCGCACCGCCGACCTCCTCACCCGCCGCGGCATCACCGTCCTCGACGCCCCGCCCGAGTCCATCGCCCCCGCCCTCGCCGACACCTACCTCAGCCTCAAGGCCGCCGGCCGGCTCTGACCGCCCCCCGGCCCCACCCCCAGCCACCGGTTGCCCGGAGGGCTGGGGGTCTTTCTGTTCACCGGTCTTCATATCCTTCGCGGGGAGGTGAGTGCTGTGGAGATCACGGTGCAGTGGGTCAGGACGTCCTGGACGAAGCAGTCCCGAGGTGGCGAGGCCGCCACGCGCAGAAACGCGGCCCCCGTGGGCTTCGTGCTGCCATCGGACCTGGCTCCCTCCTCTGCGCACGTCGTCCGCATGCACGAGGACCACCGCTTCGAGCCGCGGGAGACCCGGGCGGAGCGTCGTAGCGTCGAGATCAGCCTTCAGGAGACCGAGGGCCGACTGCGCGTGCTCCCCCGCGTTGACCCTCTCTACGGTCTGCCCCCTCGCCACCGCAGGCCGCCGGCGGTACGGCTCCAGCCGGGCCAGTGGGTGCGTTGGCAACTGAACTACCGCTTCAGCAGCGCGGCCGGGGTCCGTGATTGGTCCTACTGGCTCGACACGTTCAACGTCGCCTACGGGCCGATGGACGCCGACGTGTTCCTGTCGGCGCCGACGGTGTTCATCGACGAGCGCGGACCGGTGCGGTAGGCCTTGCCCGTCTCCGGAAATCCCCGGGAAATGCAGAAAGGGCCCCAGCCAAATGGCTGGAGCCCTTTCCAGAAAAATTGTTCGGCGGCGTCCTACTCTCCCACAGGGTCCCCCCTGCAGTACCATCGGCGCTGTGAGGCTTAGCTTCCGGGTTCGGAATGTAACCGGGC